>DAOTTW010000493.1:0-2663 GCA_034437615.1 Anaerolineae bacterium | reverse complement strand
CAAGCCATTGGCCACCGATATAGTTTTGCACTGTATCGCTCATAGTGAAAAAGTCTCTTTTCTGGTCAGAATATAAAGGGATTGTAAGCGTAGTATAGAAAGCGTGCAATGGCTTGTCAAGAATTTCACAAAGGGCGCGAAATAATGGTTGTGCTGTTGGTTAATCTTTTTCGCCATTGATCTTGAATAGCGCATGGATAGGGATGCTCAGACTGGGGAATAGTGCCTCTGCTTGCAGGGTGTCGTTGGCCTGCAACATGCGAGGTTTATGCGTATTCGAATAGATGTGTGCTTCTTGCTCTGTGAAGTAGATGACCCACACTTCCTGGGTGCCATATTGCAGGTAATCGCTGATTTTGCGCGTCAGTTTGGCGGGTGTTTCGCCCGGTGATGCCACCTCAACCGCCAAATCCGGCGCACCGATAAACGGCCTCGTCCAATCTAAATCGCTTGGGATGCTGCTATGGTGCAGGAAGAACAGGTCCGGTATGCGCGTTGTGCGAATACGAGCTTGTGTGTCTTCGTGCAGCACGAAGGTCAGGCCATCGGTTTGTACGCGCCCTAATTTATTGGCTTTGACGTAGGGTTTCAGGATGTCGTATAGATTGTCGATAACGATGACGTGTGCGAAACCTGCTGTCATGGGTGCCTCTATGAGTTGACCATCAACGACTTCATAGCGCTTATCCTCATCCAGTTGCATGAGGTCATCTAGCGTGATGCTATCCTGTGCTGGCGTGCTGTCGGTCATCTAATGTGCTGCCCTAATACGTGTTGCCATTGCCGTTTGTGCCGTTATGGTTGCCGTTGCCGCCGTTGCGCTGATTGCCGTTTGTGTTCTGCGGGTTGCTGTCATACTCTGCGTTAAAAGTGCTGGTGGCTTTGCGTGGGTCGGTGTCGTATTCCAGCAGCAGCGCCTGATAACGTTCGCGGTAGAGTTGGGCTTGTTCGCGTTGCAGACCCCATAAGCGCTTGAGGCTATCGAGCATACTGGGCAATTCTTCTTCCAGGGCATCAATGCGCCGGATAAAGCCTTCAAATTCGCGGTCGTGGTTGCGCCAGATTTCATCGCTGGAAAGTGTGAGGTTCTTCCAGCGTTTTTGATCTTCAGTGCGCCAATCATTCCATTCTTGCCGGAAGCGTTCTTCGCTGAGGCGCTGCATCTCGGCCACTTCGCTGATGCGGCGTTCCAGGCGGTCGCCAATGCGCTCGAAGTCGTCAATGATGCGCTTCATCTCGCGGTAGGCTTGCGCCCACGTCTCGAAGCGGTCAATGTAGCTCTGCATTTCTTTCTGATGTTCGTTGTAGCGGCGCTGGATGTCCTCGATTTGTTGGCTGGATTGCTGCACCATGAGGCTTTGTGAGTCGATGAATTGTTGCATTTGTTCACGGCGTTCGCGGTCCGCATTTTGGGATTCCTGGATGCGGCGTTCGTTGCGGATGGCCAAATCTTCGATCAGGGTCAGCTTGGGGACGATGCGCTCGATCATCTTGCGCAGTTCCGGCGTCTCGGATTCCGCTTCGGAGAGGCGGCGGGCGTTCTGGCGCTGCTGCTCTTCCAGGAAGGCGAGGCGGCGGTCTGGCTCTTCAAACTTTTTGGTCATGTCTGTGATGGTTTGCTGCAAATCTTCGACCAGATCGGTTGCGCGGCTGGTCTCCATGCGCACATCACCCAGGCCGTTGACGGTGCGCTGCAATTTATCGACACGCTCTTCGATTTCGCGTAAATAGCGCTGTGCGTTGTCGCGTGCGAGTTCCTGACGACGCTCGGCTTCGCGTTCTGCGGTCAGGCGGCGTGCCTCGCTGGTTTCCACCATTTGCTGTAGCTCACTGCGCAAGGATTCGATCACATCGCGGTCTTTGCTAGCCGTCAAGCCGCCCTCTTGCAGCGTCGTCTGGTCGGATTCCACGTTAATGACGCGGCGTTGCAGGGTATTGATGGTCTCGGCTTGCTGTTCCAGGCGTTCTGTCAGGGTCGCGATGGTCGCTTTGTCGCGTCGGCGCTCTTCGTCCAGCCATTCGATCATCTGGGCGATCTGGTTAATGTCCATCGGGGCGCATGTCCTCTTTAATATAGTGCTATTTCGTTCACGAAAATCACGGGTGAGATGTCGATCATGCTAACACAAAGCGCCGTGTCGGTGTGAACACGGTACAATGCGTGCGGATTATAACATAAGCGGTGTATCGTAGACGGAATACCTGCCCGTTGTAAAGCTACAGTAGGTAAAGCGTATCATTCAGCCGGATGACGTGGCCTGTCATGGAAGAGAAAGCGTATGGCTTCGGGGAAGCGCCGCGCCCAGGAATCTTCAGTGTGGTGGCCGTCTGCATCTTCGAGGTATTTCAGCGTGTCATCCAGCACAAAGCCCTGCTCGACCAGCACATCCCGCAGCCAGCGCATTGTTTGCAGGTAATATTTATTGAAGCGTTCGTTCATCTCGTGGTGACCTGCGTCGATGTACAGGCGGCTGGCTGGTACATCACCGACCTTGATCCGTTGGATCATGTAGACGATAGCACGGTTGGCGAACCACACAGACGGACTC
Organism: Anaerolineae bacterium; assembly: GCA_034437615.1. GTDB lineage: Bacteria > Chloroflexota > Anaerolineae > Aggregatilineales > Phototrophicaceae > DAOTTW01. Next base: position 114 of record DAOTTW010000493.1, on the reverse strand, counting down.
ATTGCCCCGGCGAAGCCGAACGTTTCTGAGCGCTTGAACAACCCATACAGGCTAATCAGGCCGCCCATTGATGACCCCATCAGGCCCGTGTGTTCGCGGTCTGGCGAGGTGCGG
>DAOTTW010000492.1:0-3503 GCA_034437615.1 Anaerolineae bacterium | reverse complement strand
CTGCACTGTGAAAGCACACACGGACGCGCTGACAGTCGTCGGTTGCAAGATCGGCGTGCCATCCGCATCTAATTGCAAGCTATACGGTGTGCCCGCAGTCGTCATCTCGACGCGATATGCCCCCGCCAGCGTCACTCGGTAATCAAGCGGGCGGTCCTGGTCATCCGGCGTACCGTTTTCGCTGGCTAATAAAATCTCAGGGTTTTCTGAGCGCTCTGTTTCAGTGGATTCAGGCTCTGCGGTGGCTGCGGCACCGGCGGAGGCTGGCCGTGCTGCATCGGGTGGCGTATAAAGCAAGCGCATCGTCCAGCGCTCAACTGGGCCAGCGACAGCTTGTGAGAGCGAAATGTCGTCCTGGCCGACGAGCGGCGTATCACGCTGGCACACATCACCCGCCACATCAGGCTGCATCTGCGGCGGCGCTTTGCCAAGCAAACAGTAGATAGCGTCATAGTCGCGCTTAAAGACGGCGTTGTTCTGGTCTAGCAGAAGGCTATTGAACACGCGGCTATCCTGCTGGCTATACGCCAGAAAAACCGCATACTGAGTGCTGATGCGGCGCAGGTCCAGCGTAATGCCCTGGATTTGGCCTCTATCCGTCAGGCTTTGGCTAGCGCAGGTGTTGGCCTGTGCGTTGTTGAACAGCGTGCGCAGCTCAACCGCATTCTGCCCGTCCGTGCGTCGCCAATCGACGTTGTTTTGTGCGCCCAAAACGCTGCCTTCCTGCGGAAATGGCTCTGTGTGTCGCTGACAGAAGGCGTACAGGCCGACCTCTTGCTCGGTGCCGTTGGCTGGGTTCAGGTCCACGAAATCAGCAGGCGCGTCGTTGTCGTCGGGGTCTGCTAGCGCTGCGATGACCAGACTACACGCTTCGGTGTTGAGTTCCACAATGCGTTCATCGTAGGAGGGCACATATAAACGTGTCTGCTGTGATACACTGACCGTCATACGCAGCAACGGATTTTGAAAGAAGCTCGATTTGCTCTCGATGCTCAGGAGGGCCGCCTGATCTACCGGCACGCATTCATTCGGCGCGCTGTTGCATGAGGGATCGCCGGCCTGGGCCTGGGTCGTCAGGGCCAGCAGACCAAATAAGAAAACACATATCAAGCATCGCATTACAGTTTACCTCAGCATCAAGTAGGAACGGGCTTCTGTGCGTCCGGCGACGCTTAGAAGGGTGCGCCTACAATATTATCCCTCAAGTTCATGTTGTATTGTCGATGACGGACACCCTGAAGGGTGCTCGTGTCAACTCAAGGCGCTTATGTAGAGACGCGACTCAGCGCGTCCGCAGGCGGCTCAGCAAGCGCCTACCCCTACCCCTGGGCCTAACCTGCACGCTCATCGGCTCCGATGCTGGACTCCAGATCAGGCTATTAGCAGGCCGGATGCAAGCCCGCAGCTCATAAGCGCGTTCGGTCCGTGCTGCTTTTGGTGAAATGCGAATTGGCAGCGTCAGTTGCGTGGCTGTCCCGGCAGAAATGGTTCTATTCAAGGATAACACTTGCTCGTCCTCTTGATAACGCCAATCTTGCAAGCGGGTGACATCAACCTGCAAGGCGCTGTGTAGCCCAAGAATCCTGACCTGTGGCCGCGGCAAATTCAGCGTCGTCGGGCGGATCGTCACCCGTAAATCAGCCACGTCGTCAGCGCTATAGACGCCCTGAGCGCTGTTCACCTGCAACTGCACATGCTGATGACACAGCACACACGATGTATCCCGCGACGGTGAGCGCATCCCACATGCTGCACAGAGGTCCGGCTGTGTGACCGCGCCACTCACCTGCGGCGTGTAGCGCCACAATAACAACAGCATCGGGGCAACCAATACAATCACGATTAGCAAAATCGGCACCACACTCAACGATAGGTCCTGAACCGTCGTCATCATCACACGCAACGGCAGCGGGCAAAAGTCGCTGGTGGTGGCGATTTCAGCGGTCTGCTGCGCCCAACGGCGAATAGCGGGCTGTAATAGGAAGATGTATAGCGCCGAAAACACCCCCAGCAGCAGATCGTAGCTGAAGATCACCGGCAGCGAACCCGGCAGTGGTCGCCTGAGCCAAAGCCGATTCGTTTGCCAGCCGATGAGCATTGCCCCCGCGCTGACGGATAACAGAATCAGCGGCGTCAGCAGCATGAACCACTGAAAGAATGTGCGTTCTATTTGGCCAAATAGGACACAGAAATACAGCATCCGATATAGGCTGGTCTCGATCAACGGTATACCGCTTACGAACGTGCCCGCCAGCGGTCCGTAAGCCAGCGCCCCCATGAAGGCCGCCCCCGCAGCGCTAATACCCGCGAGACCAAGCCAGACAAACTGTGATATGAAGGCAAAGATGGGCAAGAATGGGCGCATCGTAGCTCCTTAGCGGTTTGCGGGTCGAGCGATATACGGCCACGTCAGCAACGCCCTGACAATTGCTGGTACGGGTGCGGACTTGCAATGCACAAAATTGTATAAAATACAGGATGGACACAGCGCTTTACAAATGTATACTAAACCAGCAGTTAGCACAAGGTATAACCTAAAGATTTAAAAACATCTTGAGCCTGGGCAGCATACAGGCAAAACGGAGTCCAATCAACAGGTACGGCGGCTCAGACGGTCGTCTGTGATGACACACAATTACACCGCATTGGTAAGTCTTATTTGTCAACGGTAGCTTACTTGCGCTATATTTATACACAAAGCTAACCATATTTCAGCATCCTACTAAAAGTGAGAGCGATGCACGCGCCAAGCAAGACATCATCATTCCCCCTTCGTTCATATCCTTTTGCGTGGCCCCGGCTACCCGGTGGTGCACGCCCCTTAAAGCTTGCAGTCGTGTTGGTCGTGCTGCTGCTATCTAGCAGCCTGTTGGGGCCACCACCCGCACATGCCCAGGGCGCAACAGACCCGGCAGCCTGCCCCACGCGCCCCCCAACGGGGCCTACAACTGCGGCGGTTGAATTCACGGGCCTGGACGCGCTGTTCATCATCGACCAATCCGGCAGTATGGGCGGCGACGCCTGGAGTGAAACAGTCTACCCATTTGCGCCCAATGACCCTGATGGTTTGCGCTTTCAAACCATGCAGTTCTCGGTATCCTGGCTGAGTGAATTTCGTGCTGCCGCTATCGACCGTGATGCTGGCACCTTGCGTGTTGGCGTCATCGCCTTTGGCAGCAGCACAGACACATTGCTAACATGGCAGGAACTTCCCAGCGCCCTCGACCCAGACCACGCAAGCAAAGTCCGCAATTTGCAAGATGTCGTGAGCGCATCCACGTTTACACGCCGCAACTTGAATTTGACGGATTTCGAATTGGCCTTTGAGCGTGCACAGGAATTCTTCGATGATCTCGATCCACTTCCACCTGACCAACGCAACCGGCGCGTGATCTTCCTGGTGACAGATGGCGAACCTTGTGTAACGGACCGTTGCAGCACACCCGAAGAAAAGCGCGGCATCTTGAACGACGCACGCAGCCTGGTACAGCGCGTTTTCCCAC
>DAOTTW010000491.1:0-29018 GCA_034437615.1 Anaerolineae bacterium | reverse complement strand
CCGTATTTTATGGCGGTTTGCACCGCCCCGGACACCCCATTGGGTGTCCCTACGGTTCACAGCGGTTTGTAGGGACGTGCAATGGCACGTCCGCCGAAATACCTACCCCTGTAAAGGGGTTTGGGGTGAGGGCTGAGTAGTTACCCAACTTAATCAGCGTCGTTCATCTGCATCTCGCTATCGTTATCGCCATTCATCTGCATATCGGGCATGGTCGAAGCGCCGGATACGGTGTATTCGTAGCGCTGCGTTTCGCTGCTGCCATCCGGTAGCGTCACCGTAAAATCCACGAACCAATCGCCGCCCATCGTCCACTCAAACGGCACTTCGTATACGCCCATATCGTCGCGTGCTTCGCTTACCTCGCGGATGACGGGCACCATGCCCGCATGGGACATATCGCCGCGCACGCTAATCGTCGCGTCGTTAATCGGCTGGTCTGCGCCATCTGTGACGGTTACAAGCAGCGTTGCATCGCCGACTGTGGGCGCGTCCGGCTCGACGGCGACGGCGACATTGATATTCGCGGCGTCGTTCGGTTCGTTCGTCTGGCGGCAGCCGGCCAATAGCAGCAGCATGGCACAAGCAAGCATCGTAGAACGTAATATCATGGGTTGCCTCGGCTTTCTGGTTAACAGTACACGCGGTCTGGGTATGGGTAACATTGTAAAAGCGCGGTGTTTTGACTTAAAGACGGGTTTGGATTAGTATTGCCCTATGAAAAGTATCCTGCGGAGCAAGGATTTAAACTAACAATGGATCGAGATGGAAAAATGGCGGTTGCCGCCGCGTTTATCGTTGCCAGTGTATTGATCGGTGTGAATGTCGCGGTGGCCCCCGAAGCAGCGTCCGGTTGGCTGATCTGGAGTATCGCCTTTGCGGTGTTGGCGCTGGTCTTCTGGTTGTGGATTATGCGCGACGACCGCGCCCAATCACAGACGCAAGTGCTGGAATCCACAGAAAGCCAGCTAGACGAAAGCGAGAGCAGCACACAGGCCATGCTGACATCCGCAGAAACAGCGGTGCAAGAGGCCGATGCGCAGATGCGCGATGCGATGGGCGACGAGACGGCCACAGTGGTGCAAGTGGCAGAAGCCGAGACGGAAAAGCCCGTCAGTGAAACGGACCCCGTTGTTGAATCCGGTGATTTGCCCGATGTGAATATCCCCGAAAGTAGGGCCGCAGACGAGATAACGACAGCAGCAGCTACAGGTGACGTAGAAGCGCTGCCGAACGCAGACGAACCCGACGACCTGACGCGCATTGAGGGCATCGGCCCGAAATATCGTGATGCTCTGATTGAGATGGGCTACGATACATTCGACAAGATCGCTGCGCTGGATTACGATCAACTGGCTGATGTGCTGCAACAAGCCGGGATGCGTAAGTCCGCTGCGATGGAAACGTGGCCAGAGCAGGCGAAGCTGGCCGCAGCAGGTGAATGGGAAGCGCTCGACAAACTGCAAGAGGCGCTTAAGGGCGGCAGGCGCAATTAACAAGCGCTGCTTGAAACGAAAAAAGGCCACCCACGCGGGCGGCCTTCTCGCTTGCCAAATACGATGCGACTTGCTCAGGGCTTACACGCCTTCGAGCGCCTGGCCTTCTGCTTCATCTTCATCGACGCTTTCCAGCTTGAGGTGGCCATCGTCGTCGGTCAGCACGCGGATGATGCTGGCAATCTGATATTCACCAGCCAGTATGCCATCCGACAGCCGATCCTCGATTTCGTTTTGAATCAGGCGGCGCAGCGGGCGTGCCCCGAATTCGGGGTCGTAGCCTTCGTTGGCCAGCCATACACGCGCTTCTTCGGTCACGTCCAGCGTGATAGCGTGCTCGATGAGGCGCTCGCGTACCTTGTTCAGTTCGAGGTCTACAATCTGCTTGATCTCTTCCTGCGAGAGCGCACGGAAGATGATGGTGGCGTCCACGCGGTTCAGGAATTCGGGGCGGAACATGCGGCGCACCTGATCCATCACATTCTTCGACATATCCTCATAGGCTTCGCTATCGGCCCCGCTGGGGTCTGTCAGGCTGAAGCCGAGGCGTGACTGCCGCTTAATCATATCCGCGCCGACGTTGCTGGTCATCACGATGATGGTATTGCGGAAATCCACACGGCGACCGCGTGCATCCGTCAGCGTGCCCTCTTCCATCACCTGCAACAGCATGTTGAAGGCTTCCGGGTGGGCTTTTTCGATCTCATCAAAGACGACAATGCTATATGGGCGGCGGCGCACGGCTTCCGTCAGTTGGCCAGCGTCCTCATAGCCGACATACCCTGGCGGGGCACCGACCAAACGCGCAACCGAATGCCGCTCCATGAATTCGCTCATGTCCAGTTGTACAAGCGCGTCCTCGCTGCCGAACAGGAATTCCGCCAGCGATTTCGTCAACTCGGTTTTACCGACACCTGTCGGCCCCAGGAACATGAACGACCCAATCGGGCGGCGCGGGTCCTTCAGGCCAGCACGCGCACGGCGAACCGCCTTGCTGATCGACACAATCGCCTCATGTTGGCCGACGATACGGCGATGCAACACGCTTTCCATCTGCATCAGGCGTTCGCTTTCCTCGTTGGCGATGCGCGTCACCGGGATGCCCGTCCACATAGCCACCACTTCGGAGATGTCCTCGGCACCGAGGCGCGGTTGCTGCGTCTCCTCATTCCAGTGCACCTGGTAATCGTCCATCTGCTTTTGCAGCGTTTCCTCGCGTTCTTGCAAGGGCGCGACGAGATCGGTGTCCATGCCGTCGTCCTGTGCACGGCTGATTTCACCGCGAACGTGGTCGAGTTCTTCCTGGATGCGCCGAACCTGCGCGGCTTCCGGGCTTTTATACATGCGCAAGCGTGCGGCGGCCTCGTCAATCAGGTCGATGGCCTTATCCGGCAGGAAGCGATCCGGGATGTAACGTGCGGACAGGTTTGAAGCCGTCTCGATGGCTTCGTCTGTGATTTCGACGTTGTGATGTTCCTGATAGGGGATTTTGATGCCTTGCAGGATTTCGATGGTCTCTTCGATGGTCGGCTCGTCCACCAAAATCTGCTGGAAGCGGCGCTCCAGGGCGGCATCGCTCTCGATGTGCTTGCGGTATTCATCGAGCGTAGTGGCACCGATGCATTGCAGTTCGCCACGTGCTAGCGCGGGCTTGAGGATATTTGCAGCGTCTACGCTGCTGCCTGCGGAGCCGGCACCGACGAGCATGTGCACCTCGTCAATGAACAGGATCGTGTCGGATGACTTTAGTTCTTCGATGACGCGCTTCAGGCGTTCCTCGAATTGGCCACGATACATCGTACCAGCGACCAGCGAACCGACATCCAATTGCAGCACGCGCTTGTTCAACAGCAGCTTGGGCGTGTCGCCTTCGACGATGCGCTGTGCCAGACCTTCGACGATGGCCGTCTTACCGACACCGGGTTCACCGATCAGCGCCGGGTTATTCTTGCGGCGGCGGCTGAGCACCTGGATCACACGTTCGATCTCGGTCTCGCGGCCCACAACGGGGTCCAGCTTGCCATCTTGCGCCAGGGCGGTCAGGTCTGTCGCGAGTTGGTCCACCAGTGGCGTCTTCTCGCGGGAGCGTTGGCTTGATGAGCGCTCTTGGCTACTGGAAGCTGTCGTTTGCATCGGGCTTTCTTGTAGCACGCGGCGCGTCTGGCGGCGCACATCTTCCGGGCTGACGCTCAGGCGGCGCAACACTTCGATTGCAACGCCTTCAGGCTGACGTACCAGACCCAACAGCAAGTGTTCGGTGCCGATGTAATGATGCCCCATACGTCGTGCTTCATCGACAGCCAGTTCCAGCACTTTCTTTGTACCGAGGGATAGGTCCAGGTTACTATTTTGCGTGCGTGGGTCATCGGAATCGGTCAGGCGCGTGACAAGCTCTTCGACGCGCCGAGGGTCCAGGCCCAGGTCACGCAGGACGCGCCCTGCAACACCGCCTTCTTCGCGCATCAAGCCGAGCAGCAGATGCTCCGTTCCTATCTGGCTGTGGACCAGCCGTTCAGCTTCTTCCTGGGCTAAGCTGAGCACCCGCCGCGCCCGTTGGGTGAAGCGTTCCATTTTGTTCGGCACGGTTAAAACCTCCGTCATCAGTGTTGTTGTAACAACATCTGATTGCTAACTGCCTTCGTGTAAATGCTGCGACCTCTGGCGAAAAAGAATCCAGAAGCCATGTCGTTAAAGGCTTACGGTTTGTGCAGGCGATTGATCGTCAGTCATGGGTCGTGGTGGTGTGTGGTTGCGGTGCGTTGACCGACGCCTTCGCCCCTCTTGGCAACTCTTGGCAACCACCCTCCCGTCAGAGCGGCAATTGCGTGTGATACGTGCTAAAAAAGGTTCCTTATCAGGTTATTATAGCAAAAATGGCACCGTTGCAGATGCCATATGTATCAGGGCTTGGTTAGAATTATTAAGCGGATGTGCGGCAGGCCCATTTTGCCCGCGAATTGGCCCTCACCCCCTCAATCTTCTCAATCTTCTCAAGGGTAGGTATTTCATGATTGACTGTATTTTATGGCGGCCTGCGCCGCCCCGGACAGGTCAGTGCCCTGTCCCTACAGGGTCGCAATCATTCACAACAGGCCCGTAGGGACGCGCCGCTGGTGCGTCCGCCACACAGGAACAACGAAAAACCAAATACATACCCCTGAAAAGGGGTTTGGGGTGAGGGCTGAGTGGTTACACAGACCTCATAAACGTCAACAGGACCTAATTTTGCTTATCATCCTCGTCGGATTCGGCGTCATCGGCCTGTGTCTCGGCCTCAGCAGACGTGCTCACCTCGGCTTCTGCGATAGCCCCGGCGTCCTGCGCCTCGACGTTGACCTGTGCTTCTGGTTCGGCTTCGGCATCCACCACAACCTGCGCCTGGTCTTCATTTTCATTTTCGTCTTCGTCTTCATCTTCATCTTCATCTTCGTCTTCGTCTTTATCTTCATCTTCATCTTTATCTTCGTCTTCGGCGCTCACTTCTGCCTGATCTGCCGGCGTGGCATCGGCCTCTGGATGTGGGTCTGCTGCGTCGGTGTTGTCGGTGACAGCGGCCTCTGTTTGTGGGTCTGCTGCGTCGGTGTTGTCGGTGACAGCGGCCTCTGTTTGTGTGTCTGCTGCGTCGGTGTTGTCGGTGACAGCGGCCTCTGTTTGTGGGTCTGCTGTGTCGGTGTTGGCCTGCGGTGCTTCCGGCTCATCTTGCTGTACAGCGATCAGGCTTTCAACCGCCTCTTCGACCTGCTGATCTTCGGCTTCGCGCTGTAAGCTCTGGAAGACGCGCTTCATGTCATCATCCATGAATTCATGGGAGTTGACGCGCTTCAGGCTCAGCCCCAGGCGGCGGTTCTTCACATCGACCTTGACCACGCGCAGCGTCAGTTCGTCGCCCTTGTTGACGACCTCACGCGGATGTTCGACGCGCTCCTCAGCTAGTTCCGAGATGTGGATTAGCCCTTCAACGGCTTGATTGGCTTCGATGCGGGCGAACGCACCGAATTTCGTCAGCTTGGTGACGGTGCCGCGCACGAGCGCCCCGGACGGATACTCTGCCGCGATTTCGTCCCAGGGGTCCGCTTGCAGTTGTTTGATGCTCAGGCCGATGCGGTTCTGGCTGGGATCAACGTTAATCACCTTGACCTGCACGTTATCGCCCACGTTCAACGCCTGACGCGGGTGCGTAATATGATCCCAGGAAATTTCTGTAATGTGTACCAGCCCTTCAGCGCCGCCAATATCCACAAAGGCACCGAAGTTTTCCAGGCTAACGACCACGCCATCACGGATTTCATCGACGTGCAGCTCGCTAATCAGGTTTTCTTTCGCTGCCTGGCGCACTTCGCGCATCGCAGCCCGTTCGGACAGGATCAGGCGGTTGCGCTGGCGGTCCACTTCCATCACCTTGACGGCGATGCGGTCGTTCACCTGTGGGCCGTAGCGTTCTTCGGGCGTCTCGCCTTCCATGTAGGCGCGGCGCACGTCGCTGATCTGGCTTTGTGGGACGAAACCGCGCAATTGGCCGAAGCGCACGATCAAGCCGCCCTTGTTATAGCCGCCGATCTTGCCGTCATAGACATCCTTGCTCTTGCGGTAATCTTCGGCTTCGCGCCAGTCTAATTCTTCCAGCGCCAGGTTAATCGACAGGATGGTTTTGCCCTGTGGGTTGCGCGGGTTGACCACGTACACGGTCAGCTTTGCGCCCACTGTGAAGTGCTCTAGCAGGCGGTTGGGCATCAGCTCTAATTCTTTGCTTGGTACAAGCCCTTGCCAACCGTCGCCCAGGTCCACGATCAGTTCGGTGGGGCTGGTCTCTACGATTGTCGAGTCGATCAGGTCGCCGCGTGCAAAGGGCGGCTTTTCTGTTTCTGGTTCTGGTTGCGATTCTGTTTCTGGTTGTGATTCTGGCTGTGTTGCTGTTGCATCTGTATCGGGTGTATCTGTGGCCGTGTCGCCGTCTTGCCCTTCGCTTGTATTCGTGCTACCAGCGTCCGCATCAGCAGCGTCGTCAGCAGTTGCAGTAGTGTCAGCGCTGGCTTGCGCGCTGCGCTCCTCTTGCCCCTGTGGTGCTTGTCCTTGCGGCTCCGTTGCAGCGTTCTGGGGAGCTTCCGCCGTCGCGCTGGATGGGGTGTTCGTCCCATTGGAGCCAACAACCGTTTCTGATGATTCGGACAACTCGGCAGACGAAGGATTCGGCTGTTCTTCTTCGTTCTTACCCAGTTCTTCTTGATCCATTGCAGCTACGCTTCCATCGTTGCTTATTCGAGTTGTTTTGAGCGCTGCGGCCAACGGCGTTCAGCCCGTTATTTCGGCCCTGTAGTGCTCAGAATGGGCATTATACAGGCGGTTGCTAGAATAATCAAACAAAGCAGGACGCTAATTACACGTATCTTTACCCGCATCTAAAATTCTTGCAAAAGTGCTGTGCTTTGCAGCAAAAGCGCCTATAATAAAGCCTGTAGATAGCATTTTTGCCCATGATCTGATGTGAAAGGCAGACAAAAATGCAACACGTGCAGCCGCACAAAACCAACCTGACCATGCATAAAGGAAGAAATGCTCATGATTAACGGAGGCACTGCTTGGACGCGCTAGCCGATCAGCTTACCGGACGCATCGTAAAGGAGCAGAGTGGTTTCTACTGGGTGGAGACCGACGCACAAACAGCCAGCGCAAGACATCCCGACGCCCAGACGCAGACAGACAGCGCCATCTATATTTGCCGCCTACGTGGACGCTTGAAAGAGACGGCGCAGGCATCGGATATTGCGGCCATCGGGGACCGCGTATGCCTGACCCCTACCCCCCATGCGGAAATCCAGCAGCAGGACAACCCAGAGGCCGACGAGCCGCATCACCCGTATCACACGCCATTGCGCGGCGTGATAGAGCGCGTCGAAGCGCGGCATAGTGTGCTATCGCGGGCGATGCGCACAGCAGGCAAGCGCGGCGCTGGCCAGGCCGAACGTGAGCATGTGCTGATCGCCAATGCAGATCAGGCGTTTTTTGTGTTCGCGGCGACGCAACCGGTGCCGAATACGCGCATGTTGGACCGCTTCCTGGTGGCAGGCGAAAAATCCGAGATTGACGACCTGGTAATTATCATCAACAAGATTGATCTGGAAGACCCCTCACGGGTGAACGCGCTGACGGCACCGTACCGCACGATGGGCTATGAGGTGCTATATACCAGCGCGGTGCAAAACGTCGGCATTGATGCGCTACGGGAACGTCTGCGCGGTAAGATTTCGGTGTTTACCGGGCCTTCGGGTGTCGGTAAGACCAGCCTGCTCAACCATATTCAGCCCGGTTTGGCGCGTCAGGTGAAATCAGTCAGCGCGTATTCGTCTGAAGGGATGCACACCACACGCGACAGCGCCTTGATTAAGCTGGATGTCGGCGGCTATCTGGCGGATACACCGGGCATCCGGCAGCTAACGGTGTGGGATGTGGAACCGGATGAATTAGACGGCTATTTTCGGGATATTGCCGAATATGTGGACCAGTGCCGCTTTCGCAATTGTACGCATACGACAGAACCGGGTTGTGCGGTGCAGGCGGCGCTGAAATCCGGCGCGATCAGCAGGCAGCGCTTCAATAACTTTCAGCGCCTGCGTGACGAACTGAAAAACACGTATATCGTCTATTAAACGAGATGATCTTTTGGCGGACGCGCCGAGCCGCGTCCGCAAACTACAGATATTTCAGGCCATTGCCCGTGATCGTACACACCAGCGAGGCACTCTCACCGATGTGGGCGCGAATCTGTGGCAGGGCGGCGACAGTCGTGGCGCTGGTCGGTTCTGGCGTCAGGCCGTGCTGCATCATCTGCGTGTGCGCCGCCATGATTTGCGCATCGCTCACGCGGAAGGCCGCGCCCTGTGTGTCGCGGATGGTGGCCAGCACCTCTTTGCCACGCACGGGAACCGGCACAATGATGCCATCGGCCACCGTCTGACCCGCACTAATTGCTGGCGGCATGTCGGCGTTCGTCTCGTAGCCGCGCACAATCGGATCGCTGTTTTCGGCTTGCACGGCAAGCATACGCGGCACATGATCCACCAAACCCGCTTCGTAGAGCTTACGGAAGCCGCGTGCAAGCCCCAGGAACAAGCCGCCGTGCCCCAGCGGTGTCGCGATGGCGTCCGGTGCCCGCCCGCCGAACTGCTCCCAGATTTCATACGCGGCGGTCATCTGCCCTAACAGGAAGTACGGACTCCAGGCGTGGCTTGCATACACGCTATGCTCAGCGGCTTCTATGCAGGCGTCGGTTTTGGCTTGTTGCGGCCCCTCAATCTCGACCAGTTCACCGCCTAACAGGGCAATCAGGCGTTTTTTGGCGTCAGAGCCATGCGCCGGGACGAAGATACGCGCCTCGATGCCGATGGCGTTGCTGTAGGCGGCGACGGATGCACCCGCATTGCCGGATGAATCCTCGACCACCTCACGCACGTCATGCGCGGCAATGTGGTTTATCATGGTCGTGGTGCCGCGATCTTTATAGCTGCCTGTTGGGTTCAGATATTCGAGCTTGGCGTGAAAATCCCCGCCGTTGATGTGCACATGCACCAGCGGCGTCAGCCCCTCGCCCAGCGTGATGCGCGGTTCGACGGGCAGCATCGCCCGATAGCGCCAGAGCGTGAAATCCGTCGTCTCGATGGCGTCCGCGTCAAAATCGGGCAATTGCTGAAAGTCCAGCGGCCCTGCGCACGCCCGACAGCGCCAATCCAGCGCCGCAGCGCGTGTGCCACATTCCATGCAGATCAAAACAGTCATCGTAAAATCGCTTTCGTATTTGTTTATGGCGATATGAAAACGGATCCGTAGGGGCGCAATGTATTGCGCCCAGGGCTTAGCACGCTAAGCCCCTACGATCATATAGGTTTGTTTTCGTTTATCCATTAAATCTGACTTTGAAGCCTTTTTTGCCCTATTGTAACGCATGGGCAGGGATTGGGTGTTATCATTAGTTTTCGGCGTAACCACTCAGGGCGGCTTGCTGCGTCCGCTGTGAAAAACGCACGACCATGCTATTATGTGGTGCTGCCTTGTCAGACCCCTGGCCAGATAAATCAGCAATCATCAAGGACCAAAGTAACGCATGAAACTCTACTCGTGGAACGTGAACGGCATCCGTGCCGCACAGAAAAAAGGCTTCGTGGAGTGGGTACAGCAGACGCAGCCGGATATTCTCGGTGTGCAGGAAACCAAAGCCCACCCCGACCAATTGGACGACGACCTGAAGCACATCCCCGGCTATCACGCATACTGGGCCAGCGCAGAACGCAAAGGTTATAGCGGTGTGGCGTTGTATAGCAAGGTCGAGCCGCATAACGTGCAAATCGGCCTGGGCATAGACGAATACGATGCCGAGGGGCGCACTATCATTGCCGAATACGACGACTTTATCTTCCTGACCGGGTACTTCCCGAATGGCAGCAAGGGTAACGTGCGCGTGCCGTTCAAGCTGGCCTATTCGGAGGCGTTTGTAGCCTATTGCGATCAACAGCGCAAGGCAGGCCGCAGTGTTATCTTCTGTGGGGATGTCAATACGTCACACAACGAGATTGACCTGGCGCGACCCAAGCAAAACGAGAAAAACACGGGCTTCTTGCCAGAAGAACGCGCCTGGGTGGATAAGCTGATCGGGCAGCACGGCTACATTGATAGCTTCCGCACGCTGCACCCCGACGCCGAGAAATACTCGTACTGGTCGAATCGGGGTGGTGCGCGTGAGCGCAACGTCGGCTGGCGGCTGGATTATTTCTTCGTGTCGCCGGATGTGATGGAGCGTGTGGAAAGCGCCGACATTCATACGGAGGTGTTGGGCAGCGACCATTGCCCGGTCAGCCTGATCTTGAAAGCGTAGGCCCGCGCATGGCCTACGCATGGCTTACGATGTCGCCTGATTGCGGCCCTGGGTGCGTTCTTCGCGCTCTGGCGGCTGCTGTTGCTGCTGTCGGCTGCGGAATTCCTGTACGATTTCGCCGTTGTCGATCAGGTTGCCGCCGCGCACCGTCGCGCCGATGACGATACCCGCGCTGACCAGCACGATATTCTTGATGATGTACTGCCCTTCCAGCGTGGGCACAATCGGGAAGACGCGCCATGCTGCATCAGGGAAGAGCACCAGCGGCGTCACCGTGCCCAACATCTGTAGGAACAGCAGCAGCAACGTCACGCGCATGAAGCGCCCGGTAATCAAGCCCAGGCCAATCGCCACTTCCCATGCTGCCAGCAGTGGCAGTGAAATATCGGGCGCGACGATGCCGAAGGTCAGCAGCGAAATCGTATCGGTTGCGAGCGTTTCTGCGGGGCTGACGGACGGGAAGAACTTCAGCACACCAAACCAGAAGAAGACAATCCCCAGGCTGATGCGTAATAGCAGGATGCCGTTCTTTGCCATCCACGCGGTAATGTGACCGTCAACACGTTCAAAGGCGTTCTTGCCTGTATTGATTGCATCTTTCGTATTCATGCTACTGACCTCAGTGGTTGTTATGTTTCGGTGTGTAGTTTGTGAAGCATGTCACGAATGATAGGAGCTTGTGATAAAAAGCACAATAGCTTTCAATAAACGTAAGATGATATAAAGCAAAAAGCCCCACGATTCGTGGAGCTTTCTGCGTCTTGCGTGTGTGCGAGGCGCACAGTATGCGCCCTCACATCTCGTTCAGAGCTTAGTCACCGGTCGCGGGTGCAGTGACGTAGCCACTGGCCTCCGGCAAGCTCTCGCCCTCTGCGTCCATCTTGGCGCGGGCGATGCTGTAGATCAGCACACCGAAGCCGACCTTCGCGGCCACATCTGCGATGCAGTAGCCTACCTGGATGATTACCGTCACAGCGGAGCCTTCAAGACCCAAGAAGGGTGCCATGTATACGATTGGGTAGAAGCCCCAGGTCAGCAGCAGCACCAAGCGGGCGTTGCGGATGAGAACGCGCGGCTTTTCGGCCTGCTGTTCCATAGCGCTACCCAGCTCTGTGAAGAGCACGTAAAGCAGGTACACGAAGGGCAGCGTGCTCAGGAAGCCGAACAGGGCACGTGTGCCGTCGTCGGCGGCGACTTCACCGGGGTAGCCCAGGATGACCATCGCAGCAGCAGCAGCACCCAGCTTCAGCGTCAGGCTCTGCGTCTGTGAGCGTGAGAGGGCCATCACAGCCACCAATTCAGCTACCAGCAGCGGCACTGTCAGCAACCAGTCGATGTAACGATAGGCATCGTTGAACGGCTGGCCGGACGCTACGTAGGTGAGCGCACCATCGACTGTTTCCAGGTTGAAGGCGGCGCTCCAGCTTTCAAAGATACGCAGGTAGTGATAGCCCGCGACGGCCACGACTAATGCGGACATCGTTAGCGCACCACGATACTTGGCGCTGACCTGTGTGCGCCCCAGTACAAAGTAGATGAAGCCAGCGAACATCGCTGCGAAGGTGAACGAGAATGCGTTGTAGACGAGGGTGTACTCGCCAATTGTTAGGTTAGGAAGTTCCATTGGTACGTCCCTTATCTCCTAGAGATAGAATGGTGATTACACAGTTCATTGGTTGCGATACGTTTGTGATGTTTTGAACTATCAGTAAGTTAAATTTTTCACATTTGCTCTGGCTTAAACGAGCGTGAAATGCCATTAATAGGCAAATTTAAGGCAAATGAGCAATACTGAACAGCATACAGTTAATGGTCGTTTATAAATGCTGTAGGGGCTTGATGTAGCAAGCCCCTACGGTGCTGCGCTATGGTGTGCTGTCGATTGGAGAGGGTGACTTCAGCGAATACACGCTGGGTCGAGGATTCGTTGGGTGCTGTCGTGTTACTCTGCCAGGATGTCCGTGACGATCTGACGCACTTCGACGGACCTGCTGTGGTGCATGGTGCTGTCAATCAGTGATTGATCGACCTGCTGCCGAAGCTCTTCAAAGAGTTGACGCGCTCTGTCCTCGATCATGCCGATGAAATTACGCGGGTATCGTAAAACCAGGCTGATGATGTGCAACGCTTCCTCGTAGCGCCCCTGTGCGGCCCGCACACGTGCAAGCCCGCCCAGTGCGTATAGCATCAAGGGCACAGCGTCAAGGTCCAGCAACTTTGACAGGGCTTCTTTGAAGCGTGCCTCGGCCTCTGCCAGATCACCACGCCAGAACGCGGCTTCGCCGGTTCCTGCGGTGCCTTGAAGGATCAGGTAGTCGTTGCCGATTTCGCGGCCAATTTCCAGCGCCAGCCGGATGTTTTCACCGGCCTCTTCGTAGCGCTCCATCAGCAGTAGCGCCATCGACAAACCGACATGGGCCGCACCTTCACCGACGCGGTCGCGCAGGTCACGGCGTAGGCGCAGGGCTTCGCGGTACATGTGCGCGGCGGCCTCGGGGTTGCGCGTATTGTTCTCGATGTTGGCCAAATCCATCATCGAATCCACGATACCGCGTTGGTCCCCGGCAGCACGGCGAATTTCCAGGCTTTGCTGATAGTATTGCCTGGCTTGTTCGAGGTCATCATCCGCAGCGGCGCTATTGCCCAGTGCGGCGAGTGAATGCCCGATACCACGCTTATCGCCAATCTCGCGGTTCAGGGCGTAGGAACGCTCGTACATTTCGCGGGCACCCTGATAATCGCCCTTCACGAAGTAGATGCCGCCGAGGTTATTGAGCGTGAAGGCCATGCCGCGCCGATGCCCTAGCTGCTCAAAGACGGCATAGGCCCCTTCAAAGTGGGCGTAGGCGTCGTCTAGTTGGCCCAATTCGCGCAAGATTTCGCCCAGGTTGTTGGTCATGTAGGCTTCGCCGGAGGGCATGTAGCCCACCTGCTTAATCTTGTGCTGAATGGCCTCGTACATGGTGCGGGCGTTGTCATAATCGCCCAATAAGAAGTAGATGTAACCCAGGTTGCCCATGCCGAAATACCAGGCTAGGGGTTCCTCTAAATTCTGCACCAGTTCGACGGCATCCGATGAATTCTCAAGGGCTTGATCGTACTTGCCGATGAACATACGTGCGTAGCTGAGGATGTTGAGCGCGTGGGCTAGCTCGATATGATCGCCTTTGGCCTGGAAGTGGGCTGTTGTCGCTATCATCGCCTGTTCGACCTGTTCATAGTTGCCCAGGCGGCCACTGATCCAGCCCTGACGGTTGCACGCTCGCCAGTACAGGTCGCTGTCGCCCTTGCCATCGGCCAATAGCGCCTCCATCAGTGTTTCAAAGGCATCATGGCCTTCACGCAGCGTACTACGCGCTATGTGGAACAGCATCATGGGGTGTAGCAGGTCGTCGTAGGCATCCCATTGTTTTTGCTTGATGCCCCAGTTCCACGCCATACGGATATTCTCGATTTCGCGTTCAATGGCGGCGACGGCCTCAATTTCCTTGCTGCCGATGATGACATCGCGTAATTTGCTGACGTATTCGGCGTAGTACAGCGCGTGCTTGTGGCAGGTCTCTTTGCGCAGCGCCTCGTTGGTCATGTTTTCGTCGGCGTATTGGCGTAATAGCTGATGCACGCGGTAGCGCCCGCTGGGGTCACGCCGCAGCAGCGATTTATTCACCAATGCGCTGAGCGTGCGCAGGTTCGCGCCCGTCACACGCTGGACGGCCTCACGCTCGAAGCCACCCCTGAAGATGGATAGCTGCATGAAGATCGTCTTTTCGGCGTCCGTCATCAGGTTCCAGGAATAATCAAAGACAGCGCGGATGCTGCGGTGACGTTCGGGCACATCCTGCAAATCCGTCTCTAAGAAATCCAGGCTGCTTTCAATCTCTGTGACGATCTCATGCGATGGCAGATATTCCAGCCAGGCCGCCGCCAGTTCGATGCCAAGCGGTAGGCCCTGCACCATGCGCGTAATCTCCGCGACATCGTGCGCATTTTCCGCAGTGATTTCAAAATCCGCCATGACGCGGCGCGCACTCTGCATGAAAAGCTGCACAGCCGGATAGGTTTGCAGCTTTTCCGGGGCTTCGTGTTTGACCGGTGGCAGCAGCATCCCCTCAAGATCGTAGACCGTTTCGCCCTGCAAGCGCAGGCGCTCACGTGAGGTCACGATGAGGTGCGTGCGCGGCGCAACCGCTAAAATCTGCGATACAATGCGGGCGCTGTTGACGAGATGCTCGTAATTATCGAAGACCAGCAGCGCTTGCTTTTCTGCCAGATGATCGAGCAATTCCTGTAGTGGGTTCGCGCCGACAAAATCAATGTGCAGCGCTTCAGCGATGGTCGGCACGATAAACGCATCGTCATCAATCGGCGCGAGCGGCACGAAGAACACGCCATCCGGGTAGTTGCCACGCTCAAGCTCACGTTCTGCTAGTGCGATGGCAAGGCGCGTCTTGCCCATGCCACCCGGCCCAAGCAAGGTCAGCAGGCGTGCCTGGTTATCATGCAGCAGCCGCTCTAGGTCCTGCAATTCACGGTCACGGCCTACAAATGGCGTCGGCTGGGCTGGCAGGTTATTGGGGATTTTGGCTGTGCTGGTGTTGGGCGTCACACCCTGAAAGCGGCCTGTGCTATCGCGCACGGGGGTATACACGCCGCTGTCACCGCCTCGGATGATATTTTCAAGCTCGGTGCCGATGACCCGCACGCTGCGGATGCGCGAATGGCGGTCTTTCGTCAGCATCCGATAGATCAGGTCCACCAGCGCCGTCGGCGCGTCTGGTCGGGCGGCTTCCAGGTCTGGCACGGGTTGCGTCATGATGGCATTGACGAGTTGCCCCGGTTGATCGAAGGGGAAAGGGTGCTGGCCAGCCAGCATCTCATACAGCATCACGCCATAGGCCCAGATGTCGGAGCGTTCGTCCGGTTCTTCGCCGTTGAATACCTCTGGCGGCACATAGGCCAGCGTGCCCACGATGGCCCCGACTTCGGTAATGTGTGGGTCTTTGCCGGAGCGTGCCATACCAAAATCCGTCAGGCGCGGCGTACCATCGTCTGCCAGCAGCACATTCGCTGGCTTGATGTCCCGGTGCAGCACGTTCAGGCGATGTGCGCGGGTCAGCGCGTCGGCCAAATCCAGGGCGATGTATAGGGCACGCTGCACCGAAAAGCGCGGCTGCTGGTCCATCAGATGGCGCAATGAGCCGCCGCTGACGTACTCCATAATCAGGTAGTGCACGCCGTCACGCTCGGATGTGCCCAGCATTTTGACGATATTGGGATGGTCCAGTTGGCGCAGGGTTTCGCCCTCACGCCGGAAGCGCTCGACTAAATCAGGATTGCGGCGCGTGACATCGGATTTCAGCGCTTTGATGGCCACCGGGTCGCCGGATAGCTTGTCCACCCCCAGGTAGACCGACCCCATGCCACCCTGACCCAGGAAGCGCGGCGAGTGGTTATCTGTGTAAATGATTTCAAAACGGTCTGTGATGCGCGTGATCGTGCTCATTAAGAGGGCCAATCGCTACTTTAGCAATGATACGACATGTAGTGACAAACCAGGCAAATTCAACCCGCTAAGGTGCTGGCTACAACGTTAAATCGTGTAATCGGCTTGCTTTGAACAGTCTATATAGACACTGTTTAGACCAGCAGCATTGCAATTTCCTTACCGCCTATACGTTAGACACCCGTTGGACGTTGCACTCTAAGATATGGGCCAGATATGCCCCATATCTTAGAGTGGCCTAAGCGTGGAGGCGCGTTTGCGCCCACCTACACAGTATTGATGCCCTACAGACATGCCTCTTATGTATTCAGGCATACCGTTAAGGCAGGATGCAAGACGACAGGGCAGAAAATCCGGGGTCTGAGTACAATAAACTCAACCACATAGCCCTGAGAAGACATGAGGCGAGTTATCATGCTACGATTTGAACGTTTTACCGAGCGTGCACAGGATGCCGCCGCCCGTTCCTATGAAATCTTGCAGCGCTACGGGCACAACCAGGTGGATACAGAGCATATCCTGCTGGCACTGCTTGAACAGACCGATGGCGTCATCCCGCAAATTTTGGAGCGTCTCGGTGTGGATGTGAGCATCATGCGCACCCGCATTGATGAAATCCTGCGGCGTAGCCCACGCACTGCGGCCATTTACGGCCAGGGTGGGCAGAACCAGGTGTTTATTACGCCGCGTGTGAAGCGCATCATCGACGACGCCAACGAAGAGGCCAATCGGCTGCGCGACGAATACATCAGCACGGAGCATATGTTCCTGGCGGTGCTGAATGAACGCAACACGGCCACCGCCCGCATGTTGGCCGAATACGACATCACACGCGAGCGCGTGACGGATATGATTAAGGATATTCGCGGTGGCCAACGGGTGACCGACCCACAGGCCGAGAGCCGCTATCAAACGCTGGAAAAATACACCCGCGACCTGACGCGCATGGCCTACGAGGGCAAGCTCGATCCGGTGATCGGGCGTGACGAGGAAATCCTGCGCATGATTCAGGTGCTCAGCCGCCGCACGAAGAACAACCCCGTGCTGATCGGTGAAGCAGGCGTCGGCAAGACGGCCATCGTCGAGGGGCTGGCGCAGAAAATCGCGGATTCAGATGTGCCAGAGTTGCTGCTCGGTAAGCGCGTGCTTAACCTTGACCTGATGGCGATGCTGGCGGGTAGCCGCTTCCGGGGTGAATTCGAGGAACGCTTAAAGACGGCGATTGACGAGGTGCAGCGCTCTAGTGGCGAGGTTATCCTGTTCATTGATGAGCTGCATCAGGTCGTGGGCGCGGGTGCGGCGTCGGGGTCGTTGGATGCGGGCAATATGATGAAGCCTGCGCTGGCGCGTGGCGAATTGCAGACCATCGGCGCGACCACCCTGGACGAATACCGCAACCACATCGAAAAAGACAGCGCACTAGACCGGCGTTTTGCGCCGATTTTCGTGGATGAACCCAGCATCGAGGATACGATTCACATGCTGTACGGCTTGCGTGGGCGCTACGAAGCCCATCACAACGTCAGCATCAGCGATGCATCGGTTGAGGCGGCTGCGCGTCTGTCGGATCGCTACCTGACCGGACGCAAGCTGCCGGATAAGGCCATTGACCTGCTTGACGAAGCCGCTGCAAAGGTCCGTGTGGCGCTGTATTCGCTGCCTGCACGCCTGAAAGAGCTAAAGGAAGCCGTTGATCGGCTGATGAACGAAGAAGAACAGGCAGGCATGGCCCGCGATTACGAACGCGCCGCCGAGGTCAAGATGCGCCGCCTGCAACTCGAAGACGAATTTCAGCAGGCATATGAGGCGTGGCGTCAGGAAAACACGCTCGATGAGGTTGTAGATACCGAGGACATCGCCAGCGTGGTCGCGCAGTGGACGGGCATCCCCGTGCAGCAAATGCTAGAGACGGAAAGCGATAAGCTGCTGCGCATGGAAGACGCCCTGCATAACAGCATCGTCGGCCAGGATGAAGCGATCAAGGCGCTATCGGATGCCATTCGGCGTGCGCGTAGCGGCCTGAAAGACCCCAAGCGCCCGATTGGGTCGTTTATCTTCC
Organism: Anaerolineae bacterium; assembly: GCA_034437615.1. GTDB lineage: Bacteria > Chloroflexota > Anaerolineae > Aggregatilineales > Phototrophicaceae > DAOTTW01. The sequence goes on along the minus strand of DAOTTW010000491.1, from coordinate 11,097 downwards.
TGGGTAGTAGCGGTGTCGGCAAAACGGAACTGGCAAAGGCGCTGGCTACATTCCTGTTTGATGACGAGGATGCGCTAATCCGCATCGACATGAGCGAATATCGCGAACGGCACAATACCAGCCGCCTATTCGGTGCGCCGCCGGGGTACGTGGGCTATGAGGAGGGTGGCCAACTTACAGAGGCGATCCGCCGCCGCCCGTACCGCGTGGTGCTGTTTGATGAGATCGAGAAAGCGCACCCGGAGGTGTGGAATACGCTGCTGCAAATCCTGGAAGATGGCCGTATGACGGATGGCCAGGGCCGCATGGTGGACTTCCGCAATACGGTGCTGATTATGACGAGCAACCTCGGCACCGAATTCGCCAAGCGCGGCGGTGCGTTGGGCTTCGTCAACGACAGCGAAAAGCAGGCCATCGCGGACCATCAGCAGATCGAAAAGGCGATGGAGGATACCTTCCGGCCCGAATTCCTGAACCGCATTGATGAAATTATCATCTTTGCGCCGCTGACCCTGCAAGACGTGCAGCAGATCGTGGATATTCAGATGCGCGGCATCCTGGAGCGGCTAGCCGAATCCGGCTTGATAATCTACCTGACGGACGCCGCCCGTGAGTGGCTGGCGCAGAAGGGCTACGACCCGCAATATGGTGCCCGTCCGCTGCGCCGCGCCTTGCAGCGCTACGTGGAGAACCCGCTGAGCGTCAAGCTGCTACAGGGTGAATTCGTGCCCGGCGATGGCGTTGTGATTGATGTGCAGGAGGGCGAATTGGCCTTCGAGCGCCATGAGAACGCCGCCGACGAATATGCCATGCAGATGCCGCAATATGACGAATACGAGGCGAGCGAGTAACACAATCGCAACCGCAGGGGTGGGCCGGATGTGCCCATCCCGAACTATGGCCGCCGTCAATATCAGCCAGAGCTTATGGCGGCCAGCCCCCCTTTGCATGAGCAGAATCCGAATCATCCCCTGTACCAGACGTATACTTATGCTATCCTTACTTTCAAGACCGTTAGCCTTTTTTGACAAGGATACAGCGTGAGCAACGAAGTCAAACATAACGACGACCAAACCGACAACACCCCAACCGATGTTGAAGCAGCACAAGAACCAACCACAACGCCATCGCAAGCCGACACACCCAGCCAAAAAGAACAGCAGGTCATGACCATCTCGGTCTCCATCCTGAATTACGCGCTGGTGGCTGTCGTCTTTCTGTTTGTAGGCGTTCTGATCGGCTCGCAGGCACTAGGGCCGCAGCAACCCGCGCTCAGCGCTGGCATGGTCGAACAGATCGTGCGCGATGTGATTGCAGATGCCGACCTCAGCGGCGGCGGTGATGCTGACAGCGACCGCTTTGAACTGGTGGACGATGATCCCTCGCTTGGTGCTGATGATGCGCCCGTCGTCATCGTTGAGTTTAGCGATTTCCGCTGCCCCTATTGCGGACGCCACTACGAGCAGACGCTTGAACCGCTGCTGGAGAATTACGGCGAACACATCCGCTACGTTTACCGTGATTTCGCTGCGCTAGGGCCGGAATCCACCGCCGCAGCGCTGGCCGCAGAATGTGCGGACGACCAGGGTGCATTCTGGGAATTCCACGACCGCTTCTTCACCAATCAGAACCAGCTAAGCCGTGAGTATTACATCGCCACCGCCGAAGACCTGGAACTTGACGTTGAGACGTTCACCAACTGCGTTGATGAGCAGACCCACATGGGCGAAGTCAGCAATGATGGCATCGACGGCCAACTGAACGGCGTGGCGGGCACACCGGGCTTCTTCATCAACGGGCAATTCATTCGCGGCGCACAGCCCTACGAGGTCTTTGAGCGCGTTGTGACACGTGAACTGGAAAAAGCAGGCATCGACTACAGCCAGACCAGCTAAGACGTGATCCATGCGGTATATGGGCGTACCAATGTGTGCGCCCGATGCTGCAAGCATAGCGGTAACTGGATGAGGATGCCATGCCGACCAACGCCACCATGCGACAGGCATTGGGCCAACAACTGCATAATGTGCCAGATGTGCGTTATGCCAGCGTGGGCAGGGAGCATAACCTTGTGTTTCAGCACCACAGCGCGGATATTGTCGTACAGACCTGGATGGGCGCACGCTTTTACGTCTATGTGCTGGATAGCGAGCCGAAACTGCGTGATCTGCGCAACACCTTACGGGAAAACACGCGGCATGGCATCGGCACGCTGTTCTTTGTGGATGCGTGCTTGCTGCCAGAGCACGAGCAACAGTTGCAAAAGCTGGCAGATTGGCAGCAAGCGCTTGTCGAACTCAACGACGGTTGGATTTACGCTTACAACGCTGATGGCGGTTCAGCAACCGATGTGAGCGTGACGCAGGTGCATTTCACGCTCAGGGCATCCGGGCGCACATACGCCATCTGGCACCTGTGCGACTTCAAGATAGAAAACGCGGCTGTGCGCATCCGTGAGGTCAGCGAAAGCCTGCGCGGGCGCTTTGCGGTGGCGGATATTGCATCCCAGGCGTACAAGCGGCACATCGACCACGAACGGCGCAACCAGCGCTTTCACTATAGCAGCAAGCAAACGCATCAGCAGCAGCACGGCGCAGGCCCGCCGGCCACATTCGAGGCGGTGAAGCAGCACTATGACTTGTTGCAGGTCAAGCCGGGTGCCAGTCAGGGGGATGTCAAGACAGCCTATCGGCGCTTGGCCATGCGCTTTCACCCGGACGTTAGCGCCCTGCCGCGCATCGAGAGCGAGCGCCGCTTCAAGCAGCTGAACGAGGCTTACGAGGCGATCAAACGCCATAACGGATGGTCGTAGATGCCGACTGAGGCCGAGCAATATCACACGATGACAGCTTATCTCAGCCGCCTGTATGACGCGCCGCTGTTTGAACGAGCAGGCGTGCAGCATCCGGTTGTGCTGTATCCAGCCCATGCCGAGCAAATGGGCGATGTCGATAGCATCCTGGGCCGTGTGCCTGTGGACCACACGAGGGCCGATGATTTTGCCATCTACAACCATGCTTTGCTGCAAACGCTGCGCAACAGTGGCCGCAACGTGTTCAACGGCACGACCTTCGCGCTGAAGCTGCTGAAGCAACGCAGGGGCAAACTGACGTTAGAGGCCACGCTTGGCAGTTACTTCGATATGCTGGCCACCTGCATCGCGCTGGAACAGGAATTAAGAGATGCAGCCGCGACAAGCAAGCGCGGGCTGCGGCTGCCGACCCGCACGCAATTGCACCGCAGCGTTGATCCAGCGGACGCGCTGACGCGGGGCGTTGGTCGTAGCGCTGCCATCGGCGGCAATACGCTGATCGTGTTTGCGCATGAGGTCGGCTATAAAGCCATGTTGATGCGCCGCACAGCACAGGCTGCCATCGACGCGGGACGCTATCACGTCATGCCCGCGTTTATCTTCCAGCCCAAAAGCAGCGCTGCGCAGCCCTATGAATGGTCGTTGCGCTATCACATCGAGCGTGAATATCTGGAAGAGCTATTCGGGATGCCGGAAACAGGCGCAGCAGATTTCAGCGCACACCCGGCCCTACTGGATTTGCGTGCTATGCTGGCTGATGGTCGCGCCCTGTTGCATCTGACGGGCGTGGCGGTGAACCTGCTGACATTGCGGCCTGAGATCTGCTTTTTGCTGCTGATCCATGACCCCGACTGGTATCGGCGCATCACCGCGCCGGATAGCGCGACACCCCTGAATGCAGACAGTGAAGCCGCAGAGGTGGTTCTCGTGCCCATTGCCAGCGATCATGATCTGCTGAACGCCTTGCCGCCGGATGTACATACGCGGATGCCGGCCCATGCGCTTGCGGCGCTGTGGGCGGGTGTGGATCAGGCACGGCAACACCTATACTGATGCAAACATGCGAGATGCACACACAGCGTCAGGTTAGCGTGGTTTCTGTCCGTAAACGTCATGCGTTATAATCAGCATCGCAACGTACATATATGAGTCAGAAAGCGAATCCTATGCGCTTGAGAGTCAAACGCACCGCCGTTTTGCTGCTGCTGCTGCTCACAGCAGGCTGGTGGCTGAACAGCAGCGGGTCATCTATGCTGCAAGCACAAAATAACCTGTTGACGAATGGTGGCCTGAACGGGGAATACGTCGGCACCAGCTTCAACGGGATCAACCTGGCCGTGCCGCCCAATTGGAATATATGGTGGACGGACGCGCCCAGTACCGCCGAATGGCAGAACGCCACACCGATCTCGTTCCGGGCAAACAACCCGGCACGCAGCGGCGAATCAATGGAGATTGGGCGCGGCCAAGCCACCTTTACCGCCGCCATCCATCAGACTGTCGATGGCATCGCAGAAGGCACGCGCCTGCGGGCGACGGGCTACGCCTACATCCGCAACGCATCCGGTGCGGTGCCCGGTGCGCGTATCGGCATCGGCAGCAACACAGGTGGCAACCCACTCGCAGGCAATATCACCTGGTCAGGCTGGCAGCGCAACCTGAATTCCTGGCAGGAGGTCAGCGTTGAAGCGGTCGTGCCGGCTGGCAGTGTGACCGTTTTCATGTACGCGACGCAGACCTGGCCCAACGACCCCAATGTGTTCTACTTTGATGATATTTCGCTGGTCGTCGGCGGGACGGGCGAAGAGGTCGGCGGCGAGGAAGAGGCGCAGCCTGAACCCGAAGCCCCGCCACCACCGCCTGTCGTGCCCTTCGTCGTACCACAGGGGCCACAGGATGACGGCTCCGTTGTGCACACGGTCGTAGAAGGCGATACGGTGAATTCGATTGCGGTGGCTTATGGCGTCAGGCCGGATGACATCATCGAACTGAATAACCTGGGCAGCCCGCGCTTTATCCGCATTGGGCAACGGCTGCGGATCCGGCCTGCTGGCTCCGTTGAAGTGCCGACCCCCACACTGAACCCGGCGTTACCCACGCCCGTCACTGGCGGCGGTGGGACGACAGGCGGCGCTGATGACACCGGACCGATTACAGGCCAGCCCGCACAACCCACATCAGCACCCGGTAGCGGCGGCGACCAGCAAGGCGGCGATGCCCCTGATGGCGCGGTGGTGGGCCAGCCCGCGCAACCGACGCCTGCCCCTGGCGGCCAGAGTGTTGCAGGTGGCCCGCTGCCCAGTGAGGGCTTGTGCGTGATGCTGTTTGAGGACCGCAATCAGAACGGCGTGCGTGATGTGGGTGAGAACCCATTACCGGATGCCACCATCGAACTCTTTACCGATAGCGGCCAGGTCGCAGCACATCGCACCGATGGCCGTGAGCCGTTCTGCTTCAATCCGTCCGATGTGGGACCGGGCACCTACTTTGTGCTGGCCACAGCGCCGGAGGGCTTCACGCTGACGACACCGACCATTTTCAATGTGAACGTGATTGCCGGCGCACGCAGCAACTTGATCTTCGGTGCAGCGCGTGACGTGCGTGTGATCTAGCTTCAGTGGCCTATATTGGCCGTAACTACTCAGCCCTCACCCCAAACCCCTCTCCCGAACGTGCCTTTGGCACTGGGAGAGGGGCTTCTAGCAGCCTGCTTCCCCCTCTACATCGTTGTCTGGGCATGAAGGGAGAGGGGGATTGAGGGGGTGAGGGCTAATTCGCGGGCAAAATGGGCCTGGCTGAGTAGTTACTATTGGCCGGACACCCCATTGGGTGTCCCTGCGGTTCACAGCGGTTGTGTAGGGACGTGCGATGGCACGTCCGCCGAAATACCTACACCTGTAAAGGGTATGGGTGTCCTTACAGGGTATCATTTGTGCAGCCTTGTCACGTTATCACCGCGATCAATCGGTCACATTGTCCGTGCTTGACTGATGAAAATCTGCTGTAGGGGCGTAATGCATCGCGCCCTGGGCGCAGCACAAAGCGCCCTCACAAAAAGAAACGCGCATTTTCGCCGTTGACGCTGCATCAGCAAAAGGCTAAGCATCCCGTGCCAATAACCGCAGAGTACACGCTGTACCCCGGCGTTAATCCACATCTGAATAGCCTGTTACAGCAGCCTGATGGCCAATGGCAGAGTTTTCATTCATCGCACATCAACGATATAGCCGACATTTTGAACACGCTGTTGCCGCGCCATTACTATGCTACGACAGAGCGCTCCTTGCAGCTTGCAACCTATGATGACATCAGCAGCTACATGAGCCGTTCACGCGCTGATGTGATGATTCAGCGTACCAGCCCCGATGTCGATAGCGTGCAATCGGGCACAGGTGCCACGCCAACGCTGACCTTATCCACCGTTGAGCATGTATTGCTGGATGCAGATGAAGAGCAGCTTATGAGTGTGGTCATCCGGCGTGTAGATGGCGACCAAATCGTGACGCGGCTTGAGTTGCTTTCACCCGCCAACAAACCACCGGGGGCGCATTTTGGCACCTATGTACAAAAGCGCAGCGATACGCTACTGGCAGGCATCGCAGTCGTAGAAATCGACTATTTGCATGAGCGCCGCCCGACGCTAGCGCGTATTCCGGCCTATGCCTCCGGTGACGCGGGCGCGTATCCCTATCACATCATCACCATGAGCCTGCACCCGTCGCCGCGTGATGCACAAACGCGCATTTACGGCTTCGGTGTGTTAGGTGCTTTGCCGTCTATAACGGTGCCTTTGGCCACAGATGAGGCGCTAATGGTGAATTTTGGGCGCTTTTATCGGCACACGGCCAGCAAACGCCAATTTACGATCAAGCTCGATTATGAGAAGCCGCCCGCCAATTTTGCGGCTTACACTAAAGTCGATCAGCAGGCTATTCAGCAGTTTATGGCCAACATCAAAAATAACCAAGCCTGAGCAAAATCTGCACAAAACAGGACATCTTTCGGCTTGTGTGCTTACCCACGTGGGGCTATAGTCGAAACAGCATCTATCTATAGTAATCATAGCTGAACCTAAATGCGCAGACGCCTTCGCAAATATCGTAAATACGTCCGAGCCGCCAATATCGTACTGGCTTCTTTTTTGTTCTCGTTGCTGATGCTGGAGCTTTTCCTACGCACGTTTATGCCGCAGGTGCGTGCCTTCACGCGGCCTGATGACCTGCTGGGCTATAGCTTCATCCCTGGCGCATACTATGATTTTCTGCCGCCAGAAGGCTGCCCCGGCTGGGGGTCACAGGGCTACGTGAATTCACATGGCCTGATGGACGAAGAACACCCCTATGAGCGCCCTGATAATACCTTTCGCATCCTTGCATTGGGTGATTCATACACTGAGGCGCTGCAATTCCCGCGTGACGAGATCTGGCCGGAATTGCTAGAAGAACGTTTAAACCAGCGCGACGACGGCATCAATTATGAAGTGATTAATGCAGGGCGTTCAGGCATGGGTACGGCGCTTGAGTACGTCTATTATACCGAGGAAGGCTATCGTTACGACGCTGATCTGGTGCTGCTGCTGTGGATCGGTAACGACTTTGTGGATAACTCGCGTGAATTGCTGCCGTCACCGCAACCCTATTACGTGCTGGACGCAAACGGCGAACTGCTGTTAGACGATCGTTTTCGCTATGACCCCGGTTTTCGTTCGTTGCAGGATTACGAGTGGGCGCGGCAGAATTTATATTTCGTCTCGTTTATCCGGCGGCAGATCAGCGCTGCTGTGCAAAACCGCAACTTACAGAGCTACGAGGTCCGACGCGCTGCTGACGACGACCGCCTGGATGCAACCAATGACGACGCTACGCCTGTGCCTGAAGTCGTCTATGAACCCTACGATGTGGACATCACGCGCTACACACAGGCCGAACAGGACGCCATCGCCGTGACAAAACGCCTGCTGAGTGAACTTTATGCTACTGTACAGGCTGATGATGCGGATTTTCTGTTCATCCTGGGTAGCGTGACGCCCGATGTCAACCATGTGGCGCTGGCGCAGGGCTTGCACGCTAATTTTGATAATCTGGAGACGATGGCCGACGACATCATCGGCGCGTATGCCCGTGAACAAAACATCCCCACGTTAGATGTTGTCATGCCCCTGCGCCGCTACTCGGAGGAAAATCAGGTGTATCTGCATGGTTGCCCACAAAGCGGCGGTGGCCACTGGAACCGCACCGCGCATGAGTTGGTCGCCGGCTGGCTGTATACGCACCTGGATGAAAACGGCTATTTGCCATGAGCCTGACCGCACCCCACGCTATCCTCTGGACGTCCCGCCTGCTACTGGGGTTTGCGCTGCTATTCGGCGGTGAAATCCTATTCTGGGGTGATCCGGCGTCGCATACGCTGCTGGACTGGGTGCTGCTGGCTGCTGGCTATGTGCTGATTGCGGTTGTGCTGCTGGACGTGCTGCTGCGCTACCGTGTGCGTGATCTGTGGGGCGCTATGATCGTGGTTGGCATATACGGCGTCCTGAACGGGCTATTGCTGAACCCAGAGCGCGTGATGGCCGATGTGCCGCGCCGCATCCTATCGCATTCGTTGGGCGGTTACTGGTTCATCGGCATGGAGACGCTTGGCCTATTTTTGCTGCTGTTGAACGGCGCTGGGGCTTATAAGAAGCGCATCCTGTTTATCGCTGTGCCGAGTGTCGGCTTTTTCTGGGGCGTGTGGGTTTATTGGTTCCCGGCTTTCAACCTCGGTGCCTATCGACCACTACAATTGCCCGAACTATATGCTTATCTGGCTGTCGGCTTAGTGCCGCTGCTGCTGCTGTCGCTGCTGCTGCGCTGGCAGATTACACGCGCTAATGCAAAATTGCCCGACCCCACACAATTGAAGCTGACGTTGCGGCAGGGCTTGCCCGTGCTCTTTGGCCTGATGCTGCTGTTTCTGCTGCGTGCGCTTGAAAGCGCGGTTGATGGTAGCGGGCTGCTTATCTCGTCGCTGCTGCTAGCGCTATTCTGGGTGGCGTTGTGGTTCCGTGCGGATACGCGCAAGCCGCCGCTGCTGGTTGGCTTTTGGCCACTGCGCCCGCTAAGCTGGCTGTGGTTGCTGCCTGCCCTGGTGATATTTACAGGGATGGCGACGTATGGCTTTGTTGCGCCGCTGGTGGATGTGCTCGGATTCAATCAGTTTACGATGCTGACGACGGTGTTTGGCTTGATGGGTGCGGTGTGGATACCGCTGACGGCGGCGGTGCTGGGGGTGCGCACGTTTACGCGGCAAATGCAGGCGCAGCAATACTGATAGGGGCTGCTTGCGCGGGTCGGTGGCGCTGGTACAATGCCTGCCATAACCCATTTACGTGAAAGCCTGACATGCTATGCACAAAAGCCTGATTTTATTCACGTTGCTGCTGCTGGCGTCGCCTATCGCAGCGCAGCAAGACGCCGCAGAGCCAAGCGGCGCGACAATCGAACCCCGCCACGCTGAAACCGTAGCCGACGATGGCCTGACGCTTGCGGGGGATTTCTATCTGGTAGACCCCGAACGCCCGACTGTGATCCTGTTGCATGAATTGTATACCACCCGTGCCATGTGGGAGCCTGTGATCGGCCTGCTGCTGGCGCATAATTACAACGCGCTGGCGGTGGACTTGCGCGGATTTGGCGAGACACGCGGCGCGATTGCGTGGCAGAGCGCCGTTAGCGATGTGCAGGCGTGGTTTACGTGGTTGCGCATAGAAGCGGGTGTTCGTGGCGATGCGATTTCAACGATGGGGTCCAGCATGGGCAGCACATTGGCCATCAATGGCTGTGCGAATGACGAGCACTGCCGCACGGCGATTGCTGTCTCGCCGGGGTGGGCCTATTACAATGTCAGCGTCGAGGCAGCGTTCAGCGAAAAACTAGGGGAGCGGCCTGTGTTGCTGGTGTATGCAGAAAACGACCGCTGGCCCGCGTTGGGCGTGCCGCGCATGATGGAAGTCGCCTCTGATAACGTTGTAGAGCGGGCCTACCCGCGCAACGGGCATGGCCTGGACCTGATGCGCAAGGAACAAGCTACGTTCGTGCCGCTATTCCTGGAATGGCTTGGGGCGCATGGGGGCTGATGGTGCTTAGCCCTCACCCCAAACCCCTGTAAAGTCCTTACGGTTCACGGTGGTTATGCCGTGCTGTACTAGCCGCCCAATACGGCGCGGTTGACGACGTTTTGTGGTTTGTCGTTCAGCAGCGCGTCGATGATGATTTCAGCCGCTTCGACGGCCACCGCCACCTGTGCATCGTCGGTACTGGCCCCTAAATGCGGCGTGTCGATCACGTTATCCAGGCCAATCAGCGGATGATCTGCCGGGGGTGGCTCTTGCTCGTATACATCTACGGCTGCCCCGGCGACCTTGCCGGATTGCAGCGCCTGGGCCAAATCCACATCGTTAATCAAGGGGCCACGCGCCGCGTTGATGATGCGCACGCCGTCCTTCATCTTGGCGATATTGGCGCTGTTAATCATGCCGTGTGTCTCGTCGGTGATGAGGGCGTGCAGCGTGATGAAATCGGCTTTGTCGAACAGCGTATCCAGGTCTACGAGCGCTGCACCCAGGTCAATCGCCACGTCTTGCGGGATGAACGGATCGTAGGCGACCACATCCATCTCGAAGGCGCGAGCACGCAGCGCGACAGCCCGCCCCACACGCCCGAAGCCCACGATGCCGAGCGTTTTGCCGCGTAGCTCCGTGCCGACGTATTTTTTGCGGTCCCATTTGCCAGCCTTCAGCGAGGTGTTGCTCTGTGGGATGTGACGCGCTAGGGCCAGCATCAGCCCGAAGGTCAGTTCAGCGGTTGCGACGGTGTTACCGGCGGGAGTATTCATGACGATTACGCCGCGCTCTGTGGCTGCATCCAGGTCGATATTATCGACGCCGACGCCAGCGCGGGCGATGGCCTTCAGCTTGCTGGCCGCCGCCAACAATTCAGCGTCGGCTTTGACACCACTGCGGATAATCAGGGCGTGGGCCTCACCGACGATTTGCAGCAGGTCGGCGCGGTCGATCTTGCCGGGTGCCTGCACGTTCAAGCCTGCGGTGCCTTCTAGCAGGTCGATGGCTTTCTGGTGGACGTTATCCGGTATCAGTACGTTATAGCTCATATGCTTTGCAATCCTATCGTTAAGCCCCGATGAAGGCGTCTATGCCGGAGAGCACATCTTCCAGCACATCGGCCTGCATATCGCCCATGTGCGCAATGCGGAAGGTCTTACCCTTGATGTCGCCGTAGCCCTTGTCG
>DAOTTW010000490.1:0-6538 GCA_034437615.1 Anaerolineae bacterium | reverse complement strand
GCAACGGAGAAAAAGATCGACCTGATGGCTCAGGCCGACCGAGGATGGCTAGTATTCCGGGTTGTAGATGCCGTAGGCGTGCATGAGGTCAGCGACGACCCAGGACTTGTGAATATGGCTTTCGATATGCTCATTCGAGGTAGAACCTAGCTGATTGGTTTGGCATGAAGCGTCGAGTCAAATTAAACATCGTGGCATAGGTGTCATCATACGGATCGGCAAAAGTGACATAATTCTGAACATCTCAAAGCCTCTCGTGAGCCTTCAATCAAATCTGGTGCAATTGCTCTGGCTAAAACTTGACCTGACTTGCGAACGAGACGAGCACGGAGTATAATATGCCTATAGTGTGGAAACGCTTCCACAAAACGCAAGTCAAATATGCTATCGTTCTCGTGTAATTTGTTATTTTACTATTATTCTAGAGTTTATTGTGAGACGACCGACGATTTATGACGTGGCACACAAAGCCGGTGTCGGCATCGGTACCGTGTCCCGTGTGATGAACAACAGCCCCAGAGTGGGTGCTGAAACCCGCGAACGCGTTCTGGCAGCCATCAAAGAACTTAACTTCAAGCCAGATACCATCGCGAGGCAACTACCACGCCGCACTCGACGCCGCAATATCGGCGTCCTCACACAACCCTTCATCAGCTACCACTCGTTCGCAGAGCGTCTGCGGGGCATCCAGGCCGCGCTTAGCGCGCAAGCACCCGACTATGAAGTTGTCCTGTATAGCGCTGGTTCACCACAACATGCACAGGAGCAGCTACAGACCATCACGCAGGAAAGCACCGTTGAAGGGCTGATTGTGATTGATTTCGTGCTGCCGCAAGATCAACATGACTTGTTGGTGCAGGCAAATATCGCTGTCGTCAGCATCCACAACCGAGACACACCCTACATGTTGTCTGTTGGTACGGATGATCGACACGGTGGACGACTGGCAACGCAACATCTGCTTGACCTGGGTCATACGCACATTGCCTATGTGGGCGACCACTTCGTGCAGGATGACTTTGGCTTTAAGACCAGTGAGGAGCGTTACCGGGGTTATACGGATGCCCTGAGCGCAACGCAGATCGTACAACAACCGGGCTATGTGCGCCTGGGGGATTATGGCTATGAGGCGGCGCGAGACATGGCGCGACAACTGATCCAACTGGCGACACCGCCGACGGCAATTTTCGCGATGAGCGACATGCAAGCAATTGGCTGCATGGCCGCTGCCCGCGAGATGACGCTGAGCATCCCGCAAGACATCAGCATCATCGGCTATGATGATCTGGAAATCGCCGCGCACATGGGCCTGACGACCATCCGGCAACACCTGCAACGTAGCGGGCAACATGCGGTTCAATACTTGCTGAACCGTTCACACGACCCGGATGTGCCCCCACCCGCCGCATTGCCACCATTACAGGTTATCACGCGCACGACGACCACACACATACACACATCGTCGCCGCGCTGATAGACAAAGTGCCCGACACAACGAGAGGAGGCATCAACCCGATAGTTGCAAGCTAAATGTAGCGCAATACTTCAGGATTGCCTAATGTCTATCTGGACGAAATTCATGTCATTCGCTTGGGCAGAAGCGCCAAGCGATAAGCCTGGGCACAGTTTGCCCTCAGTAAACCATACAAAATTAATCACAGGAGTACCCCCTATGAAACCGATGAAACGCTTAAGCCTATTGTTTGTTTTCGCGCTGTTATTTGTCGTCGCGCTGCCTGCGCTCGCACAGGAAAGCATCAGCGTGTGGATTCACAGTGGTCAGGGCGAGGAGCGCGAGCAATTTGAAGCGCTGATCGCCGAATACAATGAAAGCCAGGACGCATACGAAGCCGTGCTAGAAGTCGTGCCGGAAGGCAGCTATAACGATCAGGTGCGTGCTGCTGCGCTAGCTGGCGACCTGCCCTGCGTGCTGGATTTCGACGGCCCCTTTATCTACAACTACGTCTTTGCAGGCGACCTGATACCGCTCGACCCGTTCGTGAGCGAGGAATTGATGGACGACGTGCTGCCGAGCATCATCGACCAGGGCACCGTTGACGATCAATTGTGGAGCCTGGGTCAGTTTGACAGCGGCATCGCTTTCTGGGGCAATCGTGCCTTGCTGGAAGAAGCTGGTGTGCGCATCCCTGAAGGCATTAATGACACCTGGACGCTGGATGAACTGAACGCCGCCTTTGAAGCACTCGCAGAAGTCGTGCCGGAAGATGGGCGCGTGGTGGAATTCTTTATGGATCGTACAGGTGAATGGTACAGTTACGCCTTCGGCCCGATGCTGCGCAGCTTTGGCGGCGATACCATCGACAAAGAATCGTTCGACACCGCCGAGGGCGTGCTGAACGGCCCCGAAGCAGTTGATTTCGGTGAATGGTTGCAGGGCGTCTTTGAAGCTGGTTACGCGACCGCGACCCCGGTTGACCCGAGCGCGGACTTCCAGAATGGTCTGGTGGCGCTGGCCTACGATGGTCACTGGAACTACAACCCCTACAGCGAAGCCCTGGGCGATGACCTGGTGCTGATCCCGATGCCGGACTTTGGCGAAGGCGCTGTCAGTGGCATGGGTAGCTGGAACTGGGGCATCACAAGCACCTGCGACAATCAAGAAGGTGCGTGGGACTTCATCGAATTCATGATGCAGCCTGAGCAGGTGACCGCCGTGACGCAAGCCAACGGCGCACCACCTGCGCTGGTCAGCCTGCTGAATGAGGATGAGCGCTACGCCGAAGGTGGCGATATGTACATCTATACCCAGCAGTTACAAGAAGGTGTCGCCGTTCCACGTGCAGCGACTGCGGCCTACCCCGGCATCCAGACCGCTATGAGCGACCTGATTCAGGCGCTGGCACGCGGTGAAGATGTACAAGATGCGCTGGATAAAGCCGTCGATACGGCTGATGCAGCCATTGAAGCGCTAGAATAGCGCAGGTCGTAAATTCATCAGGGGCACGGTGCGCCGTGCCCCGCCCCCACAAAAATTAAATTTACGGAGAAAGATGATGTTCAACCTGAACAGCCGCCGACAACGCGATACTGTCTCCGCTTTGTTGCTTGGTGGCCCTGCGTTCTTGTTGTTATTTATTTTTATGGTCGTGCCGTTCGTGCGCGGCTTTCAGCTTAGCCTGACGAATCAGCGCTTTGACGGCGCACAGGCCGATTATGTTGGCCTGCGCAATTATGACCGCTTGCTGGCAATTGGCCTGATGGAATTGCCACCCCTGCCGCAAGAATTCCCAGAGCGCCGACCGTCCGTCGGTTGGTATGAGGATAGTGACGGTGAGGCTGATTTTCGCTGGCGCACACGCGCTGTAGACGACCTCAACGAAATCCAACCCGGTATGGAATCATGGCGTGATTATCTGGTGCTTGATGTCATCACATTAGGCAATAACAATTATGGGCTGATGGCGAAGGACCCGCTTTTCTGGCAAGCGCTTGTCAATATTTTGTTCTTCGTGATTGTCGTCGTGCCTGTACAGACCTCGCTGGCGCTGTTTCTCGCGATCCTCATCAACCAAAAATTGGCGTATATGAACGTCTTCAGGACGATTTATTTCAGTCCGGTTGTCACAGCGATTGTGATTATCGCTGTTGTGTGGAGCTTCTTATACAACCCAGATTTCGGCCTGATTAACGAGATGCTCGGTGTGCTTGGGCTTGGGCCGTATGATTGGCTACAACACCCGGCTTCTGCGATGCCTGCGATTATGATTCTCTCTATCTGGCAGGGTGTCGGCTTTCAGATGGTGATTTTCCTTGCAGGGTTGCAGGATATTCCAGAGGATTTGTATGAAGCCGCAGGCATTGATGGGGCCAGTGTCTTTCAGAAGTTCCGCTTTATCACGTTGCCCATGTTGCGCAACACGACAATCTTCGTAGTGCTGGCGACGACAATTCTTGCGTTCCGGTTGTTCGATCAGGTCAATGTGATGACGCCGGATGGTGGGCCAGGGGAAAGCACAGCGACGATCATCTGGTATGTGGTGCGGCGCGGCTGGACGCAGAACGAAATCGGCTTTGCGAGTGCAATCTCGGTGGTTTTTGTGGTGATTGTGCTGTTCTTCAGCCTGATCCAACGCACCCTCGTCCGCAGCAAAGGCGCGTTCGATTAGGAGCATATGACCCATGACAAGCACAACGTTCAATGCCGAACAACAAGCCGCACGCGACGCACGCAATGCACGCCTGCGCTTCTACGGCAGCCGCATCTTTACCTATCTGCTGATGAGCTTCATCGGGTTTATCTTCCTGTTCCCGATTATCTTCATGATTGTAGCGGCTTTTAAGCCCAACGAGCGCGTCCTAAGCGATCTGGCGACGATACAGGCATTTTTGCCGGATTTCACAAACCTGACGCTGGATAACATCATTAACGTGTTTGACCGCGTAGCCTTCGAGCGCTACGCTTTCAATTCGATCTTCATCACGGTGACGACAGTGCTGGTAGGCTTGTTCGTCAATAGCATGGCCGCCTTCGTGCTCTCACGGATGCGCTGGCCCGGTCGTAATGTTGCGTTGGCGTTGATCGTCTCGCTGATTATCCTGCCGCTAGAAGCGATTGCCGCGCCGTTGTTGATGCAGGTCAACGAAATGTCGTTCCTGGCGAATGTTGCGGTGTTGCTGATCATCACGGGTGTGACGTTCGGCTTCTGGATTGCGCTAACGTCGGGGCTGGATGGTGCGCTAAGCCGCCTGCCGTTTTACTGGCACATGGAAACCAGCGCGCAACGTGCCATGCGTGGCATTCTGGCGGCGGTACTATCGTTGCCGTTTCTGATTCTGGTGGGCTTCATGGTACAGCAGATGCTACAGGGCGGTACGTGGCTTAACACGTATCATGTGCAGATTCTGCCGTTCATCGCAGAGCCGCTGAGCATCTTCTTGTTCTATCAGTTCTTCATCAACATCCCAAAGGATTTTGATGAAGCGGCTTACGTTGATGGTGCTGGGGCGTTTCGTATCTATTGGCAACTGATCGTGCCGATTTCGCGCCCGGTTTTCGCAACCGTCGCGATTCTCAAATTCTTGCAATTTTATTCGTTTTACCTGTGGCCGCTGATGGTGACGCGCAGCGATGATTACCGCCCACTGATGGTGGGTATGGATTTCTTCCAGACGCAAGAGCCGATCCTGTGGGGTAGCATCATGGCGTATGCCGCGATGGTCACGATCCCGGTTTTGATCGTCTTCTTGCTATTCCAGCGCTGGTTTGTGCAATCCGTCAGCAGCAGTGGTGTGAAAGGTTGATGATGCCCTTACGCTTTGATGATAAATGGGTCTGGGATTTCTGGTTCGCGCAGGACGGCTCGGATACGCATATCTTTTACTTGCAAGCTGATAAATCACTAAAGCACGAATTCCTACGCCACTGGAATACCTCCATTGGCCATGCTGTTTCGCAGGATTTACGCAACTGGGAGGTTCTACCAGACGCCATTGTGCAATCACCGATTCCAAACTGGGATGACTTCGCAACCTGGACAGGTAGTGTCATTCGAGCCAATGACTTATGGTATATGTACTATACAGGCAGCACACGGCGTGAACGTGGTTATGTGCAGCGTATAGGTTATGCCACGTCTCCAGATCTAATCAACTGGACGAAAGCCGATGACATGCCTGTGTTGGAAGCCGACCCCACATGGTATGAAAAGCTAGATCTGTCGGCCTGGCACGATGAAGCATGGCGCGACCCATATATCTATTACGACTCATCGACTAGTATCTATCACGCTTACATCACAGGTCGCCTTAAAGACGGACCGGTTGATGCGCGAGGCGTGATTGCGCATGCAACATCAACCGATTTGCATAATTGGCAAATCGGTGCACCTGTAACCGAACCCGGTGAATTTGGTCATTTGGAAGTGCCACAACTGTTGCACATTGCTGGACGCTACTATATGTTGTTTTCGACACCCGCAGAGCATCATTCGCAGGCGAGGCAACAACGTATGCAGATGCCACCTGTCACAGGTACGCATTACCTTGTAGGCGATAGCCCTACAGGGCCGTTTAGGTATTTGACCGATGAGTTTTTGGTTGGGGACACAATCGGTAGCCTGTATTCTGGCAAGCTGATACAGGCTGTAGACGGCAACTGGTATTTCATTGCTTTCTGGAATATGTCGTCGGATGGTGATTTCATCGGTGAGATCAGTGACCCGATGCCCGTTAGCGTTGCAGCAGATGGTCGTTTGTCCGTTGATCGTAAGGCTGTATCAGTCTAACCCACATTCCGTAACTACTCAGGTATGTGTCCCATTTTCAGTCGCCAGACGTTAAAACGTCCGGCTCCGGTAACAACAAGCCTGCTCAAGCAGGCTGTATGCAGCGTGCCATAGCCCCCTTCAGGGGGGTTGGCCCTGCGGTAGCCGCTGGCTTTAGCCAGTGGCGACACACACAGACTGGCCTAAGCAGTTACGATTATTCGCAGATAGGGGAAGCCCGGTGAGAGTCCGGCGCTGTCGCGCAACGGTAACGTGAGGCGAAACGCACCCACGAAGCCCGATTACCTGCCCCT
>DAOTTW010000489.1:0-3327 GCA_034437615.1 Anaerolineae bacterium | reverse complement strand
ACACGTACCTGAGTAGTTACGGGGCGGCGTCAGCCGCCACAAAATACGGTCAAACATCAAATACCTACCCCTGAAAAGGTTTGGGGTGAGGGCTGAGTCATTACCTATGATCTATTAATCACAGCTTACGTCAAGCAAGTCTTGCGGTGGCTGCGGTTCCAGGCCCTCTGGCCATGCAGGAATCTCTAAATCCACCCCCGCGCATCGGTAGGATTGCAGCACGGTGTAGGTATTCTCGCCAATCATGCCGATGTACGTGCCGCCGAATGTCCCCACTTCGCCCATCGCATCCGAGTACAGTTCGCGCACACCCGCACGCACAGCGCCACCCGCATCCTCTACGGCCTCAATCACAGCTTCGATTGTGCTCGGTGGGATGCTGCTCTCCACGAATAGCACCGGGATGTCGTTGTTGATGACAAAATCCACCGTGCCCTGAATGTCACCGACGCCTGCCTCGTCCTCCGTGCTCAGGCCCTGAATGCCGAACACGCGCCAGCCAAAAGCCGCGCCGTAATACTGAAAGGCGTCATGCGACGTGACGAGATAGCGCTGTGCAGCAGGCACGCTGCGCATTCCCGCCTCGGCCCAGTCAAACAGGGTGCGCAGGTCTGCGATGTAGGCGTCAGCGTTGCTCATGTAGGTCTCGGCGTTGTCGGGGTCGGTCTCAGCCAGGGATTCGGCCAGCGACAGGGTTGTGATTTCCCAGTTACGCGGGTCAAACCAGAAATGCGGGTCGTCCACGTTCGTTAGCTCCTCCGATAGCTCGAAGCCCCCCACGATGAAGCCTGCATCCTTCACAGGCTGGCCGAGCGTCAGCGTCGTCACACCTTGCTCGCTGAGTGCATTAAAAACCGTGTCGAATTGGCCTTCCAGGTTCAGGCCGTTGTAGACCACGACATCGGCTTCGTTCATGGCCATAATGTCGGATTCCGTCGGCTGATACAGATGCGGGTCAACACCTGCACCCATCAGCGCTGTGATGTTGATTGCTTCATCAACGCCATCCGCTAAGATGCGGATGATGTCAGCGGCTTGTGTGGTCGTCGCGACGACATTCAGGCCGTCTTGCCCTTGTTGCTGATCTTGTGCTGTTGCCACACCCACTACCATCAGGGCCAGCGACAGCAGTAATACCCGTACATACCTCTGCATCATCTTTCAAAGCCTCCTTGCAATCTTGTGATTTTGTGATCTGAGTGCGAAATGTGCCCGCCGTCTGAGGGCAGCCACAATTTAATTTTAGGCTAGCAAAAATATTTGTCAAGTGCGCAAACGGCTTGTTCACGTAACGACTCAGCCCTCACCCCAGACCTTTTCAGGGGTAGGTATTTGGTTTTTCGTTGTTCCTGTGTGGCGGACGCACCAGTGGCGCGTCCCTACAGGGTCGCAATCATTCACAACAGGTCTGTAGGGACGCGGCTTGCTGTGTCCGCCATGAAAAACGCACGACCACGCTATTGTGTGGTGCTACCCGCAGACAGATTATCCGCACTTAATCTGGATGCGACAGGCTGTTAATGCGGTGGATGCAGCGGACTGTGATAAAATACTAAAGGTTTGCCGAAAGTCGAGCCACCATTATTTTTCAGTTAAGGAAAAAAATTATGCAATACCCCCTGGTTATCGAGCTACAACGTGTTAAGCGCGTCCGTGCGATTTTGCTGACGGGGCATGGGTCGTTGTTGTTCATCAAGCGCATTAAGCCGAACAAGCCTGCACCGTACTGGGTCGCGCCTGGCGGTGGCATGGAGGACGGCGACGACAGCCTGCAAGCGACCCTGCGCCGTGAACTGTGTGAGGAATTGGGCGCAACGGTGCAGGTGGTGCGGCGGGCCTTTATGCTGGTGCATCAAAAGGGGGGCAAAGACCTTGAAGAACACTTCTACGTGTGTCGCCTGCTGAGCTACGACCTGAGCCAACGACACGGCCCGGAATTCGAGGACCCGGCACGCGGCCTGTACATCCCGGATGAAATCCCCCTGACCGCAGCAGCACTACGCGGCATTAATATCAAGACGCCGCAACTGCGGGATTACATCCTGCGCAACCTGCACGACCTGCGCGGCGAATCCTGCGCTTAGGCGTTGCGTGCTTGTTGTTCGCGGCAGATGATCTCCTCGGCCTCTGTGATTGTCTCTGCATAGTAGATCGTCTCATTTGGCAGCAGGCGTTGCATCACACCAATCAACGTCTTTAGAAATTGCTGATGCGTCACGACCACCGATACCCCTCCGCTAAGGCCCAGGCGCTTCGTCAGACCGATAACGCCGGGGGGTATCCAGCGACTTTCGCGCATATCCACGATGAAATCGACAATCGGGCGCGGCTCCTCTACCATTGCTTCTGCAACACCGAAGGCGTCTTGCAGGTCATTCAGCGACCAGAAGCCTTTCATCGCCTGGTACATGATCCGCTTTTCTTCGTCATACCAGTAGGTCTCAATTGCTCTGTTGCGGTCACTCAAGTTCATCAAACCTTTGCCTTTTCTGGATTCTTACCTGCCCGATAATGACACAGCATTGCGAGTATAGGACAGGAATCATCGACATAGGCTTAAGGTTGAGTTGACGTTGGCTTTCGGCTTGATTTATGTCTCTGTGGGGTACGTCACCCCCCAATCGGTGCGTATGGCGTCCATCTGGCGCATCAGCGCCAACGTCTCATCAAGCGGCATCGTGGCGCTTTCCAGCTTGCCCGCCCGGATGCAGCGCCCGACCTCGTGCGCTTCATACTGGTAGCCGTTGTGCTCAAAGGGCACATCGAGCGTTTCGGGGTCGCCGTGCGCGGGATAAAACGTCAGGCGTTCGCTATGCAGGAAGCGCGGATGCACGTAGATGGTGCCTGCGCTGCCGAGAACGGCTGCATCAATGGGGGTACTCGTCAGTGTGCCGAAGGACAGCGCGGCCTGTGCGCCGCTGTCATAGCCCAGCAGCAGTGAAGCCAACTCATCGACGCCTGTGGGGGCTAATTTGACCTCGCTGCGTATCCGTTGTGGCGAACCAAGCAGCATACTGGTAAACGATAGCGGGTAAATGCCCAGGTCCAGCAGGGCACCACCGCCTAGCGCCGGGTCAAAAATGCGGCTGCTGGGGTCGTAGCCCAGGTGATGATGAAAGTTGGCGCGGATGTGCTGTACCTCGCCGATTTTGCCCGCCTGCACCCACTCGCGTAGCTGTTGGATAGCGGGAATGAAGCGCGTCCACATGGCTTCCATCAGGAATAGGTTTTTCTGACGCGCCAGATTTATCGCTGCTTCGGCTTCGTGGGCGTTGATGGTGAAGGCTTTCTCGCACAGTACATGCTTGCCCGCGTTCAGGCACAGCA
>DAOTTW010000488.1:0-2021 GCA_034437615.1 Anaerolineae bacterium | reverse complement strand
CGCCGCTACGCGGCTAGGAGAGGGGGAGGTACGCTGTTAAAAGCCCCTCTCCCAGTGCCAAAGGCACGTTCGGGAGAGGGGTTTGGGGTGAGGGCTGAGTAGTTACAATTTCCTGACAGAGCACGGCTAGTTTAACGGTCTGCTTGCACTCATACCAGCCTCATCTATTACTTCCGCCGCTTGCTGTGGCGATAGACACTGCCCATGCCGGATGCTATACTTGGGGGCACGATTGAAGCATAGGAGGCATCCCTTGCCGGAAATGCAAGCGCTAAAGCCCTGCGCCCGTTGTGAGCAGGAATTGCCAGAGTCATTCTTTAATCATCCCGACGACCTCTTCTGCAAGCGCTGCACAGTCGAAATCACCGAAATCGTCCGCTCGAAGTATAACGTAATCGAAGCTGCCCACATCCGCGCACAGATGCGACGCTCATCCAAGAAACTGCAAACCCGTATTTCGCTCGCACCCTAACACCAAAATGAAGAATAAAGAATAAAGAACGAAGGCAAAACGGGACAATCTGCCTGGGTGCAATGAATTGTGCCCAGGGCGCAGCACGTTACGCCCCCGCGTAGGACTCTGTGAATTCGTTTTGGTTTCTGGGTCAGGCGAGTTGGCGCTCGGTTTCGTCAATCAGTTGGCGCAGCCACTGCTCAAACGGTGTGCCGCCTGTGCCTGTTGCGGCCTTTTTGCCGCCGCTTTCCTGCGCCGCTTGCTTCAGGATATAGGACATGGCAAAGCGCAGATGCATCTTACGGAAATCCAGCAGGCGCAAGAGGGCATCGTTATACGCATCCCGCAAGCTGGCACGGCTCCGATGCGCCAGCACATAGGCCCGCACAGCCTGATCGTCAATGCTCAGCAGAAAATCCCGATGCGGCTTCGGCATGTAATCCTGCATAATGCGCAAATGTTGCATCAAGCCCGTTTCGCTGTGTTCGATGCCAAGCAAGCGCACCAACGCCGGAATGATCGTGCTTTGTGCGCCCGTCTCACCCCGGTATGATTGCGGTTGTTCATCAAACGCGCCGCGATAGACCACTTCATCGAAGCCGAACATGTAAGGCCGCACGCGCTGATAATACACCTTCGGCTTGCAGCCTTCCGGCATCCGCTGGAAGCTGGCCATCATGTTTTGCAATGCTTGGCTGATGTCCTGCAACTTGCTTTCCAGTGTGGTTGTATCGTCTTGTTTGGCGGCGTGGATGGCCTGCTGAATGGCGGCAACGGCCCGACCCGCACGCGCTTCAATATCGACATGCACCAGCGTAAACCAGGCTGCATCCGGCACGTCGGTTAGCTGGATCAGCAATTTGAGGTTATCCAGCGCAATATCGTCTGTGGGGTCGATGCGTTGCCAATTCGCCAGCGTGTAGGAGGCATAAGCCAGCATCGGCGGGCGCTCTACGATCTGTGCGAGTGCGACCAGGGGCAGCGCCACAGCCGCCGGGATGTGGCCCGCAGGGGGGAGACCCGTTGTATGCACGTAGGCCGTCGCCAGATACGCATACACTTGAAAAGCCCGCTCAATCACAGCGTCATCGCGGACATCACGCAGCGTTGCCGTATCGAAGGCGGGCAATGCATCCAGTTCGCGCCGGATTTGGCCGCTGTTCATCAGGGCTGGCAGATCGGCTATCAGGCTTTCGGCCTGCGCGACAACAGCCGCCGGAATGCCGCAATCGCTGCCTGATAATGTCGTCAAGGGGTCGCGTGACGTTAAAAAGCCGCGTCCAGGGTCGTCATAGCGCCAGGTAGCCGCTTGTGTGGTATCGGGTGTTTTCATCGTGTGTGGTCCTCACATCTGTATTTATTTTCACGTTGTAGCGCTGATTTTAGCAGGAGCGGCGCTGGTGTATCCATTGATAGCATAGCTCTAACCACTGGTAGCGTATCTCTAATCGTAACTACTCAGGTACGTGTCCCATTCTCGGTCGCCAGACGTTAAAACGTCCGGCTCCGGTAAGGACAAGCCTGCTCAAGCAGGCTGTATGCACCGTGCAATAGCCCCCTTCAGGGG
>DAOTTW010000487.1:0-3142 GCA_034437615.1 Anaerolineae bacterium | reverse complement strand
CGTGCCATTGCACGTCCCTACAGACCTGTTGTTAACCGTAGGGACACCCAATGGGGTGTCCGAGGTGGCGTCAGCCGCCATAAAATACGGTCAAACATCAAATACCTACCCTTGAGAACCAGGACACGCCCCCACAAGATGCTTCTGTGTAGGGAAGTCGCACGCGGCTTGCGTGTGCTGCAAGGCAGATGAATGCGGGTCAGACCGGATGTTAGTTACCAAAAATTGACCAGATCAGCGGATCGAGCAAGCCTTCTGGCCGCAGTAGCTCACGGCTATTGATAGACGTTGGATAGAAGGTCTCGTCGGCCTTTTCTTCTAGCGGCCTATCGAACTGTGCAATGAGTTGCTTCAGCGGGTCATCGCCGCTGTCTGTTGCTGGTGGCGTCAGCAGGTCACGCGGTTGCAGGGGTTGCTGATGCGGGTCTAGATGCTGCATCGGTTCGGTCAGGCGGCGCTTCCAGATGTTGTTATCACCCACATTCGACCTTTCATCGCTAGGGCGGCCAATAGCGGACACGACGAAGCAGCGCACGTGCCCTAGCTCTGCCAACGGCTTTAGCAGGCCTGGTAGCGTATCCCACATGAATTCTTTGCCGAGCTGCTCGAAGATCGGGCAGTAAATGCGGCAGTAGGCCAGGCCCTGGATATGCTCTGATGGCCTATTGCGCACTGAGTCCTGTAAACCCTGCCCCCGGTCCAGCCGATCCAACAGGTTGCGCTCCTCTGGCGAGCTACCGCGCTCGTCCTCTGGGTCATGTACAGCACGAAAACAGCGGTCTTGCTGAACTTTTCTGCGCTGCCAGATGTGCTTGCTGCCGTCGGCTTTCGTCATCATCAGGGCGATGCGCGGTGGTGGCAACTGTGGGTCGCGCCATTCGCGCAAATCCATCAAGAACTGCTGTAAAAACAGATGATAAGAGCGTCGGCCACGTTCCTCACCTTGCCACGCGGGATCAATGAAGATTATGTAACCGTCGGAATCACGCAGTTCATCGAAGGCGGCCTGGGGTGTGGAGTTCGATTCAACGTCTTCGGTGGCCTGCTGTGTGATGGCGATGATGTCCTGCCGTTGCTCTGGCGAATAGTACGCCTCGAACAACTCGCCCGGCACATCATTGAAGTACAGGTCGATGGTGCGTTTATCGCTTTCGCCATCTGCATCTGTTGTGCGCTCGATGTAATAATGATAGGGCCGCATGTAGGCGGTTTTCTCCGGGAAGGTTTTATTCTCCAGCGCTTCATTGGCCCGCAGGACAAATTCGTTCGCGGCATCATCCTGCGAGATGGTCCAGTCGTGGCTACTGCCGTAATTCATAAACGCCTGATGTACACGTGCCAGATAGGTCGTCTTGCCGGATTGTGACGTTCCCCATAGGCCAATTTTGAAGCGTTGCGCTTTGCTCAGGTCAATGGAGGCGGGCCTGCTTTGCAGTTCGGTGTCGGGCTGGTCGTCACGCCCGTTGGCGTTGTGATTTGGCGTTTGCTGGGTCATGGTCTGAACTCCTGTATCTTGCTTGCATTGCCTGGCGTGCTTATCTCGGCGTCACGTCGATGCGGTGGACACCGCGCAGCCACATCGTGTTATAGTGGTTGCGGTCCTCTGGCCGGAAGTTATCCCAATCGTGCAAATACGGGAAAACGAGGTGCAGCTCTCGGCGCTGGCCGCGTATGATCGGCTGTGCGTTGCGCTCTAGGGCCAGCATGATGGGGTACTCGCGCACGGTTTCGTCATTCAGCGTAGCCGATCGCTGCGAGCTGCGCCCATAGATTGTCAGCGTGTAGGGCTGCTCGCTGCCTTCATAGCCGAACGCCGCCAGCAAATCCTGCAACAAGAGGCCCCGGAACGGCGCAACCGTGCGCGCCTGCCCTGCGTGCATATCGACTGTCAGCAGCGTTTTCAGCCCCATCTGCCGCAGCGTGACCTCTTTCAGATGTAGCGTATCGCCTGCGTGATCGTGGCTGGATGCTTCTGGCGCTGGTTTTGGCGCTGCATTTACATTTGCACCGCTATCCGCGTCTGTGCTGAATGGCAGGTTCAGCGTGAGCAGGGTATCAGTCGTGCTTTCGCGCCACTGCTGGCGCTGTTCGGCGCTTACTTGCTCGATATAGGCCTCGCCACTGGGCACCACATCCGGGTTTTGCAGCAGCAAGCTATGATACATCTGCATCAACGACTCTACACGGCTATGACCCGCGTCAATATCCGCACGCATCCGACGCGCCGCCCACACCGCCCAATCCGCATAGCGTTCGCTCAGGCGTGGCCGGTGTCGATCAAGCTCGCGCAGAATCTGCGCTTCGATGTCGTATGGGGGCTGACTGTCGTAGGCTTGTTGCATCTCTTGCAGGATGCCCTGAAGCTGCTGTGGGTTCATTTGCAGTGCGCCACAAAAATCGTCGTAGTTAATCTGTGGGCTGACGGCGACACTGAGCTGGCGTGCCCGTTGGATGCGGTATGTGATCGGTGCGACCCAACTCAGCAGCAGTGTATAAGCCATCGCAAAATAGGGCAAATCCTGCAATTCCAGGCGTTGCTGCTGCGAGAAATCCGGCGTGGCGATGCCCAGGCGCGTTGGATGTAGATAGCCATAGTGCACGATGGTTTGCTGCGTCATGCTATCGACCTGTTGGCGGGATGCCTCGTGGTAGCTGCGCCTCAATGCCCCACGCTGCAAGAGCGCACGCAGCGGGACATCCGGTTGATACTGCATCAGATAGACATGAAAGCCGCTGGTCTCGCTGTCGGCGTCGTCATCCGGCGTCGTCAGCAGGTTGACAAGCTGGATGCCATTTTGCAGGGCGAAGGACTGTAAATCCGGCCCGATATTGCCGCGCCCCTTGCCAGACAGCACCACGACCTGCTGCAAGGCTGCATCGACCTGTCCGCGTTCGTAAGCCAACAGGGGTTCGTCCGCAGCCAGCAAGCGCTCGACGATCTGGCGCTGGCGCAGGTCGTCGCTGCGCGTCCTGAAGACCGCGCTATGATCTTCCAGCAATGTCAGCGCTTTATCGGTCAGGTTGTCTGGCGTCAGGTTACCCTGTTGATAGGCCGTATAAAGCCGAACCAGCAGGGCCTGCAAGTAGCGCTGCCATGCCTGGCTATCCGGGTCATAGGGGGGCGGCTCATTTGCACGCAGCA
>DAOTTW010000486.1:0-20923 GCA_034437615.1 Anaerolineae bacterium | reverse complement strand
CGGCGTGCAACTGGAAAAACTGCAACTGACAGCGGGCGCGATTGCCGAGCAATACCTGCGCAACGGCCTCTCTGATGAAGCGGTGCGCATCCTGGCCGATGCCGTCGAGCGGATGCCGAGCCGTCTGGATTTGCGCTTGCAACTGGCGCGTGCCTTGTGGCAGAGCGAACTGCGCGTTGAGGCCGCCGAAAACGCCATCGACGTGCTGCAAGATCAGCCCTTCACCATCGAAGCCAACCGCATCCTCACGGAATTATGGTTGCAAGAGCAGCGCCCCTCAGATGCACAACGCTACCTGAGCCGCATCGAGGACGTGGACCCCTACCTTGCGATGCAACTTGCGTCCAATGACACGGTGCCCGCCGATACCTTCACGCTGGAAGAACTGAATTACGATCGCTTCGCCTCTCATGAGCTATCGCAGCAGAACCCGGATTGGCTGGAAGGCATCAACGAAGATAGCTTGGGTGACGAGGCCGAGGCCCTGCTGCAACAAGATAGCCTGGATGATGACGATGCGCTGGATTTGTCGGATTTGCTGGGCGATGGGCTGGATGCAGATGGCGTTGACGCATCGGATTTCGAGCAGGCGCTTGTCGCTGAAGGCGATGCCGCTGATTTGGATGACGATAGCTGGCTGGATGAATTTGCCGACGATGGCGAACCGGAGCAGCCGATCCGCAAGAAAGTCACGGATAATCTGCCCGGTTTGCTGCCGGATGATTACGACGAGACCGCACAGACGCCTGACGCCGAAACAGACCCGGACGGCACATTTACGGGCGGCCTACCAGCGGAACTGCTGAATAACCTCGATGTGATGCGCGACAACGCCGAACAAGATACGATATTCGCCAACCCTAGTACCGCTGATGCCGACAGTGACGACGACGATGATGTGTCGGATTTGTTGGACGAAATTGAGAGCACCCGCCAGCCGCAAACGGGCCAAATCGGTGAGCGCACGGGCTTTACGGGCTTACTGAACCTGGATTTGCTGCAAGAGCAATCAGACGACCCCGACGACGCTAGCTGGCTGCAAGACCTCGAAAGTGGCCAGTACGATCAGGTGCCGGGCTACACAGGCTACACAGGATACACAGGCGAACTGAACCTCGATCTATTGCAAGACGATGCCGATGATGTTGATGATGGGGAATTAGCCGACCTGCTGGGTGATATAGACGAATCGCGTCAACCGCAGCAGGGCCAGCCATCGCAGCAGGGTCAGACGGGTTATACAGGGGAACTCAACCTCGATCTGTTGCAAGACGAAGATGCAGATGCAGCAGATGAAATAGATGCAGCAGACGCCTGGCTGACAGACCTCGATAGCGCCCCCTCACCCACAACCGAGGCCAGCGCTGCTGACGCAAGCGATAAAGATGCAGAACCAGACGACGAGGCGAACCCGTTGGCCTGGGCGCAGCAGAGCGGCGTGGAATTCCTGGAAACCAGCGAGGTCGTGAACCCCTATTATGAAGCGCTCAGCGCCGAAGACGACGACGACTTCAGGCCCGAAGAACAAGCAGAAGCCGATCCGCTAGCCTGGGCGCAACGTAGCGGCATCGAACTCATTGAGGATGAGCAACCTGCAAAGCAGGCGCTAGATGCCGATGATGTCACGGATGCAGGCGGCCATGAAGAACAAGACCGAGAAGAAGTTACGGATCCGTTTGCCTGGACGCGGCAAAGTGGCGTACAATTGATAGGTCAAGCAGAAGAACAGGCTAATGAGTCTGCTGGGGCTACCGGGGCCAATGAGACAGACGACCAGGCGTGGTTGGCCGATGAGAGCGCCCTGGAAGAACTTTTTGAATTAGAGGGACTGACGGATGACAGCAACACAGCGCCGCCAGCACCCGCAAGTACCGTACCGACGAACTCAGACGAATGGCAAGATACGATGCCCGATAGACCGAGCGATTGGCAAAACGACCCCTCAGCCGATTCTGAATTTGACGATGATATGAATTGGCTGGATGATATGAGCGACGAAAGCGACGACGCAAATAAGCAGCCTGAAGGCAACGTCGCAGACGAATCGACAGAGTTTGACTGGCTAGCAGAGCCGCAGGACAGCGCCACAGCAGACGCTGAAGAACCCGCCGAGGATTGGCTGCTGCACTTCGAGGCAGACGACACAGATACAGCCACCGATGATACGCAGACAGGCGCGGAGGCCGAAGCGGATGTTGATTGGCTGGATGAGCTAGGGGCCGATGATGAGGCCGCCGGTGATGCTGCTGTGGCAACCAGTGGCAGTGACGATGCAGGCGCAGACGCGGACGATGATCTGTCCGACCTCTTCGGGGATGATTTCCAGTTAGATGGCGCAGATGCAGATGTCGGTGTAAATGCCGAAGCTGGCGCACTGGATGAGCTAGATTGGCTTGCGGAACCGGAAAGTTCAAGTCCGCTCGATGCATCGGAGACGCCGCAGGCTGAGCAGCCAGAAGAACCAGCGGACGCGCCTGACCCGGTACGCGGCCCCGACGCGGGCATCCTGGCGCGTATGGGCCAGCGCTTCGAGGATAATGACGATCCAGATGACAGCGCCAATGCAGCCGCCGATGCCAATGCAGAACCAGACGCAGACGGAGATTGGCTAGCGGCGTTTGCTGCTACCAATGCAGACATAACCGACGAACCCGACTGGCTAGCGGACATCGGCGCAGAACCAGACGACGCCCCCAGCCCGATAGAGGCCGATCAGGTCAGCGCACAAGCAGCCGGGGACGCTGCACCGGGGCAAGACGACCTCGAAATGGATACGCCCGACTGGTTAGCCGACCTGGAAGCCGACGAGCAAGCAGCCACACCCATCAGCGATGAGAGCACCCCAGAGTTTGACGCGGATGCCGAAGCCGAACAAGCCGACCTCGACTGGCTGGCAGACCTCGGCATGACGGTTGATACAGAAGATGCGGATGCAGAAACAGCCGCTGCGCAAGAACCCGTTGCCGAGGATGATTTCAGCGACCTCGATTTTGATCTGTCTGCTGACGAAACCGAGCTAGGCGTCGCCGCCGCCGAATTTGATAGCCTGGACTTTGATTTCAGCGATGAAGCCAGCGAAACGCCAGAGCCGGAAGCTGAAAACGCGCCGGAATTCGCCGTAACGGGCGACAGCTTCGAGGATTTTGGTTTCCTGGATGAGCTAGAAAGCGTTGATGCTGAGGATGCGCCAGAAGCAGCAGAGGCCGAGCCAGAACCCATCGCAGCAGCCGACCCGCTGCCGGATGAGCTGGCAATCGGCCCGGAATTCATCGAAGAAGAAACCGAGCCGGAGCCAGTGGAAAACGCGCCGGAATGGTTGAACGCGATGGTGCCGGGGCTGGATATTGACTACGCAGCAGCAGAAGACGAACAGATTGAGCAGACCTTCGCGCAGCGCGGCACCCACCGCGAACGCAGCGGCAGCAACGTGGCCGAATTCGCGTGGCTCAACCACATCGTAGAGGAAGAAACCGCCAGCAGCACCCGTCGCCCGGTGCCGGACCTGCCGCCGATGATGCCGACGCCGCAGCCATCCAGCGAGAAGGCACGCTATGCCTTTACGCAGCCGCCCGTCTGGATGCGCAACGGTAACAGTGTGGCCACAAATAGCGACGAATTGCCGGACTATCTGCGTGGGGATGACGATACAGATACAGACTTTTTCGACTTTGATTACGAACATTAGTGATCGCACATCAGCGTACACAGACACAGACCTGCAAAGCCAAGTGCACCAAGATTACACACGAGGGATGATAAGCGATGTCTGACCAAAACATGCCCGATTTCGACGCCATGACGCCAGAGGAAATGATGGCCTGGATGGAGTCCCTGGCCAAACGCCAGGGGGCCGACCCAACCAGCTTTACCACCGGTGCGAATGTCGAAATTGACGAGGTCGATCCTGACTCGGTTGATGCGGATAGCCTGGGCGAATACATCCCTTATGGCTGGACGAAAGAGCAGTGGGAGGCCCAACTCGCCAAAGAAGCGCAGGAAAGAGCCGCCCGCCAACAGCAACCCCCACAGCCAACTGAACCCCCGGCGGGCATCCCACAACCTGCGGCTTTGCCCGACGCACAACCGCCCGGCCTGACGCAACCGGAACCAGAGCCAGAGCCAGCCGAACCCGCAGCGCAGGCAATGGGCGCGGTGGATTTCGATTCGATGTCACCGGAGGAAATGCAGAACTGGCTGGAATCGCTGGCCAAGCGCCAGGGCGCAGACGAGGGCTTCATCACCAGCGCAGATGCCACAGTCGATGAAGTAGACCCCGATAGCGTGGACGTGGGCAGCCTGGGCGAATACATCCCGCAGGGCTGGACGAAAGAGCAGTGGGAGGCCCAACTCGCCAAAGAAGCCGAGCAAAAAGCAGCCCGTCAAGCCGCACGCGAGGCGCAACAGGCACAGCAATCACAACAACAGGCTGAACCAGAAGCATCGGCTATCCCGGCACCGCTAGACCTGGACGCGATCTTCGCGGCGCAGGAACAAGCCGACGCTGAGGCCGCTGTACAGGCCGAAGCCGCCGACGCGGACATCCAACATACGGATGACGATGATTTCACCGACGACTTCGTGTATGACGAGGACGACGCCGAATACTACGAACCCGATACGGATGAGATGTTCGCCTACGATGTCGATGCGGACATAGACGATGCCGACGCCTACGAACTGGATGCCGTCAGCGACCTGTCGTTGCCGGATGCGCCTGATCTGCCGGACGCCGCCGACATCCCGCAAACACCTGCCGCCGAATCCCCGGCGGTGGATGACCCGATGGCCTGGTTACAGGGCTTGGCCTCGGACCAATCCGACGACATCCCATCAATGGATTTTGCATCGCTTGGCCTGAGCGACGCCGAGAACCCATTAGCAGACCTGGATATAGGCGGCGCAGACGAAGGCGACCCGATGGCCTGGTTACGCGGGCTGGCCGACGATGCCCAGGCGCAGTCAGACGCGCCCGATACGGGCGATTTGCCGGACCTGACGAACCTGAACGACCTGCTGAGCGAAATACCCGACCTCGATGAGATTGACCCAGCGCACGAAACCGACCCAGCGCACGAAACTGACCCAGTACAATGGATGGAAACGTTGGCCAGCCGTCAAGGTGCAGACCCCGCCGAACTGACAACCGACGCCAACCTGGACATCCCCGAAGCAGCGGACGCTACACCGGATGGCCCCGGCTATGAAGCCTATACCTTTTACAATGACACGGGCGACCAGGATGTGACGCAGCCCGCCGCTGCGCCCGACCCCGAACTCGACCCCGAAGCATGGCTCGATCAGCTCGCGGCCAGCAGTAGCCAGCAATTTGCAGAAGCGGGCGCTGATGATGCTGGCTTCTACGATGACGCTGACTACGACGATGACGCTGACTACGACGATGAGGACGACTACGAAGAAGAGGGCGATGAAGATGCAGACCGTGCCTTTGCGGATGCAGCACGCACCGGCGAACTCTCGCCGGATATGGTGCAGGATTATTTCCGGCAGGCGTTTGAACGCGCCGACGCACGCGGCGACATCCCGGATTACATCGACCCCGACGAACTGAAGCAGCAGCAGGGCAGCGAAAGCAACGAGGACGCGCCGCCCGTCCCGGCAGATATACCGGAGTGGTTGCGCACGCAGATGCAGGGGCCGCCCGAAGAAGCCATCGTCGGCGCAGGCGAGGACGACGAAGACGCCGAGACAATAATGGCGACGCTCTTCGCACAAGACGATGAAGCCACAGCAGACGATGCCGACGCGCTGGATTTCGATACGCTGGACTTGGGTGACGTTGACGACAGCGACATGCCGGAATGGTTACGTGATACGGGCGACACCGAACAGGTCGAGACGGTAGCCGCTGTGCCACAGGACGAGAAAGGTGCAGAGCCGGAAATCGTTGAGGATGAACTGCCGGATTGGTTGCGTGATGATCTGGCAGAAGAAACGGACTTTGCAGAGGCAGGCATCGACGCCGACGACACCGACCTGAGCGACATCTTCGCCGCCAGCGTCACAGGCGATATGCAACTGGCCGCAGACGACGAGCCAGCAATGCCTGTTCCCAGTGAATATTATGAGGTCGATACCAGCGATCCCTGGGTTGAAGCCTTCGTGCTGGAAAACGAAAAAAGCGAAGAAATGGCCGAATGGTACAGCACGCGCCTGCAACAGCTTCACATCGGCGCAGAGGCTGAGGCACCAGCACAGCCCGCAGCTATCGTCTTGCAAGCCGCCAAACTGCCGACGGAGGCCAGCCTGCCCGCAGGACAGCCCGAGTCGGTGCCGTCATGGATGAGCACAGATGGCGCAGCAGTCGCCCCAGTGACGCCGGAACCACAAGCCGAGACAGCGCCAGCAGCAGAGGTCGTGCCTGATTGGGTGCTGGACGCTGAGACCATAGAGGATGCTGAGGATGCCATCCCTGCCTGGTTAGTAGAAGAACAGGATCAGAGCGACGATGAGGCTGATGTGGACCTGCGCGAGATGGCCACTAACGACATCCCCGACTGGCTGGTAAAGGAGAGCCAGGGCACCCCAGAACCAGAGATGGATTCGGATGACATCCCCGAATGGCTCCTGGAAAATATGCAAGAACAAGAGGCTGTCGCTGAAACGCTGCAACTCGACCAGCCAGCAACCTCACAGGGGCCGCTTCAGCCCGCCGCCAGCATGGTAACAGGCGGTTCGCCTGCACCAATTTCACGCACTGCCGCCGCGCTGGATGTACCGAGCACGTTGGCCAACGCCCGCGAAAAAGTCAAGTCTGGCGCTATTGAACGCGGTATGCAGGATTACGAAGCGATTGTCCGGGCGAATGCAGCGCTAGAGGATGTCAGCAAAGACCTGTCTGCGCTGATGAATAGCAAAGACCAGAAGCGCAACCCGGCGGTGCATCGTGTGATGGGTGATGTGCTGATGCGGCAGGGCCGCTTACAAGAGGCGCTCGATACCTACCGCAAGGCGCTACAACTGCTGTAGATAGCCGCATATAGACAGGGGCGGATCGCGCATCCGCCCACATCCATTACTGTTACTGGATGCTCAGCAGCACATGTGCTACGTTGGACCACAGTCCCTCAATATCGTAGAATTCGCGCTGCTCAGCCTGGAAAAGATGCACGACCACATTGCCATAATCCAGGATCATCCAGCCGCTTTCCGGCGTGCCTTCCTTTGAATACGGTATGACACCGTGCTTCTCCTTGATCTCCTCGCGCACATACTCGGATAATGCGCGTAACTGACGTTCGTTTGTACCGTTGGCCAGTACAAAAAAATCCGCAATCACCGTATCGGGCCGCAAATCCAGCAGCCGAATATCCTCAGCCTTGCGGTCTTCGACAATATCAACAATGTGACGAGCCAATTCGAGCGGTTCCAGGGGATGCCTCCGTATTATTTTAATATTATTTCGATCTGACGGCCAAGCGTGCTTGTCTGCGTGAACGCTGCTGACAACCACAACAGTTGCAATTATAGCGGACGCAGCCAGCCACGCCCCTACAAAACTCTTGTCAGCGGCCACAACAGCAGGACAAGGTGAGCCGCTATTACGCTATGAGCTTGCTCCAGGGCATCAGGGGTTGATAATGGGTACGCTGTTGATGTCCCCGAAGGCAATATCAAGAAAGCCTGTGAAAACCCAACCCACTGTACCCTTCCAGATGACCTGATACCAATCGCCTGCGGGTGTGCGTGCCGTGACGGGCAAGAACGCCCCCCACGTAATGCGCCCCGTTTGCGGTGACATAATATCCGGTTGTGCGCGTAGCTTCATACCGGCCTTCGTCTGTGCCAATACGCCTGTATCGCTCACACCGGACGGGAAGCCGAAAACAGTTGAGGCGCTGGCAACAGGCGGCGTGAACTCGTTGCCGTCGATGAACAGGTAGTAGCCATAGGCCCAGGCCTGAAAGCCGCTAAGCTGTAGCAGGAACCAACGGGCACTTGGGTCACGGCCTACAACGGCATACGTCTGGCCACGCAAAATGCGGCTGACGACGCCACCACCCAGCGAGGGCGCATCGCGCACGTTCAGCACCGCCGCACGGATCACAGTCCCTGTGATCGCGCCGGGTGGGATGGGCGGCAAGCCGGTATTCGTGGGCGTGGGGCTGGGGCCGGGTGTCGCGGTTGGCTCAACGGCGGTTGGCTCATAGAAGAATTGCACGGATGCATTACCGCTCCGGTCGACAAATTCTACAGTGATTTGCACGTTGCCTGTCGCGGGGATTTCCACCTGCACCGTCTGCGATTGTTGGCCATCGCCGGAGCCGTAAAAATCAATAATCGGTGTGCCACTGACGAATGCGCGTGCGCCATCGTCTGCTAACAACGTAAAACTATACGTCCCGACGTTCAGCACGAGCGTTGTCGTGTAGCGTATCGAAAAATTATCGACATTGACGCCAAAACCAGGGCCATTTGCGCCGAAGTTGCGGTTAACCTGTGCGACGCTTTCGGTTGCTGCGGGTGAGCCGGAAAGGTCCGGGTTGTTGTAATAACTTGCGGTCCAGTTGCTACCAAATTGCGGTTGTGCTTCGACAGTTTGTGTCGTATCGAGCGATAGCAGCAGGGCCGTAAAGCAAAGCATTAAAATTGCTGGAAGTGCGAAACGAGCAATTCTCATAAGGCATTGTCCTGATGATATGGTGAAACCAGCATTGCTTAAGTATAGCACTTGTCCGCAAACTTGCTGCTGATTTTGTGCTAGACTTTTCTCCTAGTAGATAACGAAATTCGCAAAGGTAATATGCACATGGCTAACCATGTCTACATCGGCGTAGGGTCAAATCATCAAGCGCAGGCGAACATCCAAAACGGCTTGCGACGCCTCTCAGCGCTTGTGCGGCTCATCGCAGTCTCGCCTGTGTATGAAACAGCAGCAGTCGGCGGTGGTGCGCCATACTGGAATGCAGCTATTCACATCGAGACGACCCTGACACCAGACGCGCTAAAGCAAGAACTAGCCGCCATTGAAGATGCCGTTGGGCGCGTCCGACGGGACCCAGACGGCACTAAATCGCAGGTCGTCGCGCTGGATTTTGACATCCTGCTCTATAATGACGAACAGCGTAGCTATGGCAAGCGCGAAATCCCACATCCGGACGTATTGCAATATGCACATGTAGCCGCCCCACTCGCAGACATCGCAGCCGAAAGACAACACCCGACGACAGGCGAGCGTCTCCGCGACATTGCAGCGCTGTTAAGTAACGGTGTAGCGATGCAACAGCGCAACGACGTAACATTTGATTTGGGTTAATGCGTCGTCGTCATGGTTCGCTTATCTGGCATTTAACATTAATGCGGCAGTGGGCCGACGGTGTAGGTATTCGTCATGGCTGCTTAAAGTCTTACTCATATGCGAAATTCATCATATTGGCGGTATTCATAGGAATACACAAGCCAACGGCATGAGGAAAAATAGATGAATAACTCCGAAGACGACAGTAATCAAAATGGCAACGGCCATAACGGTAACGGTGATACGAAAAACGCTGATGATAATAACATGGTCGCAGTAACCATGATGGACCAAAAATTGCGCTCCACCCAACTGCTGAAAGCCTTTGAACTGGATTATCCGTCTGTGGATAAGGATGCAATCAAGGCGTCGGTGGTGAATATCCTGGCGGCAGTGGGCGAAGACCCGCAACGTGAAGGCTTGCAGGGGACGCCGCGCCGCGTTGCGAACGCCTATGACGAATTGCTCAGTGGCTACCGCACGGACCCGTCGCAGGTCATCAACAACGCGATTTTCGATGTCGAATACGATGATATGGTAATCGTCAACAACATCGAATATTACTCGCTGTGTGAGCATCACATGCTGCCCTTCCTGGGCCATGCACATGTCGCCTACATCCCCGACGAAAAGGTGATCGGCCTATCGAAGATTCCGCGCATCGTGGATATGTTCGCCCGTCGCCTGCAAGTTCAGGAGCGCCTGACGCGCCAGATTGCCGAATTCCTGAATGAAGTGCTGGAGCCGAAAGGCGTCGCGGTGGTGATGGATGGCCAGCACATGTGCAGCATGATTCGCGGTGTGCAGAAGCACGACAGCGGCATGACCACCAGCGCCATGCTGGGTGCCTTCCGTGAGGACCGCGATACCCGCACGGAATTCATGTCACACATTGAACGCGCTGATAAAGCTGGCTCCATGATCCGCTAGCAAACCTGATCTATGGCACGCACATTACGCACCCTCGCATACACCCTGCCCCTGCTGCTGACCGCATGGCTGTATGGCTACGCGCTGTGCCTGCCCTTCTTCCTGGATGATTTGCTGCTGTTCGACATGATCCGCACCTATCCAGACGGGGCAGCAACGGGTCTACGCTTCTGGGGTGGTGCGCCCGCCTTTAATTATTACCGCCCGCTGGTCTTTAGCATCTGGGAAGCCAACGAGATGCTGAACGTGGGCCGCTTCGACCCGTTTGGGCTGCACCTGCTGAATGTGCTGCTATTCGGCTTATCGGGCGTGCTCGTGGGCCAGCTTGTGCGCCGCTGCACACGGGCACAGGGCGCGGGTATCAGCGCAGGTGTGGCCTTCGTGCTGTTCCCGTTCAGCTATAACGCAGTCATCTGGGTGGCGTCGCTGTTTCATGTGCTGATGACGTTCGCCTTGCTGCTGGCGTTGTGGTCGGCGCTGCATTGGCTGGATGCTGGCCGCATGTGGGCGCTGATTCTGTGCTGGTTGGCGGCGTTTATCGCGACCTTCAGCCACGAAAACGGCGTCTTGCTGCTGCCCTTGCTGGCGCTGCTGACCCTGCTGCGGTCCGGCTGGCGTGAACTGCTGACGCGGCGTAGCGTCGTGCTGGCCGTGCCGATTCTGCTGATGTTGGCGGCGTTCAGTTATGCCTTTCTCTTCATCCGCACCGCCTCTGATACACAATTGCGGCTCGAACAAGCCCCGGAATCGTTCGGCTTATTTGCGCAGGCGTTTGTGTGGCCGCTGTCGGCGCTGGCCCGTGTGTTATTCGGCGCGGAAGAATCCGCCGTGCTGTTCTATGGGCTATTCATAGCATTGGTTGTGCCTGCGCTGCTGCTGGCCTATCTGCGGGCGCGTCACCTGCTGAGATGGCTGCTTTTCGGCCTGGGCTGGTATCTGCTGGCGGCCTTGCCTGCGCTGCTGCTGCTGGAAACGGATTACATACGCGGGTCGTGGCGTCTGCTATTGCTGTCGTCGGTGGGCATGGCCTGGTTTTGGGGCAGCCTAATCCCACCCCTTTTCAATAGTAGGCATTTCGGCGGACGTGCCATTGCACGTCCCTACAACGTTGTCAAAAAGGGTAAGGACGCCATTCATGGCGTCCGTATCGTGTTGTTCGGCGTGATGATTGTTGCGTGTGTGGTCGGCGTCGTGTTTGCGTATCAGCGCCGTGATGATGCCCTGCGCCAGTCGGCTTACACCTGGCAGCTACAGGCCGAATTGCTGGCGCATACGCAGGGCGAACAGCCGATGGTCGTCAACGCACCGCAATGGCTAGCGCCTGCTGAGCATGAGCGCCTCTTCCCGACAGTGGGGCTAGGCGTGCAATTCATGGGTGGCTATGTCAATTATTATCAGATGTTGTGGGCGCACACAGGCGAGCCGTTCCCGCTGGTGCAGTCGATTTTCTTCCGGCCCGCTTATGCGCCGCCGGATGATGTCAGCTATGCGTTGTATTACACCATCCCGCTGGAGTGGGATTTTACGGCGCAGATACGCAGCGCGTCGGATTTGTTCGTGACGTATTTTGACGCGAAGCACCCAGCAGGCTTTTATCCGCGTTTTGTGGGCAGGCCGAACGCCCCCGGCGCAGAAACCCCGCTAGCATCCTGGCTGGATGGTGATATTGCCCTGACGGAGATCACTGCAACGCTGCAAGCTGATACACTGCTGTTGAAAAGCCGCTGGCATGTGGCGCAAGCGCATGACGTGACGCCGCATTTTGCAATTTACTGCGATGAGCGCTTGTTGCTGGTAGACGCTATGGCTGTGTGGGGCGGCATCCATCCTTTCAGGGCGTGGGGCGCGGGCGAAAGCCAGAGCGAACAGCGTGAAATTCGCTTGTCAGACGATATATCAGGGGATGTAGACGCCGATTGTCTACAAGTGCATGTGCGGGTGGCTGATGCAACGGATGGCCGTGCAATGGGCGCTGCCTATGTCATAGCCGTCTCGCAGCCGTGATGCAGAGCACGCCATTGCCAGCATCCCAACCCTGTGTTAGCATTCGGCGCGTTTTACGAAATACACATCTTGAGATGCGTTTGCATTCATCGTGAGCAGGTGAGGGACTCGGCCCATTGACCCTGCGGCAACCTCCTGCGCCGATAGAGCCAGGGATGGTGCCAAATCCGACAGAGTTCACACTCTGGCAGATGAGGATGAAGGATAAAGACACGACCCCCCTCACGCGCCTTGCCAGAGCAAGGCGTTTTTGATTGATGCAGACGTTGCAGGCAAGCAACTTCCCATACATATCATCCAATCCCGAAAGGATTCACAATGCCAACCACCTTTATGACCTCACCCAAGTATTTTTTCACCTCGGAATCGGTCTCTGAGGGGCATCCCGATAAGATGTGCGACCAGATCAGCGATGCCATCCTGGACGCGATTCTAAAGCAAGACCCGATGGCGCGTGTGGCCTGCGAGACGGCGACCACCACCGGCCTGATTGCCGTCATGGGCGAGATTACAACAACGGCTTATGTCGATATTGAGAAGATTGTGCGCCAAACCATCGAGGAAATCGGCTACACGGATGCAGCCTACGGCTTTGATGCGCAGACCTGCGGTGTGATCGTCAGCATCAAGGAACAATCGTCGGATATTGCGCAGGGTGTGGATACCGCGCTGGAAGCCCGCGAAGGCGCGATGACCGATGCCGAAATCGAAAACATCGGCGCGGGCGACCAGGGCATGATGATCGGTTTTGCGTGCAATGAAACGCCGGAACTGATGCCGCTGACCATATCACTATCACATAAGATCGTGCGTAAGCTGGCCGAACAGCGCAAAAATGGCGTGATCCACTGGTTACGCCCGGATTCTAAAGCGCAGGTAACGGTGGAATACGACAAGGGGCAGCCCAAGCGCATCGACACGATCGTGGTTTCCACGCAGCACGCGCCCGATGTCAGCCAGGAAGAGATTCGCACAATGGTCATCGAGCAGGTGATTAAGCAGGTGGCCCCAGCAGAACTGTTTGATGAGCAGACGCGCTACTTCGTGAACCCCACCGGGCGCTTTGTGACGGGCGGCCCGTTAGGTGACGCTGGCCTGACCGGACGTAAAATCATCGTGGATACATACGGCGGTGTGGCGCGGCACGGCGGCGGCGCGTTCAGCGGCAAGGATGGCACGAAGGTAGACCGCAGCGCGGCGTATATGGCGCGTTATGTGGCCAAAAACGTCGTTGCGGCGGGGCTAGCGGATCGCTTCGAGCTACAGGTGTCGTATGCAATCGGCGTGGCACAACCCACATCGCTCGCCGTCGAGACGTTCGGCACAGGGCGCATCTCAGATCAGCGCATCGAAGAGCTAATCCGCAAGCATTTTGACATGCGTCCGGCAGCCATCATCCGCGATCTGCAACTGCGTGCGCCAATTTACCACCAGGTAGCGGCCTATGGCCACTTTGGGCGTAATGACCTGGACATCGCCTGGGAGCGCACCGACAAGGCCGACGACCTGCGTGCCGAAGCCGGCTTATAATCGTCCGCAACTTACACCATACAACAGCGCAATCTTGCGGTATGATGACAGACCTACACTGTAATGACCGTAGTGAAAGAGGGTTCGCATGGCTTCACCCGGCAAACCGAGCCGCTTCGTCAAACCCACGCTACAGACCAAGTTCCACATAGATTATGGCTGGTGGGAACGCGACCGCGACGAACTGCGCCCATACATGCTGACGCACCTCTCCACAGAAAAGCGCGATTACTTTCAGCAGCATGAGGATAACCGCGTCGTGGATTACATCGACCCCGTGACGGGCGAGGTGCAACGCTTGGATGAGCTAGGGCTGGCGCTGAAGGCAGCCGCCCAAGAGCCGGATTTTATCAATCCGCAAACGTCGCTGGTCGATAGCGTGTTCCGGGTCTTTCTATCGAATGGCAATAAGCCCCTGACGCCGCTAGAATTGGCCGAGGCAACGGGGCGCGATGCCAACACCATCCTGAAAACGCTGGGGGGCTTCAAGGTGTATAAGGGCATCCGGCCCTATCACCCCAATAGCACCGTCACACACGCCAGCGACGAGTAAATAATAATCAGAAGGTCTAGCTAGAGGGTTTTATGTCTCGTGTAATCAACACCAACAGTCCGGGCAAACGCCGTAATCATCACATGCGTACCATCGCGGAGCTACTGCGCCACCTGGGGCAGAAAAAAGGCGTGGATGGCGAAGCGCGTGATATGGCAGCGACGATTGTTTTCGCCTTGCGTGGCATCGAAAGCACCGTTCTGGAAAGCATCCAGGCATGGGAAAAGCGCAATTACTGGAAGAAGGCCGACGACTTTCAGCAGAAATGGTGGTGGGCCGGGCAATATGCGCAGACGGTTGAGCGCGTCGTGCGTGAGGGCCAGTGGGATAAACTGCCCGATACGATGATGAAGCTCTTCCCACATTTTGCGGATATTGAGGTCAATAAGCAGATGCGCAAGCCGGATACCTGGCAGGGTGCCTACGATGAATTGATGGCAGAAAAACCCAAAAGCTAGCGAGATTGCTACTACGCGCAATAGCATCAAACGACAAAACCCGATTTGATGTCGGGTCGCGTCGTTTGGTGTCTTATTACGTTGTCGCTTTATAGAGAAGCGGGCTAGCGTGCCCGCCCGAAACGCTGTTAGGCGTTGTTGTTGATGCGGATGGCGCGGCGCAAGCGGCGCACAATCGGGTTGCGGCTCTCGTTTGCAAGGCGTTGCCCATCGGCTTTTTCCATCAGCTCGCGCTGACGTAGCTTGAAGAGGGCCATCGACGTGTAATCATTCTCTGTGAAGTGCATTGTTTGCTCTCCTGCATTGTCATCAGACGATGACTACAGTATACGCAATTTGGGCAGTTTTTCCAGTTAAGCTTGTGTGAATTATACAAGTCTTTACAGGCGTTAATCAGGCTTTAGCACAATGCCCAACAAAATGCCCATTGTAATCATGCATATTGGCGAGATCAGACCACGACGCGCTGCTGGATGCCCGTGATGTCCTCGCTTATCTGCCATAGACGTTGCTGCGCACCCTCATCATATGACGCCGAACTGGATTTCTTGTCGCTTTTATCTGCAAAATACTTGCCGCTGATGCCTTTGACATCGGGTGATGCGGCCAGATAGATGCTGGTCTCTGCGCCTTTTTGCGGTGAGCGTGCAAAAATCTGCGCCAGGCCAAGCAGCTTACCCACGATACCGTCGTTGTTTTTGCCGAAGCCCGTGCGCACAAAGCCGGGATGCAGCGCATTCACCGTGACGTTACTATCTTGCAGGCGGCGTGCCAATTCATAGGTGAACATAACGTTCATCAGCTTGCTTTCACCATACACCCGGAAGCCCTCGAATTTTTGCGTGCGTTGCAGGTCATCGAAGTTGATGCCGGGGGCGGAAAAGCGGTGCGCTTCAGATGACACGTTGACGATGCGTGCTTCGCCGTCTTCGCTGGCGGTCTCTTTGAGGCGGTCTAGCAGCAGATGCGTCAGTAAGAAGTAATTCAGGTGGTTCAGGGCGAACGTCATCTCGTAGCCATCGACGGATTCGCGCCGTTCCTGAAAGTACGCGCCCGCGTTGTTCAGCAGGACGTGCAGCTTGCCATATTGCGCCAGGAAATTATCGGCTAACTGGCGGATGTCCTGCAAGGAAGAGAGATCAGCGGTGAGGTAGGCGGCTTTGTCGTTGCCCGTTTCGCGCTGGATGGTTTCGACGGTGCGGCGGCATTTGCCCTCGTTGCGGCTGACTACCACGACCTGCGCACCCATACGCGCCAATTCAATCGCGGCGATTTCGCCAATACCGTTGGTCGCGCCCGTAATCAGTACGATTTTGTCTTGCATATTGTGCTTGCTCCATAGGCTTGCTTGTTATCTTCACTGGTGCATCTTACTGGAACAAGCTGAAACAGGCTTAAACCGCAGCAAAGCAGGTCAGCAACATCAAGCCTGCTCATGCGGACGCAGCAAACCGCTTCCGCATGAGCAGCAGCCCCTAATATAGACGGCGCGGTTGCGGGCCGCCACCAAACCCGCCATCAAGTGCCTGCGTCTGGCCCTCGAGCTTGAACAGGCGGCTAAGTTGTGTCGCATTCGCCAGGTGGTTATCCCAATGGATAGGCACACCTTGCCGCAGGGTCCCGCGTACACGCGGGAAGGTGTCCGTCTCGTGTAGCAACACAATGTCCGCGCTCTGGCCGACGGCAATGCGGCCACGCTCTGCCAGTTGCATCGCATCGGCGGCGTTGCTGCTGACCAGCTTGATGCCTTCGTGCAGGGGCATCACGCCATCGCGTGCCAGCTTAAAGGGGACGTGCAGCATGGCAGCCGGGTAATAATCCGTCGCGAGAATATCGACCAGACCCGCTTGCAGCGCCTCGGCTGCGCTCAGGTTGTTCGATGTTGATTGACCGCGATAGGCGTTTGGCGCACCCATAATCACGTAAATACCTGCATCTTTGGCGGCCTGTGCCGCCGCCAGCGTCACAGGGAATTCGCTGATTGTCACGCCCATCTGTGCTTGTTGGGCTACCTTGTCGGCGCTGTCGTCGTCGTGGCTGGCGATGGGCACGTTATGCGCCTGCGCCACCTGCAACACGTCGCGCACGACATCCCAATCACGCGGGGCTTCCAACTTCTCTTGAATGCGGCTCCGCATTCGTGCGTCCAACGTCTCCCTGTCCACACCCAGTACATCCGGGTCGATGCCGAGCCACTGCTGGATGAAATTCAGGTAGTGGTCCACATTGCGATATTGGCCCTGCCCTGGCGTGTGGTCCATAATCGAGACCAATTGCACCAGATCACGTTCTAGCAAGTCCCGCAGGATAGCACCTGTTTCGGGGTTGGTGACCTCAAAGCGGGCGTGAACGTACATATCGACCAGCGTCTCGCTATTCAGCGCGTTGAGCGTCTCGATCATCTCGGTGGCGCTGGCCTGTGAACGCAGGTCTGTGCTGCTCCAGGCAAAGGAGATGGCCGCGTAAGCGGTGGTGATGCCTGTGCCCGCCAGCCGCTTATCCAGCTCGATCAGGCCCATCTGCGTCGGGAAGCGTGCCGACGGGCGCGGTTGTACGTCGCGTTCCAGCATGTCGCCATGCAGGTCGATCAGGCCCGGTATGGCGGTCAGGCCGCGCAAGCTCGGCACATCACCCGGCGCGGACCCGCTGATAATTTGTTTGATGCGGCCATGCTGTATTTCGATTGAGGCCTGGTCCACCACCTGGTCCGGCAGCACGACCTTAAGATCACTGAGCCACATGCGTTTTAGCCTTCTGAAATAAAAAGAGGCACGGCGCACCGTGCCCCTATGCAAACAAGTCTTTCAATTATACACGCATACACGCTTAGCTGCCTGTGATGGCCAGCAGATCACGCACGAAATCGTAGAATTCGCTGACGCTCTCGATGCCCAGACCTTCGATTTCGGTGGGGTCAACGAAGTAGTAGCCGACTTCGCCCAGCAGTTCTGAGTCGCGGGTGATGTCCAGCAGGGCTTGCTTCAAGGTGTTCTTGAAGCTCTCTGGCAGTTCGGTGCGCACGGACATCGGCGTGTTGGGGATGGGCGCGGACTGTGCGAACACGACAACGCTGCCTTCAGGGCAGTCATCGTACAGTTGATCCAGCTCTTCCTGGCTCAGCGTCACGCCCAGGCGGTTGCCCTCGAAGCCGCAGAGTTCGATCTGGCCTTCAGCACGCATATTAACCAGGTTGCCCTCAAAGGTCACGGCGGCGGTCACCTGGCCGTTGGCGAGGGCGGTCACGGCGCTGGGGTGGCTGCCTGCGAAGATCGGCGTCAGCCAATCCTCAACATCAGCAGGGGTCTCCAGACCTTCGATTTCGTTGATTAAGCGCACAACGGGAGCGCTGTAACCACTGGTTGAGGCGGGGTCAACAAAGGCGAAATCCAGCCCTTCCAGGTCTTGCAGGGTGCGGATGCCGGAACCCTTCTGCGTAACAAAGACGCTGTAATAAAACGGTGCCGGAATCTCGTCGGGGAGCTGGTCCAGACCTTCGAGCACGCCTTCGATAGCTAGCACGGCAATCGGTTCGGCGTCGGCGATGCGTTCGGCCAGCGCGAAAGCTAAGGGACCGACCATCATGGCGTCAACGCGGTCGGCGCGCATCGCTTCGATCACGGCGCTGTAGCTGGTGCCTGTCGTAACCAGAACTTCGAGGTCGAGCGTTTCGGCCAGATACGCACGCAACGGTTCGCTGTCACGCAGCGCCTGAGCAGAGTCATCACCACCGAATAGGCCGACGATGAATGGCTGCGGCCAGCCTTCGCGGTCTGTATCTTCTTCGCTATCCTGTGCAGAAACGGCAACAGCCACGCTGATGAGCAGCGCGACCACGAGCAAAACACGGATCAGAGCTTTCATGGAACTTGCCTCCTACGGGCTTGATGCATCTTGTAAAGGAAATATT
This sequence comes from Anaerolineae bacterium, assembly GCA_034437615.1. GTDB lineage: Bacteria > Chloroflexota > Anaerolineae > Aggregatilineales > Phototrophicaceae > DAOTTW01. Next base: position 2,285 of record DAOTTW010000486.1, on the reverse strand, counting down.
TCAGGCGTTGTGCCCCTCGTAATAAATATATTTTGAGCAATTTGGCAGGTCAGCAATCAGCAATTCAGCAAAGTTTTGGCGGACGCGCAGAAGCACGTCCCTACGAACGACACCCTGTAGGGACACCCTTCTGGGTGTCCGGGGCGGCGTAAGCCGCATTGCGGGTGTTGCAGAAATTCAGCTTGTTTTGCCTCTGGAATAGCCTCACCTGTCAGATGATGCGCTTGCGAATCGCATCACTGGCGCGGTCGATGAGCGTCACAAACACAATAATCAGTATCACCGCACCCATGAGGCGCTGATACTGAAACAGCCGGAAGTATTTATCCAGCAAGAAGCCGATGCCGCCAGCACCGACAATGCCCAGGATCGTCGCGGCGCGCACGTTGGCTTCAAAGACCAGCAGCGAATACGACACGATCAGCGGCGTGGCCTGTGGCATCACCGCATAGTTGAACACCTGGAGCGGCTTCGCGCCTGTGGCACGCACGGCCTGCACCTGATCGGGATCAATCGCTTCGATGCTTTCCGCAAAGACCTTGCCCAGCGACCCGAACGAGCCGACAATCAGCGCCAGTACGCCAGGGAACGGCCCCAGGCCGACCGCCGACACGAAGATCAGCGCGTAAATCAATTCGGGCACAGCGCGGTTGGCGTTCATAATCAAGCGCGTCGTCTGATAGATGAAGCGGTTCGGCGAGACGTTGCGTGCTGCCAGCAGACCAAACGGAATCGACAGCAAGAACGCGCCGATGGTGCCGATCAGCGCCATTTGCACTGTTACGATCACCTCTGGGATGGCGACGGGCAGCCCCAGGAAAATTTCGCCGGAGTTGACCAGATAGCGGCCCGATACCAGCGACTGACCCTGCGGCACAGCGAAACGCGATGCGAAGTAGTAGCCTTCCGGCACGGGGTAGGGGTCGTTGTTTTGCGCTTCGATGTGGATGTATTCGTTGGCCCCGATGATGTAGGGCAGTTCTTCGATGCTTGCGGCGTCGAAATCCACGCTGCCATAGCCGGGGATGTCTTCGGGGCTGTAATAGATGAAGCGTCGTGCATCGCGATATAGGGTGACGACCTGTTGATCGCCCTCAATGTTCTCTAGTTGTGCTTCCGTCGCAGGACGCAGCACCCTGAGTATGTCTGCGGGCAGCACGACATCCGGCTGGCGGACGCTGAACGGAAACAGCGTGTAGACGCGCTCGGTATTGCGCACGAACTCGAATTCGGGTGGCAGCAGGCGGCTGATAAAATCCACGATGTTTGGCACGCCTTCGGCCAGCGTTTGGGGCCGTGCATCCGTGCCCTCGATGCCCCAACCGACCACCAGCACGATCACGACTGCGGCCAGCATCCCGCGAATGGACAGCTTCGGCAATGGGCGGCTGAGGTCGGCTTCGATTTTCTCGATGGGTTCGTTCTTGATCTTGGTTTTGCGTTCGCGTTGAACGGGTGCGTGCATGGTTGGCTTGCCTTTAATCTCTCAAGCTGGCTGCTGTGTCGGTGTGGGTTTATCGAAGCGGTAGATGGCGTCCATTGAGGCATCATCGAGCGCGTTCGGTGGACCATCAAAGACCACGACGCCCTGCGCAATCCCGATCAAGCGATCTGCAAAGGCTTTTGCCAGATCAACTTCATGGATGTTAATCAGCGTCGGCACACCTTCTTCACGGGCGACCCGCGTCAGGTCCTCCATCACGGTCCACTTTAATTCCGGGTCCAGGCTGGCGACGGGTTCATCTGCCAGCAGCAGCTTAGGTTGCTGTGCCAGTGCGCGGGCGATATTCACGCGCTGTTTTTCGCCACCACTGAGCTTATCTGCACGCGCCTTTGCACGGTGCAGCATGTTGACACGTTGCAGGCTGTACAGTGCGATTTCACGATGGGCGCGGCTGAAGTAACCAAACGCCGCCAGCGGGTGCTCGTTGACACCCAGCCGTCCGGTGAGCACATTGGTAATCGCCGGGACGCGCTCCACCAGGTTGTATTCCTGCCAGACGAAGCCGACATCCTGCCACAGCACCCGTAGCTGCTTCTTGTTCAGTTGCGTCACCTCTTTATCATCAAGCCGGATGCTGCCGGATGTGACTGGTTGCAGGCCGTTGATGGTGCGCAGTAGCGTTGATTTACCAGCACCGGAGCGCCCGATGATGGCGACGACTTCGCGCTCCTGCACGCTCATCGTAACGGCCTTGAGCGCTTCGGTTCCGTTGGGGTAAACCACCCGTACATCCGTAATTTCAAGCATATTTTCGCCCCTCAGCCGTATCTCGTGATAAATG
>DAOTTW010000485.1:0-2736 GCA_034437615.1 Anaerolineae bacterium | reverse complement strand
CATCGCGGAACTGTGCCTTGAGTGCCGCGTCAAAATCGGCGTCCAGGCTGAAACTTTGTGCAAGTTGCTTCAGGTTGTGTTCAAATTCGCGCATGTCGTTATTTGTCTGTGTCATGATTTGCTCTCTTTCTGCATCATTTGTCATGGTCTGCTTGCATTATTCCGGCGTTTCAAGTCGTTGGCGTAGGTCACTCAAGCCGCGTGAAATTAGCATGGCGACGGATTCGATACTGCGCCCCATCGCGTCTGCAATTTCGGGGTTGCTCATGCCAGCGAACAGACGCAACGAAACGGCTTCACGTCGATCATCGCTGAGTGCATTCAACGCTTCGCTGACGCGCTTGAGTTCGGTACGCTGCACGATAGATTCTTCCGGCGTCGCACCCTTTGCGGGCAGGTCGGGTATCGCATCGAGCGCCACATCGGGCTGTTCGCCGCGATAATGGTCGCTGATCTGATTGCGAGCGATGCCGATCAGCCAGCTTACAACACGCGATTCGCCGCGAAAGCTGCTAAAACGCTTGTATGCCTTCAAAAAGACAATCGCCGTTAGGTCGTGCGCGTCTTCGGGGTTGCCGACCCGCGAGAGGATGTAGCGATAGACGCTCAAGCTGTGTTGCTCGTAGACGCTGGTGAACGTGGTGTTTGCGGCGTCCTTTGGTTGTTCACGGGGTTTGGGTATGCCATGACTGAGGCTGATGGATGTCATTGAATGCTCCTACATGTTATCGGTCGTTCAAATGTAAGACGCATCTGAGGGCAAATCATAACAGGCAATTTTGTGACAGGCAGCCTGTTGTTTGGCCGAATACAGGTGACATTTAGCGTGCAAGCAACACAGCACGACCTGCAACAAGATGTCGGATCCATTTCCTGGAAGTAAGCCGCGTTAACAATGACGACTGACCGTTGACTTACAGACCTATTTTTAGGCGTATCCCGTAGCCATGCCTCCTTAAGGCGTTTGTCACCCTAAAGGTGTAAGCTTTGATTTGCATGGGCGTGCGCTTCTTCGAGGATATGGGTGCTAAAAATCACCTGGGCACCGCTGGCGTGTAGCACGCGAAAGACACGGTTACGTTGCAGCGTATCGAGTCCGCGTGTCAGTTCATCCAGCAGCAGCAAACGTGGATGTCCTAGCAACGCTTGTACGATGCCAACACGCCGCAACTCGCCATCCGACAGCGTTTCGACTCGTGCGCGTAACAGGCTTGTGATCTCCATTGTATTAAGCAAGTCAAGCGGCACATCCGGCATGGCCCGTAGCCGTGCAAAATAGGTTAGCAATTGCTCTACGCGCATCCCCGCCGGAAAATCCAGGTGTTGCGGCAGGTAGCCAATCTGCGCCCGCAGCTTTTGCAGGTTTTGTGCGTATTCCAGCCCGTTGAAGCACAGCCTGCCCGCATCTGGTTGCAGCACCGTCGCCATGATGCGCAGTAGCGTGGTCTTACCGACACTGTTCGGCCCCATTAGCGCGACGACACGCCCGCTGAGTGTGACGCTGACATCCTTTAGCGCCTGTACTTTGCCGAAGCGCTTGCTGACACCCTGAATCACTAACGCCATGTGACCTCCGCCTGGATTTGGCGCATGGTCAGCCAGATTAGCATGAGGCCGAGACAGCCAGACAGCGCCGCCAGCAGCAAGCTAGGGTTTGCCTGGTTCACCTGCCAGAGCAACCACTTGCTAACATCCACGCGCAGTAAGACGACATCACGCCAGCCCAGAACAGTGAGGGCAGCCCAGCCAATCATCGGGGCCAGCGTGCCAAGCCAATAGCTGTAGTGTATGCTCAGCCATAGTGCAGCGCCCAGCAACAGCAGTAGCGGCCCCGACCAGAGCAGCAGTAAGCGCCAGAGCACCAGTTGCGGCGCTTGCGTCCAGATTACACCGAGCAAGATTAGGCTGAGCAGGGCATTTGTGCCGAGTACCAGCAAAAAGCGCATATAGAGCAGCACTATGGGCGACACTGGACTGAGCAATTCCAGATCGCGCATGGTGGTGGTTCGCGCCCGGAAGATCAGGGCGACGCCACCCAGCGCCAGTAGCGGCGCGATCAACGCGAAGCCCAATATCAGCGTATCAGTACGCTGGTTGGCCGCCAGCACTAAGCCAGTGACGAACAGCAGCGCATTTGCCAGCCAGAACGCCGCTTGTAGGGCGCGCACCTGCTCGTTTGCCAGTCGCAGCCAGTCACGCCAACTTAAATGCGTGGCGCTAGCTTGCTGTTGTAGCATGTAGGCCGTCAATGTGGCTAACAGATTCGTTTGCTGTGCTGGGTCCGATGGGGGTGCTTCGTAGGTTGTGAGTGCGTCTTGCACGCTGAATAGGTCGCCCAGGTCGGCGCGCTGTTCCGGTGTAAGTTCGTCAGTCAGATGTGAGTGCGTTGGCATGAGATTTCGCTTGCTCCGTAGATAATAGGCCCTTGAGGCGTTTCAGCGCATGGTAAAGGCGGCTCTTGACCGTGCCTTCGGGCACGCCGACCACCGCCGCGATTTCACTCAGGCGCATGGCATCGTAAAAACGCAACAGGACGACTTCGCGGTGGTCGGGTGATAGCTGCTGCAAGGCATGGGCAATCTCTTGTTGTGTGGCCTGCTGCATCAAGATGTCGTCTGGTGTAGCGCTATAGCGGGCGTTGGTATCCTCGATGTTATTTTCTTCGTGCCTATAGCCCGCCGAGCGAAAATGATCGTAGGCCAGATTGCGGGCAATGCGATACATCCAGGCGCGGAA
>DAOTTW010000484.1:0-1961 GCA_034437615.1 Anaerolineae bacterium | reverse complement strand
CTGCGGGATACGCTGATCGGGCGGCACGCTGAGGTGCGGCAGGATCAGAGCTTGCCGAAGGGCCTGAAGCTGAACCTGGGCGATCATAGCGTGGTGTGGGTGAAGTCGTCTGGCTAACGCGGCTAACTGACCCATCAAATATCATACATGCGGACAGTACCAACAGCGCCAGACCTCAGCTACAATGTTATTTGCTACAGACGGAGGCAATATGCAACTGACACCCGACGCAAAACCAATGCCAACAGGCGACAGCGCGGCACGCCGACACGTGCCAGAGTGGCGGCTTGCGCGTATGAATGGCGCGATGCACCTACAGCGTGCTTTTCGCTTCGCATCTTACGATGCTGCGCTGGCTTTCGCTGTGCGCTTGCGTGAATTAGCTGGTGGACAGGCCAACCGCCTGCGCATGATTATCGAGCAAGACAGCCTCATAGCGGATTGGCGCACAGTGGATGAAGCACAGCCCACGCTCAGCGATTATCAGCTTGCGGCTACGATAGATGATCTATACATGCGCTGGCCAGAGGTCAGCGGCCAGAAAGACCGTGTGCAAGAGGCATCCGAGGAATCATTCCCGGCAAGCGACCCGCCCGCTTATTAGGGGGTGGTGTCGGCATAAATACGAAAGGGGCTTACATGCTCAACATCGACAGAGACGACCTGAAAGCACTCAAGAATATCGGCAGCGATGTACTGACGCTGTATCTGAACGTCAACCCAGGCAATCAGGCCAACCAGAACACGCCGCCCGCGTGGCAGATCTTCGTGAAAAATCAGGTGCGCGAGGTCGAAAAGCACATCGACCCAGAGACACACGCAGGCTGGCAAAGCATCAAAGCACGCCTGGAACAACTGCTAGCTGAGTATTCACCGAGCGCGAAAACGCTGGTGGCCTTCATCAGCGCGGACCAGACGCAAACCTACGAGTTGCCCGTCACACTGGATAACGCCGCCGGGTTTGGTGCGCCACTGCTGCCCCCGCTGATCTGGGCGTTGGATGAATACGAGCGCTATCTCGTAACGCTGGTGGATCAGGAGCGGGCGCGTTTCTTCACGGCTTACCTGGGCAACGCCACCGAAACCGACCAGCACACGCTAGACATCGAGGATTATGATTTTCGTCAAAAGACACAGATGCCCGCTAACGCTGGCGCTGATAGTGGTAATCGGGCAGTTCGTGAGGGCAGCAACCGTGACCGCTTTGAGGACATGATCGCTGCACACGTCGAGCGCTTTCATAAAGGTGTGGCGGGGCGCGTGCGCGAATTGGCCGCTTCAACCGGAGCCACGCGCATCATCATCGGCGGCGCAGAGCGTGCGATGCACGCCGTACACGATGAACTAGACCCCGACCACATGCAGCAACCTGTGCTGCTGATGGGGTCGTTGCGCGTGGATGCCGCAGAGCATGAAGTGGCCGAGCGCATCCAGGAGAGGGCGCTGAACCACGAACGCAGCTATGAAAACGATCTGGTTGAGGCTGTGGTCGGCAGCGCGGCGGCCAACGGGCACGGCGCTGCGGGCTATGATGCGGTGCAACAAGCCCTGACGTTGCAGGCGGTTGATGTATTGATTTTGCCCTGGCCCGCTGACGACCAGAAGCAGGCCGCGACCATGACCCTGCAAGCGCTGGATAGCGGCGCAAGCATCGAACTGGTGCACGGGGCCGCCGCTAGCAAATTGCGCGAGGCTGGCGGTGTGGCCGCACGCCTGTACTTCCCATTGCCGACGTAACAAGGCGGCACGTGTGCTTGTGGGTGGGTGCCGCCCGCCGCAGGCATATTCTGCCCGCAACTTGGGCGCAATGCATGGCGTCCCTACAGATCACACTGGGGGCAATGCATGGCGTTACTACAGATCACACTGCCCAATCCGGGTCTTGCTTCAGGCGCTCGATGTCTGCTTCCACCATCATCTGAATCAGGGCCTCAAAGCTGACGCTCGGCTCCCAACCGAGT
>DAOTTW010000483.1:0-2621 GCA_034437615.1 Anaerolineae bacterium | reverse complement strand
CTTCAGGCAGGCTGTGCAGACTGTCGGTGAGGGCTTCATCGCTGTGACGTTGGGCGCTTTATATGGCTCGGCTATCCTGACCAGCCTGACGATCCTCACATCTCTGATTGCACAGCATATCGAATTTTTCAGCTAATGGACGAACCAAAGTTGGCCTATTTTTGTTTATCGCAAGATTGCAACGCACAAAATATAATGTAGGGGTTTGGCGTGCTAAGCCCAGGGCGCAACCCATTGCGCCCCTACGGTTGGCCTATTTTTGTTTATCGCAAGATTGCAACGCAAGGATGCAACGTTATGGCACAACAAGGCTCGATATTGGCAGCAGATTTCGGCAGCGTAAGCACACGAGTCGTGATGGTTGATCTGGTAGATGGCGCTTATCGGCTGGTGGCGCGTGCCGCAGGGCGCACCACCGCTGGCTACCCTAAAGATGATGTCAGCATCGGCCTGGGGCGCATTGTGGATGGCATGACGCAAGATAATGAGCGCGTGATCTTCGGCGATAGTGGTCAGGTCATCACGCCAGAAAACGCCAACCGTGAAGGCGTGGATTATTTCATCACCACCGCCAGCGCAGGCCGCCCGATGCGCGTGGCCATCGTCGGGCTGATGCCCGATGTGAGCATCACCACTGCCTTACGCGCTATGTCCGGCACCTACATCAAGGTTGTGGCTACGCTGAGCCTGCTGGACGCGATGAACGAAGAAGAGCGCCTGAATGCCATCACCATCAGTAGGCCGGACCTGATTTTCATCACAGGCGGCACCGATGGCGGCGCGACCACCTCGCTAGAGCAATTGCTGAAGCTGGTGCAGCTTGCGCTTAAGCTGACGGAGGGCGTCTTACGTCCGGTGGTCTTATATGCAGGCAATACGGATTTAGTCGGGCAGGTCCGCGAGACGTTCGAGCCGCTTACACAGGTTTTCATCGCGGATAACATCCGCCCCACCATGCAGGAGGAACAGCTTGCATCCGCGCTGACGCAGATCGGCAGAGCCTACAACAATTACAATAAGCGCACTGCCCGCAGCTTCGGCAATATCCGCAGTTCGACGGGGCTGCTGCCAACGGCACAAAGCTACAGCGTCATGACGGCCTTTTTAGCGAAGCTCCAGCGCACAAACGTGATGTCGGTGGACATCGGCGGCGCTAGCACGGTGCTGGCTGGCGTCTTTAATGGTCAGGGCGACATCCGCATAGATACCGACATCGGCCTGGGCCACAGCGCCAGCGCCTTGTTAGAGGCCGTCGGCTATGATGCGATTCGTGGCTGGTTGCCCTTCAGCATTGAGGACCGCGACCTGATTAACTACGCGCTGAATAAGACCTTGCGCCCTGCCAGCGTGCCCATGAACCTGCGTGATTTATACATCGAACATGCGCTACTGCGTGCTGGTTTGCGCCACGTGATGACACAGGCACGCGGAGAATGGCGCGGCTTGCCGTCTTATGGCCCCCTGCCGGATGTCGGCGTGATTCTGGCGGGTGGTGCGGCGCTGACGGGCACGGGCAACGGCTTCTTCGACATGCTGCTGCTTGCCGATGTCATCCAGCCCACAGGCATCACACAGATCATAGCCGACCCGTATGGGTTGGTGCCTGCGTTGGGTGCGATGGCGCAAATTCGGCCAGAAGCGGTTGTGCAATTGCTGGAAGCCAACACCCTGCCCACACTGGGCACCCTGGTCAGCATCGCCGGGGATGTGCGGCCCGATAAAACTGCGCTGCGCCTGAACGTCACCGCATCCAACGGCGAGACAGCCGATATATCGTTACCGGGCGGGCATCTGCTGTCGTTGGCTTTGCCTGCAAACGAAACGCTGGTATTGAGCATCGAATGCCTGCAAGGGCTGACGATCAACGGCCAACGCAAGCTCAAGCTGTCGCTATCCGGCGGCATAGCGGGCATTTTGATTGATGCGCGTGGGCGTCCGCTGAGAATAGCCAGCAGTGTGCGTCAGCGCTCTGTGCAAATGCCGCAGTGGTTGCATGAGGCCACCGACGAACCGCTGCAAGCAATCCCGGCAGAGTGGATCATAGAAGCCGATACTGCTGTCGACGCCAGCAGCACAACCAATGTTGACGAGTACGCGGCCTTGCTGGATGCACCTGAGACAGACAGCGCACAAGCCGAGGATGCAGAAGCCAATGGCAAGCGTCGGCGGGGCCTATTTGGTCGGCGGCGGCGCAAGCAAGCAACCGATACCGATTTAGGCGTTACGCAGTTGGATGAACTGCCGGATATTGCCGACCTGGATGCCGACGGCGAGGCGGACGAACTGGGCTTTGATCTGGACCTGGATGACGCCGATGCAGCCAGCAGCAGAGACAACGATGCAGACGATTTTGACCTGGATGCCCTGCTTGGCGCTGAGGACAACGAGCGCACATCCGCCGCTGAAAAAGAAAATCGGCGGCGGCGCTCACGCGGGCTGCTGCGGGGTGGTGGCAAGCGCAAGCAAGATACGCAGGCCCAAGCTAAACAAAGTGAACAAGCAGACGACGATCTAGGCTCGCTGCTGGATTTGCTGGATAATTAGATGATCTTTGTACGGACGCCATTCTCGGCGTCCGTAGATGGCGGACACGGCAAGCCGTGTCCCTACGATCATATCGG
>DAOTTW010000482.1:0-1755 GCA_034437615.1 Anaerolineae bacterium | reverse complement strand
GGCAAAAATTGGCTACGTCGGGCTGTCGATTGCGACCTATTTCGCGGGTGAACACCGCGTCAGGCAGCGCACAATCAGCGGCCTGGAAAAGCTGGCAGATGAGATGGATTTTGAACTCGTCGCCATACACACTGAGATCATGAGCGCTGAAGAAGCGCAACACGCTGCACATCAGCTACGTGAGCAGGACCTCGATTTTCTGCTGATCCAGAATAGCGGCTGTAGCATGGGCGACCAGTTGTTGCCCCTTGTGGATGTCGCGCCGCGCCTGGGCATCTGGGCCGTGCCCGACCCACAGCTAGAGGGCGATATTCAGATTCATTCGCTGGTCTCGATGAGCCAGTTTGCCAGCATCATCAAGCGCTACCTGCGCGATGAAAACATCCCCTACAAGTGGTTTTACGACCACGTAGAAAGCGAACGCTTCCGGCAACGCTTCGGCGTGACGGTACGCGCCCTGACCGCCGTAAAAAACATGGAAAACGCCCGCATCGGCTGGGTCGGCGGCCTGTCGCCTGGCTTTGATGACATGATCTTCGATGAGCGCAAGCTGCGCAATCGCCTGGGTGTGCAGGTGGGCACGCACGAACTAGCCGAACTCGTCCAACGTGCGAAAAGCTACGACCCAGCACCCGTGCAAGCAGTCGTGAGAGACGTGCAAGCGGCAGCCAGTAGCATCACCGTCAGCGATACGTCAGCGTTTGATCGCGTATCGCGCCTGTACCTGGCGATGCGCGACATGTGCGCCGACCTCGAATATGACGCACTAGCGGTACAGTGTTGGCCTGGTTTTCAGCCCTTGTATACCGTCGCGCCCTGCATGGCCTATAGTTGGCTCGGTAGCGAAGATGGCATTGCCGTCTCCTGTGAGGGCGACGTACAGGGCGCTATCAGCATGTATTTGCTCAACCTACTGACGGACCGTAAAGGCTCGGCAACGCTGCTGGATATGACCGCGCTGGACCCAGACACCAACGCTATGCTGATGTGGCATTGTGGCGTCTCGCCGCGCCATTTCGCCAATCAAGACGGCATTCGCTGGGTCGATCATGTGACGTTAGGCCGCAAGCACGCTGACGGCCCCTATGGTGTAGCGGGCGATCAGGTCTTCGCAGCGCAAGAGACGACCGTTACGTATCTCGGTGATGATGGCAGTAGCCTGCTGGTCGTGCGCTCTAGCATCGTAGAACGGGACGCCAGTGGCTTTAATGGCACACGCGGCTGGTTCTCGAACTTTGAACTCAACCAGCAACCTATCGACCTGTGGAACCTGATAAACACCCTGACGGTACGCGGCCACGAGCATCATTATGCCGTCGGTCAGGGGGATGTCAGTAGCGAACTGTTAGAGTTCGCCGCCTGGAAGGGCCTACGCTTGATCAAAGCGGTGCCTTATGCCGATCATTTGCAGCTTGAGGGCATCAATATTTAGCCGAGGTAGTTATCGCGTGCGGGCACCTGACAAGCAACAGACGAGGTCTCGCAGGCGTATCTATATTACATATAAAGTTTTATGGAGTGCTCCAAGATGTTTAAACGTATGACCTTCGTATCCATTTTCTTCGCTGTGCTGCTGTTGGTTATCAGCAGCGTAGCCATCGCCCAAGATGCAGAAGAAGCCGCTGATTGTGTGGTTACCCGTGACGTGAGCGCCAACGAGTGCCCACCACCGGGGTTCGATAGCTGGGATGCCGTGCTGGAAGCAGCACGCGGCCAGACCGTGAATGTCGCCATGTGGGGCGGCTCTGATAGCTT
>DAOTTW010000481.1:0-1657 GCA_034437615.1 Anaerolineae bacterium | reverse complement strand
TGTGTGCAAGTTCCACAAGGCAAGGACTTGAACGACTTCTACCTGATCGCTGGGTCTGCGACGGTGCGCGGTTGGCTCAGCGATCATTCTGTGTCGTACTTAGCCCCGTAGTTCTTCGAGCCGTTCAAGCAGCTCTGCGGTGCGGCGTGTGTTTTCTGCCGTCTCGCGTTGATTGGCCTCGACTGACAACAGCAGGTCAATCAACTGCGCACCCGCATAGAGCGAAACCGCTGCGATTGAACCGCCGATCGCAAAGCCGAAGAATTGGCCCCAGGCGAAACCCGAATAATAGGACGGGCGAAACAGTGCGTCATATAGGCTGACAGCAGCACCACTGGCAGCGGCTAACCCGACCAGGGCACCAAGAATCTTGTAGAGGGTCGCAATCGTTGCCAGCGCTGCGAAGCGACCACGTTTTGCCTTAGGTCGCGATGGGTCGTTACTGTCTGGATTACCGACATGCACCTGGTCTGATCGCAACGGATGGGGTGACAGTGAGGAAACTCTATTCCTGAGGTCTGGCTTACCGACACGCACCTGGCCTGATCGCAACGCCGAAAAGCGCTCGGATGCTGCGTCACGCTCACCACTTGGCTCATCTGCGTCTTCGAGTAAGCGTGCAAATTCATCACGATCGTCGTCAAGCGTTGGTCGCTCTGGCGCGATCTCATCTAACTTGGCGAGCCACTTCTGGGCAGTCGGATGCTCGGATATTGTCTTCAGGATAGCCCTGGCTTCGTCGTATTTCTTTTCCTTCAAGAGGTGTTGTGCGCGTTGTAGAGCAGCGGTAGCCATTTTTCTTTCTCCAACTGTTGATAATTGATTATTCTGCGTCGTTTTCATCCAGGTAAGCACGCCGTAACGCATCCAGTGTGCGGCCTTCGCGCTTGACCACGACCCACTCGTACACGTTGACTGCTGTCCAACCGGTGATATGCTTCGCCCAGTCGTTGATGCTCATCGTCTCACCCTGGTAGGCAACGCGGCTGGCATCGAGCAACAGTGCCGGATGGTCGGGGTTATCCTTGATGTGCAGTGTGTCCTTCATAGGGACGAGCAGCCCCCACTGGATCATTTGAGGGATTCGGGGTAGATACCGCCGAGACACGTCCTGATCGTCTTCAACAGATTCCGCTTCCAGCGGACCAACATATGCCTGCAAACGAACGGTAACCTGCTCTAACAGTGCCACCAGTTCGGCAGCAGTCAGTTCATCGAGTGCAGCTAGTGCTTGTTGATAGTGCTTGTTCATACTTACTCCTCCCCGAACAGATCGTCGCCCATGCGAACCTTGATGTCGTCGTGACGCGCTAGCGATTATGCTGACCGTTCACGCACATGCAGCACGTCATCCCGCTTGACCGGGCGCACCTGTGACGCTTCAACGGTCACAACATCCAATGTGCGACCATCCAGCGCGAAAATCTCAAGTTCGTAGCCCTCGCCATCATTGTAAATATGGACAACAACCCCTACATCCCCTGTCTTGAGGTCGTGTTCGGGTAAATCGGATGTGATAACAACCTGATCGTGTTCTTTAATCATGTATTATCTCCTTCCAGCGGATAGGCGGTTACCAGACGGGGCGCGTCTTTACCTGTATCAACAATCCATACAGAGCGCACCTGTGGCGAACGTCCATCCGGTGTTTGCAGTT
>DAOTTW010000480.1:0-8879 GCA_034437615.1 Anaerolineae bacterium | reverse complement strand
AGTCGCCAGACGTTAAAACGTCCGGCTCCGGTACCGACAAGCCTGCTAAAGCAGGCTGTATGCAGCGTGCAATAGCCCCCTTCAGGGGGGTTGGCCCTGCGGAAGCCGCTGGCTTTAGCCAGTGGCGACACACACAGACTGGCCTGAGTCGTTACCCTCATTCGCTCACGCTGTTGCGCGTGTAGCCCAACCGCAGCAGCACACCCACGGCTTCCAGGGGTGTCACCGGCCCGTTACCGTCATAATCATACAAGGGGGCGCTGGTATTCACGGCGGCACGGAAGGCGTCAAAATCCGCTGTCGTGACCGTGCCATCTGCATCGGCATCCCAGGGGAAATAGGTAATGTCGTCGCTGCGCGTGCCTTGCTCTGCGATGGCATCCACCGTGCCCTGAAAATCCGCCGGGTTGTCGATCACCAGGCCACACAAGTAGCCCACATCCTGCGAGGTATACGGCAACGCCTGCGATGGCGGGTCCGCGCTGTTGGCCGCTTGCGTGAGGGCCGCTAACGGCACGGTCACGCCGACGATCACTTCTGCGCTCTCGCCCTCAAAATCAAAGGCACGCTGGCCAACGGTGGTATCATTGGCATCACAGGTCGCATCCGCCGAATAGACGACGCTGAGTGTGCCTGTTGCGTTTTGTGCTGTTGCATCCATCAACGTATCCATCAGTGCAGCCAATGGCGGTAGACCTTTATCCGGCAAGCCGACCTCAAGCGTGGCAGTGATGCTGCTAATGCCCTGCAACACATGGTCCGGCAGCGCGTCAAACGCTGTGAGCAGCGTTTGTGCTGTAACAGCGCCTTCGTATGCGCCCATATCGACCGTCGCAGCCTGCACACGCGGATTGCCTGCAATGTCCACGCTGACGGCCTCATTTTCGATGCTGCCATCCCCATCCACATCGAAGTTTAGCGCTTGCTCCGTCGGCAGCAACGTATTATCGCCCACATCCAGCGCCAGACTGCCTGCGAACACGCGGTAATCACCTGCGACAGTCGGCGCACCGATGACCGGATTCACGAACCCGGCAGGCTGCCCGGTCACATTGCCAGCGCCTTCGCTGGAATTGCCGACGATGGTGCCGTATAGCGAATATGCGACAGTTATCAGGCCACTGTTGACGAAGGCGTTACGCTCCTGATCGCCGATAAAATTGTCGGAGAATATGCTGTTGCGGATGGTCACAACTGTTCCGCTACCCTGCACATAGATACCGGCACCGCCTATGGTGCTCGGCCCCGATTGATTGCCTGCGATGGTGCTGTTGATGAGCGTGGCGTCCTGTTCGAGATACAGCCCGCCGCCGCTACTAACCGATTCGTTGCCAAGCACCAGCGTATTGACCAGCGTCAGCCCGCTTGCAAATGACGAATGCCGGATGCCGCCGCCGGTAGACCCCGAACGGTTGCCGATAACGCGCATATTGATAAGCGTCAGGTCGCCCACGTTGTTGATCGCGCCGCCTGCACCCGCATCAGCGCCCGTTAACGTCAGGTTGGCCAGCGTGACAGGCACCCCCGTCAAAATCGCGAAAATGCTGTTGCTGATGCCATCGGCGCGGATGATGCTATGACCGGGGCTGCTGATAATGACCTCATCCTCTATGAAGGGCGGGTTGTCCGTCAGCGTGACCACCTGATTATCCGGCACGATGATGCGGTCCAGGCCAGCGCGATCATTGGCGCAATCGAGCGCGGCTGCTAAATCCTGCCCTAAATCTGCGAGTTCTGTGCCCAGCGTGTAACCTGTGGGCAAAGCGGCATTGTAATTCGCGCAACTCTGGGCCTGTATGCCTATCGGCGTCATGATGGCCAGCAGCATAGCGGCTATCGTCATTCGTCTGTGCATCGGCGTATTGTCTCCTCTGCCCACGTCATTCGCGGCATCTCTGGTACAATCGTAGCTTATGATTATGTAGAAAGGTGTCAAGATATGCCCACGTTTGCCAAGCGGGTCGCTGGCTTCGGCACGACCATCTTCACAGCAATCAACCAATTAGCCGCACAGCACGACGTGGTTAACCTCGGCCAGGGCAAGCCGGATTTTGACGGGCCACAATCGGTACTGGACGCGGCCAGCCATGCGTTGCAATCCGGCGCTGCGAACCAATATGCGCCCGGTTTCGGCATCCCACAACTGCGCCAGAACATCGCAGAGCACGCCAAGCGCTTCTATGATCTGGATATTGACCCCGATCAGGGTGTGCTTGTGACCGCCGGAGCGACTGAAGGCGTGCATTCGGCGGTGCTGGGGCTGATTGATGAGGGCGATGAGGTCATTTTGCTGGAGCCGTACTTCGATATTTACGCGCCCTCCGTAGAACTCGCAGGCGGTAAAGCCGTTTATGTGCCCATGCTGCCCCCAGAATGGCGCTTCAACGATGCTGATTTGCGTGCAGCCTTCAATGATAACACCCGCGCCGTCATCCTCAATTCGCCGCACAACCCCACCGGGCGCGTTTTCAGCCGTGCAGAGCTTGAATTGATCGCTGAGCTATGCCAGCAACACGACGCCATCGTTATCTCCGATGAAGTCTATGAGCATATGACCTACGATCAACATCGGCATATCCCCATCGCCACGCTACCGGGCATGTTTGAGCGCACGCTGGCCATCAGCAGCGCCGCCAAGACCTTCAGCGTCACAGGCTGGAAAGTGGGCTGGGCGTATGGTGCGCCGGACCTGGTGCAGGGTGTGTGGCGCATTCATCAGCATACGGTGTTTGCGGTCAATCATCCGGGGCAATACGGCATCGCGCACGCGCTGACGCTAGGGCCAGAATATTATCAGGAATTCAACGCCCTGTACGATGGCAAGCGCCGCATTCTGATGGAGGGGCTAAGCGCCGCCGGCTTGACCATCAGCGAGCCACAGGGCGCATTTTATATTATGGCGGATTTTAGCAGCGTGTTTGACGGCGACGACGTGGCTTTTACACGCCACCTGATCGAGCATATCGGTGTCGCCTGCATCCCACCCTCGGCGTTCTTCAGCGCGGATCATAAGCACTATGGGCGTTCACATGTGCGCTTCGCCTACGGCAAGCACGATGATGCGCTGCACGAAGCCGCCGAACGCCTGCAAAAATTACGCGCCTAGCACAAAGATGAAACCCTTGCAGGCTGCCACACGTATAACAAACGAACGAACTGCACAATACAGAGGTCTATCATGCGTAACCTGATTTTGCGAATCCTGATTAATGCGGTGGCGATTCTCATCACAGCCGCGCTGCTACCGGGCATCATGCTGGCTGATGATGGTCTGGGCACATTGTTACTGTTAGGGGCGATCATCGGCGTGGTGAATGCGCTTGTGCGCCCATTCTTGATCTTGCTGACATGCCCTGCGGTGATCTTGTCGTTCGGGCTTTTCGTGCTGGTTATCAACGGGCTGATGCTGCAATTAGCGGCGACGATTTCCGGTGATCGGCTCATCATCGACGGTTTTGGCTGGGCGGTCCTCGGTGGTATCATCATGTCACTGACGGCATTGGCGCTGGAGACCATCATTGGCATGGATGACGGCTACGATCAAACCCGACAGGATCAAATTGACCGCTTTTAAGCGCGAACGCCGTTGTGAACGCTGGACAAGAGATAAGCAGAGTAAAACACTATGACAGGACTAAAGACCTTTACATTGCGCCTGCTCGTAAACGCCGTGCTGATTGCGCTGGTCATCATCATCGGGCCTGGGGTGGGCGTCGTGGATGGCAACCTGGTTAATCTGCTGATTATCGGCGTGATTTTCGGCCTGGTAAACGCCTTCATCAAGCCGCTGCTGGTTATGTTGGCCAGCCCTGCAATTGTCGCGACGATGGGCGTTGCAACCGTGATTCTGGATGTCATCCTGCTGCTGATTACAGTGCTGGTCGTGCCCGTGCTGGCAATCACAAGCGGCCTGGGCTGGGTCACGCTGATCGTCGGCGGTGTGCTGGCGGGCATCGCGAACAGCATGATCGAATACGCGCCGCAGCGCATGGAGGATATGCGCCGCGCCCGTCGTATCGAGAAAATGCAGCGTGAGAGCAAAATCCGGCGCGGCTAGCGCAACATGCGCTGAAGCGCCTCCATATCCACAAGCCACATCCGCACCGCTCAGCCTTCACCTCAAGCCCCTTCACAAGGGTAGGTATTTTGGATTTGTCGTCGTTTTCGGCAACGGACGCACGTCTTGGCGCATAGCACGTTACGTAATCTACAATGCAATAGAAAAGTCGGCGCGTTCAGCCGATGCTTGGTGTATAATATGTTTATAGCGGCTACCAGATGGGACGATGCATGGATTCACAAAACGAGTACGAAGCGCTCCGCCGCCAATACGAAACAGACGACAACCTGCGTACCCGCCAGGAAACGCACGACAAATACACGATCCCCAACCGAAACTATGTCGATTGGGTGCTGAAGTGTGCGCGATGGCGCGGGGATGAACATGTGCTCGATGTCGGTAGCGGTCCTGGCCTGTATTATCACAGCTTACGCGACCTCATCCCACAGGGGCGTTACATCGGCGTTGACCTGATACCCGGCATGTTGCGCAACCATCCGGCGGGGCTGGATAAAATCTCGGTTGCGGATGCGTTACACTTGCCCTTCCCCGATGCTAGCTTCGATGTCGTCATGGCCAACCACATGCTTTACCATGTGCAGGCTGTAGAGGATACGATTGCAGAGCTGCGCCGCGTGCTCAAAGCGGATGGCCTGCTCGTCACGGCGACCAACAGCGTCGGCACCATGCCAGAGCTACAGGTGTTGATGCGGCGTGCGATTGTGCTGCTGACCCGACGTGGCCCTACCAGTGTGCGGGTGCCGTCGTTGCCCAGTGATCGCTTCGCGCTAGAAAACGGCACGCGGATGCTATCGCGCTATTTCTTCGCTGTTGTGCGCCACGATTTGCCTAGCGCGCTGGTCTTCCCGGAAGTTGAGCCTGCGCTTACGTATCTTGAGAGCACACGCGATTTGCGTGAGGCACAATTGCCGGATGATGTGGTGTGGGAGGACGTAATGATGATTATGCGCCAGCAGATCAATCAACTTATCAAGCATCTAGGCGAGCTAATGATTACCAAGCAAGCGGGTGTGCTCATCGCCAGCAACAGCGGCGGCTTCATCGCGGAATACCTGGCCCATCAGCAACAATTTGAGCAGGGCTAGCTAGAAAAGCGCCTTCGGACGGGGTAGCCTATCCATATAAGATGCGTCCGTTACACAGACAACACCGGACATAGCGAAGGCCAGTTGGCCTCTACTGTGCGCGACAAGGGCGCTAATGCTGGTATCTATCGCAGGCAGATCGGCCATCAATTGTATCTGCGCTGCCTCTGCGATCAGGTCAATTGCAAAGCGTTGATGCGTCAGCGTGAGCGTTTCACCCTCGTATAAGCGCAAAACACCCGATTCAATATCGCTGGTGACGACCATATTGCCTGATGGCGAGCACGCGATGCGCCCCAGCCGATAATGCGCTTCAAGCCGCTTGAGCACCTTACCACTGGCATCAGTAACGACAAGCCGCCGCCCATCCGTCGCAAAGACGTTACTGCCACCACGCGCCACGACCACCGTCGCCGTCGGGTAATCCTCAGAAGCTCCGTCTGCCAGGCCAATATCAAACACCCCAACGCTGATGTCCTGCTGAAAGAGGTGCAGGCGGTTGCGCTCGTCCAAGAAGGCGATCATACCTAGCGCACGGTCAAGGTCCAGCGACGTAATACGCTGTGCATCCCCTGCATTTAGCAAGGTTTCGACCCCATCGGTCTCAACCATGACCCGTGCATCTGATGTCGTGGAGCGATACAGGCGCATTTTGCCGTCATCCGTCAGGTAAATATCGCCCTGACTGGTGCGCACCATCGGCAGATACATGTTGGTATCCGGCCCCGTCAATGACCCGGTGAATTCCTGCCAGATGGTGCTGCGGTAGCCCTCGTTGGGGGCTTGGGGCAGGTGCTTTTCGTCCAGAAATGTCCCGGTGAGCAACTCGTAGTAGTGTACGCGATCAAAGCGCGTCCAAATCGCTAGGATGGGCGATTTACCGGGCAAAATGTGCAGTTGTTGGATTGCTTGGTTGGTTAGATGGACGCGCCACGCCATAGCAACACCGTGCAGTCGTTATGCTCTTTGCAATCACATAAAGCATAGCATAACAGATGTCCGGTTAACAACTGATTGACGAAGCGTTAAGGCTTTTCTAGCTGAAAGATAAAGCAAAACAGATCCAGACGATTCACAGAGCTTCTGCAAATCGTTTCGCCTTATTTTGAAGTTTAACCAGTCTAGGTTTCGATCACTTTGTCATCAATCAACTGCTGCTGGACGCGCTGCCCGCGTGGGTTGAAGGCGAAGTGCTGCGCCTGTAGCTCGAACTCCATATCCATCATGGCGCGTCCAGCGCGGTTCTTCTCAATTGTGAATACGACCCAATTGCGAAACTGCTTGGCGGTATATGGGTTAAACGCGACGTGATCCTTCGCTAAAATCTGAAATTTGTTGTTCATGATGATAGCAATATCGGATTCGTAATCCAGCGCACTACTGCCCCGCAGATGATAGAGGTGAATGCGCTTGCTCTTGAGACCTTCACGGTCCGCTGCGACGATGGAGAAAACCGGCACATCCAGCGACAGCCCGATGTCCTTCAAGCCCTCAACGATGATGGTCACTTTGTCGTTTTCATCGCGGGGTCGTTCGGGGTGTACGGCGACCTTCTGCAAATAATCCACAAAAACGGTTATGTTGCCGCCTGTGGCCTCTGCCAACCGTGCCGTCATCTCCTTGATCGTACGCAGATTGGTAACAGCAGGGCTGGCCTTCAGCAGGATCATGCGATCCGCATAGCGTAGCAGGCGGCTGAGAGCGGGTGCTGTCTTGGGATGGTCACGCAAGATGGCTTGCAGCGAACCAACACCACCCTGACGCCCCATGAATTTCTTCGCACGCTGCGCCACGATAATGTTATACATATCGCGCAATTTTAGGCCGTTGGTGGTGTCCATCTCCGGCGGATTGATGCTCTCCAGACACAGCAAGCGGTGCATCAAATGCGCTTCGGTATGCTCATACGAGAGGTAAAACGCATACTGCCCTTGACGACTGGCGATGTTACGCGCAATTTGCAGGGTGGCAATCGTCTTACCGATGCCCTGTGCGCCGCCGAGTAGCGTCAGTTCGGTTTTGCGTAAACCACCGCCGATCAGCCCATCCAGCGGATCAAAGCCCGTCGGCATCGGCACATAATCGACCAGATCGCCCTGCATCACCCGCTCATCTGCTTCGCTGATGACCTGCGCCAGCGAACGCGGCATATGTAAACCGGAGCCACCCGCACGCGGCGGCCCATTAGCAGACGATGGGCGGCGTTGGGGTGCCGCTGTTGGTCGTCCGCCGCTATTGTCTTGCTGAGGGCGTTGGGGCGTCGGACGCTTGGGCATTTTTAGCTTTTGCTTAGGTTCCGGCTTCGCGTCCGATGTTGATGACGGGTCCGGCAAATCGTCTGTGAAGCGTCGGGTGGACATAATGTGTCCTCACAATCTCACCATGCTGTACTTATGATACTTGATGCCGCAATGGGAATGCAATTTTTATCCCTCAACCCAACTTGTTTCTAACCATTGTGACGCATTAGATTACTCGTGTATTCATTCAGGCATTATAACCCGTATGTCGGTCATCTGTGCAGACAAGCCATAAAAATGCTATAAAACATAACAAATCATCTTTTCGCTGTTGCAGTTACCGCCGCATCAAGCACTTAAGCACAGCTAATCCGCATCTGTGACCGCGCTGTGATAGAATAACGTTAAATGCGATGTGGTCGGCGGTCTTGCTCGTAATCGCGTGGGTCAACTTGCGTAATTTTCAACTTCAACTACCATGAACAATGCATCACATAATCGCCAGGTGTTGGTCGCCAGCTCACCCAAGCGTCAGTTATCTGCGGGCTGTGCGGCTTAAGCCCGTTGCTCACAAGTTAAATTGACTTGTTCGCGTTCTTTCGCGTATTGCAGCACCCGGCGTTGTGTGCCGTCATTTGCCAATTTATTGGGGAACCAAACCACAGGGGTAAGTAGCGTGATTCAGGAATTGATAGACCGGGCAGGCAAACATGGTTATGTTACATTTGATGATGTGGTCGAAGTGCTCGAAGACGACGGTGAAACCGACATCAACGGCCTTTTGGAAAATATACTGTACGAATTGGACGAGTTAGGCATCACCCTGCAAAAAGAGCCACTCGAAGACGCCAGCGGGCCGACAACACGCGGCGAAGACCTTGATGCAGCACTCTCACAGCACCCAGAGATGTTAGCAGATTCACACATCGGGGACATCAATGCCATTTCCTCGGATGATCCGGTTGGGCTGTATTTCCGTCAGATGGCCCAGGAACCACTCCTCAGCGCCGCTGAAGAAGTCCGCCTCGCCAAACGCATCGAACGCGGCAAACTTGCCGAAAGACGCATCAGCAGATTAACCCCCGAACAGCAACAAACCCGCTTCGCCAATCACCTAGAGCGCCTCAAACGCGACGGCCAACATGCCCGCGAACACCTCGGACGCGCCAACACGCGCCTTGTGGTCAGCATCGCCAAGCGTTACATGGGCCAGGGTTTGCCCTTCCCCGACCTCATTCAAGAGGGCAACGTGGGGCTGATGCGAGCAGTCGATAAATACGACTATTCGCGTGGCAACCGCTTCAGTACCTATGCGACCTGGTGGATTCGGCAGGCCATCACACGCGCCCTGGCGCAGAAAACGCGCACCATTCGCATCCCGCTGCACATGACCGAGCGCATCCGGCAGATGTACCATGTCATGCAAAACATCGAACAGCGCATCGGCAGGCGGCCCACACCGGAAGAGGTCGC
>DAOTTW010000479.1:0-21474 GCA_034437615.1 Anaerolineae bacterium | reverse complement strand
GCAGCCAACAAATCGGCCTGTGTTTGGATGATGCCGATCAGCTCATCCACGCTGAGT
The DNA here is from genome assembly GCA_034437615.1 of Anaerolineae bacterium. Lineage (GTDB taxonomy): Bacteria > Chloroflexota > Anaerolineae > Aggregatilineales > Phototrophicaceae > DAOTTW01. Next base: position 21,417 of record DAOTTW010000479.1, on the reverse strand, counting down.
TGACGGAGTTGTTCTGGGTTCATGTCCATGCCAACATTATATTGTTACCAGCCGCAAATGCCAGGGCCTGAGTAGTTACGGGGTGGCATCAGCCGCCATAACTGGCAATTTTCACCGCCCACGTTGCCCTGTGGTGCTGGTGCTACCTTTTTTTGTGGCGCGGACCCTAAAATTGTTCAGGGCACGTTCAGCTTTTTGCGGTACGATACATACATCTATCAGGCGTAATCCACAGCAAAGGGATGCAGTGTAATGGGCATGTTTGACGACCTCTTAAGCCGCCGTAAGCGCGAAAAAGAAATGCAGCAACAGCAGCGCCTGCCACCCGGCCAATCGCTGACCGAAAAATTTCCGGTGCTGACCTATGGCCCCAACCCGAAGTTCGACCCCAATACATGGGACTTGCGTGTGTTCGGGTCCGTGCAGCGAGAAATGGCCTGGGATTGGGAAGAATTCCTCGCATTGCCAACCGTGACTGTCACGACAGATATTCATTGCGTCACACGTTGGAGCAAATTCGATACTACCTGGGAAGGCGTGCTCTTCAGCGATTTTGTGAAGCTATTCGGCGTGACCGACGACGCAAAATATGTGATCGCGCATTGTGAATACGGCTACACCACGAATCTGCCATTTGAGACGATGCTGGACGACGACGTACTACTGGCCTATAAATACAACGGCGAGTTTCTGACGCCAGATCACGGCTACCCGTTGCGTACACTCGTGCCGAAGCGCTACTTCTGGAAGAGCGCGAAATTCCTGCGGGCGCTGGAGTTCAGCCCCACTGATAAGCCTGGCTTCTGGGAAAAAGCCGGGTATCACAACGATGGCGACCCCTGGACAGAAGAACGGTATGGGCGGCGCGGCTTCTATTAAAGCGCACCCGCTACGCCACTATGCCGATTCCTTTGTGCGCATTTGTGCATATTTTTATCCCAAGTTTGGCGGTTTATCCCAAGCAAACTTGGGATATATCGCGGACATTGGGATATATTTGGGCAAAAGTGCCTAGCGAACGCTGTGACATGCGTATGTGCAAACCTTCGACTATTGGAATTTCGGGTTTGTGCGCATTGGCGCTTTGTGCACTTTGATGACTGAAATTAAGAACATGTGGCGCTAGGAGCCTACCCGAACGCTTGCATTCACATTTATATTCACATCTGGGTTGGGGTTGTCCCGGCGCTTCACGGCCTATGTGTGTTGTTTTGGCTAATCATCAAGCTGGTTTTCCAGCACCCATGAGGCGTCGAAACCGTCAAGCTGCAAATACCACGCGGCAGCATCTAGCAGCGCCTGCTGTGGGATCAAGCCGATCAGTTCAGAGCGCACAACCTGCACCCCATAACGCGCTGCCTCACGCCGGATAAGCTCCACCGCACGATGCAAGGGCGTGCGCCGATAGTCCGTCAGGTTCATGCTGACCTGCGCCCGACCATCAACCAGCAAGCCCAATGCCTTGACGTGCACCAAGCCACCGCTTGAGCCACGTACAGCCTGTGCGATGCGCTTCGCAATGGTTACATCGTCTGTGCTCAAAAAGACGTTGTAGGCAATCAGGGCTTCGCGTGCGCCGATGATTACAGCGCCAGCCTTACCGATGCGTGCAGGCCCGTAATCCGGCTGGTGCGACGGGTCACTGCGGATGCTGGCTTGTAGCCCTTCGTATTCACCGCGCCGCACATGGGCCAGATTGCGCCGTTCGGGGCGTGTTGCTGCGGCCTCATACAGATACACAGGCAAACCCAATTCATCCCCCACGCGCTGACCAAGCCCCTGCGCCATCCGCACACAATCGGCCAGCGTAAGGCCACGAATCGGCACAAAGGGCACGACATCCGTTGCGCCCACACGCGGATGCTGGCCGCGATGTTGCGTCAGGTCGATGTGCTGGGCGGCGTTGGCGATCAGCGCATAGGCCGTTTGCAGCACGGCCTGCGGTGCCCCAGCGAAGGTCAGCACGCTGCGGTGATGGTCATAATCGCTGGTGCGATGCAAGAGTTTGACGCCGGGTGTGCCCTGCACGATGCTGGCCAGTGCGTCGATGATGGCCAGATTGCGGCCTTCGCTGAAATTCGGAATGCATTCAACGATGGCTGATGTACCTGCTTTGTTGGTGGATGTTTGCATAGACGACCCGGCCATGATAAGCTGATTGGCCTGTGCGATTTGCCTAAAAAGTCCATCAGAATATGGCGCGGTGTTGGCTTGTTTCTAAGCATTTTGCATTATCATGACCCTTGAAACAGTGCTATCAAGCTAGGTCAAGCCAAGCGCGACCGAGGCAACTCGCCAACCGATCACTAATCCAGCATACACATACATGAGGGAAACAGACCATGCCGACCTATACCTATCGTCGTGAGGACGGTACGACGTTCGAGGTCCGTCAAAAATTTACGGACGCGCCACTTTCCGTCGATCCTGCGACGGGTCAGCAGGTGGTGCGTGTCGTGCAAGCCGCAGGTGTCATCTTCAAGGGGTCCGGCTTTTACGTCACCGATACCCGTAGCTCGAACAGCGCCAAACCGAAGGCTAACGGCAGTGGTGACGCTCCGGCAAAAGGCAGCGACAGCAACAGTAGCGAGGCGAAAAGCACGGACGCAAGCAAGAAAAGCAGCGAAGCCACGCCGATTCCAACGAAGGATAAGTAGCGCCATCGTCGTCATCGCATCCTACTGTAGGGCCTGTGTGTAGGGACGCGCAGCAGCGCGTCCGCAGGCTATAGCTGAAAATCCCCGGTTGCGTGCACGACTTTGTGTGTGTAATTCTCCACGTATTCCAGCAGCTTTGTCTGGATGCGCTCCCAGCCATCACTACCGAGTATGTCGCGCATCGTATCCAAATCGTCGGCCAGCACTTCGGTCATCATGCGCGGCGCGGATACGTCCTGCTGATAGACGCTGAACCATGCGCCAATCGGCTGCAAGCCGAGTCCGGTTGTGGCGGGCACCCATTCACGCACCAGAAATTCAAAGTAATCCTGGTCCTTGTCGGGCTTCACGTCCCAATTCATAATTAACTTAGCGCTCATCATCTCAGCCCTTATTGCCAACTTGCTTATGACACATCTACACTACTTGATTTGTGGTTGCAGCACAACGACCTGTGGTTGCTCCGGTAAGCTGGAACCGCTTACGCGCAGGCTGTCTTCCTCCTGCACTTTGGTCACGCCCATCACCTTCAAGAAGCGCTCAAGCGGTTCTAATTCTAGCTGCAAGCCGGGCAAGGCGTAATGCATAGGCACGATGTAATTCGGTTCAATCAGGGCGATGACATCAGCGGCCATATCCGCGCGCAAGGATTGCCCACCACCCACCGGAACCAGCAGCACATTGACCTCATCAAGCTCTTCGATGGTGGATTGCTCCGGTACATGTGAGAGGTCGCCCAGGTGCAGCACTGTCAGTCCGTTGAGTTCAATCAGATACGAGACGTTGTAGCGTGCAGTGTTCGTCGCTTCGTTGACGTGGTGCATAGCAAGGCCCGTGATAAACGTCCCGCCAAGCTCGTATTCGCCGGGACCAGCCAGCACATAATCATAGCCCTTAACGTTGTCGACGGCGTTATGACCGGGTTCATCGTGGCTAATAGTGACCAGATCCGCTTTTAGTTTGGGGGCAGGTAGGCCGATGCCATCGCTATAGGGGTCGGTGACGACTGTTAGCTGGCCACGCTCAACCAGGCGAAAACAACTATGCCCATACCAGGTAATATCCAACGTATGTTGCCTTTGCGTCCATTTTTCATCGTGGTTGTGTTGTCTGTGTGCATCATACACCGACTGCGTATGAGCGCCCCATATTATACATGAAGTGCCGTCTGCAATTCAACGTTGACTGAATGTATGTTCTGCGTTTGTATTTGTGGCTCAGAGGCCGTTTGAAAATTAGGACGCTTCAGGATCTCGCGTGGCTGACGCCGCCCCGGACACCAAGAATGGCGTCCCTACGATTCACAGTGGTCATGTAGGGACGCGGCTTGCTGCGTCCGCTATGAAAAACGCACGACCACGCTGTTGTGTGCCTGTACCCTGAAACGCTGACGGGCTGACTCGCTAAATTAGTGCCGCCGAGTTTCCACGAACTCAATCGCCGCCAACAACTTATCAATCCCCGCCTGAACGTCGCCTTCGATGTGAATGCGCATCACACGCCGATTATGCGCTTCTAGCACCTGCATATCGCCTATTGCCTGCGCTGTGATGAGCGTACCGAAGCTGTACGGCTCGCCGGGGATGTCCAGGTCAACCTCTGGACCCTGTGTCTTTGTGAGCATGATGTAGACGCCGTTGCCGGGGCCGCCTTTGTGCAATTGGCCAGTGCTATGCAGATAGCGCGGACCATACCCAACCGTCACAACACGTCTGGTAACGTGCCGCATCCGGCGCTGAATCTGACGTAGCTTGGCGTCCGTCGCTGCATTCGGTGGCAGATAGGCCAGAATCGCGATGTAATCGCCCGACTGCATCCCTGCTAACTGTGCGGCCAGCAATTCGGTGCGGCTTTCGGGGTTGTAGCCATGTGCGCGGCATAGCTCGCGCATCGGCGCAAGCGTCGCCTCATTGGAATAGAGGCGCGTGCGTTCGCCGGACATAAACGGCTCACTATGCGGCAGTTCACCTGTCTCGGCGTATCGCTCTAAGATGGCTTTGGTGGCCTCTTTGGACTCGGTGACGTTCGGCTCATCAAACGGATTCACGTCATAGATGTGGCCAGCGATAGCAACGGCGTATTCCCAACGGAAGAATTCACCGAACAGCGCGTAGGTGTCCGGCAGGCGCATCGTCACACGCGGATGACCGGCTTCACGCAGGGCACGCACGCTCGCATCGGTCTCTTCGATGTCGGTGTCATCATCTACGCGCAAATAGATAAATTGGCGGTCCGTCGAATGATCGTGCGGCTTGCCAACCGTCGCGCCCACAATCGGGATGAGGCCCTTACCCTGCTTGCCGATGCTCTCGGCCATCAGTTGCTCCACCCAATCACCGAAGTAGCGCATGGAGTGCGTCGCTACCACGCTGACCTTATCGCGGCCTGCCTTGCCAATCGCGCCTATTACCGCGCCCAACGTCAGGCCGGGGTGCAATTCGCCGGGGATGGTCTCGCCACAGGCTTCGATCATGATGCGGGCGTTGCGCCATGCCCGATCTAAATCCAGGCCCATCAGCGCGGCAGGCACCATGCCGAAATAGCTGAGCGCACTATAGCGTCCGCCAATATCGGGCGGGTTCAGGAAGGTATCACGGAAGCCGTATGCCTGCGCCATCTGTGCCAGCGGGGTGTCGGGGTCTGTGATGCATAGGAATTGCTCCGATTTGCCGCCTGTGCGCTGCCAGAAATACTTGAAGAAGGCCAGCGTCTCGACAGTCGTACCCGATTTGCTGGATACGATAAAGAGCGTCCTGGCTATGTCAAGCGCTGCGTCGGTGGCACGCACATGCTGCGGGTCGGTGCTATCCAGCACATGCAAACGCGGGTAAGCGGGCTGATCGCCAAAGGTGCGCATCATCACATCGGGCGCAAGGCTGCTGCCGCCCATGCCAAGCAAGAGCACATGGGTAAAATCGGCGTCTTTCACGGCATTTTGCAGGCGCTTCAGGCGTTCCAGGTCGATGCTTGCCAGCACATCCAACCAGCCGAGCCGCTGCTGAATTCTGGCGATGATGGGGCCGTTGTTCTTCCAGAGGCTACCGTCACGGCTCCAGATGCGTTCATTGATAAGGTTGGCGTCCAGGTTGCGGACCGCATGGTTAACGGCGTCGGCATGGGTGCCGAGTGCCAGCTTTTGCCGTTCCTGAATGCCTGTAGCCAGCGTAATACGCTTGGCCGCCACCTGCTCGATCAGCGTCTCAAACGCTTCGATGAAGACATCCACGCCATCAGCCTGTAGCCGCTGCGTGACCTGCTCCATATTGATGCCGACTTCGGAGAGGCGGTCCATCACTTCGTCAGCATTAAAATAGGCTTCGCCGTCGCGCAGGATGGCATCTTCTGTCGGCTTGCCATGATCTATGAAGGCCGCTAGTGTTTTCGGTGGCAAGGTATTCACCGTGTCGCGCCCGATGAGGGTATCCACATACATCGTATCCGGGTAGGCGCTGTTCTTGGTCCCGCTAGAAGCCCACAGCGGACGCTGCACCTGTGCCCCGGCCTCACGCAGATGCTTGAAGCGCGACCCGACGAAAATGCGCTGAAAAGACCGATACGCTAGCTTGGCATTTGCGATAGCCGCCTGCCCCAGTAGACGCCGATTCGTGGCGATGCGGCCTGTGTCACCGTGTACCTGTGCCGTGCGGATGTTGTTTTGCAAGATGCGGTCAACGGCGGCATCAATGCGGCTGAGGAAGAAGCTGGCCACCGATGCAATCGTATCCACGCTTTCGCCGGCTTCTAAGCGCCGTTCCAGCCCACGTATATAGGCTCCGGCCACACGCTCGTAATTGCCAACGGAGAAGATCAGCGTCACGTTGATGTTGATGCCTGCGGCGATGCTCGCTTCGATAGCGGGGATGCCTGCATCAGTCGCAGGGATTTTCACCATCAGGTTCGGGCGATCAACCGCCGCATAAAGCCGCTTGGCCTCGGCAATCGTCGCGTCGGTATCCTGCGCGATCAGTGGCGAAACTTCCATGCTGACGTAGCCATCGCGCCCCCCGGTACGCTGATAGATGGGCAGGAATAAATCGCTAGCGGCCTGAATATCGGCAACCGCCAGATGCTCGTAGATGGTGTTAGCGTCCAAATCCAGCATCGTGCGTATGGTCTCATCATAGGTCTGGGAGCCGCCGATGGCCTGCTGAAAGATCGTCGGGTTCGATGTAACGCCCAGCACCCCCGCATCAATGTAGCGCTGCATGGTGCCGTTCGTCAGGTCGTCGCGGTGGATGTAATCCAGCCAGATGCTTTGGCCGTAGTGTTGTGCTTCTATTGCCGGGTTCGTCGCCATTTAAAATTAACTCCTGTCAAAAAATCTATTTTGATGCTCGTTGGGTGGTATAGGCATTGCGGGTTTCGTCGCCTCTGTTTGGCTGCTGCTCTGTTTTCTGATGGTCTGTGCTATTGTGCAATCATGCGCGGATGAATTACCCTCTAGCATACCATGAAAACCCAAAACACCACGAGACCGCCAGCGCACAGGAGGACCGCCCCATGAACCCCAAACACATCCTTGAGCACTACGAGATCAACCCGAAAAAAAGCCTGGGTCAGAACTTCATGCACGACCCCAACGCGCTGGAAAAGATCGTGACCACTGCCGAGCTGATGCCGGAGGATACCGTCGTAGAAATCGGCCCCGGCACAGGCGGACTAACGGCAAAATTAGCGCAAATGGCGCGGCGTGTGGTCGCTGTCGAACTTGATGAACGCCTAGTCCCTGTATTGGAAGAACGCTTCGCAGAGGCGCGTAACGTGTACCTGGTCTTTAACGACATTCTCAAGACGAACGTGGCGCAACTCGTGGGGCCAAAGCCCTATGTGGTGGTGGCGAATGTGCCCTATTACATCACCAGCGAGATTCTGCGCTATCTGCTAGAAACAGAGCAGCGCCCGCAGCGCATCGTGATAACCATGCAATACGAAGTGGCCGAGCGCATCGTGGCCAAGCCGGGTGATCTGTCGCTATTGGGCGTCAGCGTGCAGTATTTCGGTGTGCCGCGCATCGTCGGACGCCTGAAACCTGCGGTATTCTGGCCACGACCCGGCATTGATAGCGCCATCCTGCGCATCGACACGCACCCACAGCCCATTGTGGACGTGCCCTCGGATAAGCTGTTCTTTCGGGTGGTGCGGGCGGGCTTCAGCCAGAAGCGCAAACAACTGAAGAATTCGCTTTCCGGTGGCCTACAGATGAAATCCAAAGTAGCGGGCGATTATCTGGCGCAGGCGGGCATAGATGCCTCGCGGCGTGCAGAAACCCTGACGCTGGATGAATGGGCGCTGCTGACGCGCACCCTTGCGCCGGGGTTAAGCTGAATATCAGCGCCCGCTCAAGCGGCGCAGGATGTTGAACCAGAACGGTGCGCCCTGTGCTGCGGCGAAGCCCGTCGCAGCCAGCCCCAAAAACTTCCAGAAGACGAGCAATAGCCAATCCGTGTTATTCGGCGGCCAGAAATTCCACAGGTTGCGCGAATCCGAGAAGTACACGTCATTTTCGGCGCTCTCGCGGTCCATCTCGGATAGGTCGCGGTAGTACCAGCCAATCGGCAGGCGCAAATCCAGCAATTGATCCAGCGTTTGCTGTGCGGCGGCGGCGCTCTCGCCCACATCGGCTGCGATGTCTTCTAAGTCTTGTTCCTGCGGATCACCCGTCGCTCCTGCGTTCTCGCTGCCTTCTAGCTCTGCCTGGCGCTGTGCGGCCTCTGCGACCATTGCTTCCAGGTTGGCGGCTTCTGCGGCAGCGGCAACGCTCGCACGTAACGCCGGGTCATTCCACAGGGCCGACGACAATTGCAGCGTATCTATATTCAGCAGCAGGGCCGTCAGCAGCCCCACCGTCAGCGATAGCCACTGCATCGTGCTGGAAAAGCGTGCCGTTGCGCGGTCCATGCCCCCATTGAACCACTTTTCGAGTTCGTCGCGGGCTTGCTGCACATTATAGGAAGTCGCCAAAATCGTATTCAGCGCGTTTTTCAGGTACGGATCCGTCAGCTTGCGCACCCCTGCGATCAGGGCCGTCAGGTTATCACCATCGAGCGTCTGGCGTTCAATTTCTTGGTTGATCTGACTCAGCATCTTATTCAGCGCAGAGCGATAGACATCGCTGGAGACCGCCGCAATCGCTTCATGCAGGTCATCCAGGCCATCGCCCGTCTTGGTGATGTTGTCAATCGCAAGGCGCAAGCGGCGGCGCTCCGGGCCATCTGGCATCGCATCCACAATACTGAGCATCGCGCTATACAATTCCTGGTCGGAATCGACGCGGATCAGGTCGATCAGCACATTTACGAATGTATTTGGGTCGATATTACTCAGCGCGGTCACGCTACCATTGACGATTTTCTGGATGTCGGCTTCGTCAAGCCTCTGATCGGGCAATACCGGACGCGCTTCGGAGAGCTTGATGAGTGGGTGCGTTATGATACGGGCCTGCATTTCCTCATCTTCGATCAACAGCGCGATGCCCTGCCGCAGATGCTTGGCCCGCAGCTTAAGCAGATTGGAAATTACCGAGTTGATTTCTGTTGTGAGGATGCTGAGCAGGATAAAGACGAACAGCACACCGAGCACGACTTCGACTAGCGACGAATCAAACATAGCGCCTCCGCTACTGACGATAATGTAGCCTGACTGTAATTGTAGACACGACTTAATTATAGCATGGCGTGTGCTGCGTGCAACTTGCGCTCACGTTAGAGGCTGTAGGCGGGCACGGGTGTATCGCTGGCGGCGGGTGGCCGCGTTGGGCGTGCAGGCCGCGTCGGTGTCGGCGTTGCACTCGCCTGCTGTTGCTGCTGCTGCTGTGGTGTGGCTGTCGGGGGCGGGGTGTTGGTCACAGGCGGCGTGACGGTTGCACGTGCCTGCTGTTGTGTCGGGAGGGGCGTTTGTGTGGGGTTTTGCGCTTGCAGCAGGTCTTCACGCATGTAACCTGCTTCGATGCGGCGCGTCACCGGGTTGCGGTCGATCAGGTACCACGTCCATTGACCTACGCTTTCGCTGCCCTGCACGCATAATTCACTGTTGCGGCGCACTGTCTCCAAATTTTGCGAGGCGCGGGTGGGTTGGCTGCGCATGATGGCACTATCCACGATGACGATAAACGGCTGACAGGGGGGCGGTGATGTCGATGTCGGGCGGCGCGTCGGCAATTCAGCATCCAGCGCTAAGCGGCGCTCTAGCGTGGCGGTGGCGGCCTCTTGTGCCTGCTCGGTGGCCCCCTGTACACTGCTGCCGCCCGTCTCCAAGAATTCACGGAAGCCGACGTACAGGTAATACACGCCGAAAACCATCGCCATGCCAATCAGCAAGACAAACCATTTCGGCGCTTCGTTGTTATTCCGCGAGCGATACCCCATTCTGGTTACACACTGTTCTAATCGTCTATCGTTTGTCTGCTGCGTTCTATGTTGACGAAACCTATGTTAACGAAGCAGGGCCGATCCTGCCAAGTGCGCGTGGGGCAAACACCTAAGAGGCGTCAATCAAGCTATTCACCAGCGACAGCAGATCATCGCCGTCAAAAGGCCGCGACATAAATGCATCGGTGCCTGCTTGCTGACCGCGTTGCTTCTCTTCGTCGGAATCATAGCCCGTGACCATCACCACCGGAATCTGCCGCGTCTGTGGGTTGCCTTTGATCTGCTGGCAGACCTCGTAGCCGTTCATATCCGGCATCCGTACATCCAGCAGAACCAGGGCTGGCCGCTGCGCTTGCAGCAAAGTCAGCGCTTGACGGCCATTGTGCGCTAACACGACCTCATAGCCTTCAGATACCAAAAACGCCTCTATAATCTCCCGGTTCATATCGTCATCATCCACGACCATAACCTGTGTTGCAATTGCCATAACGAATTGGCTGCTCCCCTGTGAGTGACAGTGCTTGTCATGTATACTCTGGCGGGATTGTAACTCATGTTGCCGGATTGTCACCTACGATGCATGAAATAACACGCAATTTACAGCGCCACCTGAGCTATTTTTGCTCGATCTTTATTTTACTCGTAATGTCGCTGGCCGCGACTGCCCCGTTAACCGCCCAGGACAGCCAGACGCCGCCCTCAGCAACCGAAACCGGCGAAACCAATACAGATGAGCGCGACCAGACAGCCCAAACGCTGACCATCTTCGCGGCGTCATCGCTGACGGATGTGATGCAGGCATTGGGCGACGCCTTCGTAGAACAGGCCGCTGCTGCTGGCACCGACCAAACAGCAGCTACAGAAATAGAGATCGTGTATAACTTCGCGGGGTCGTCCACACTCGCGGCACAACTGCGGCAAGGTGCGCCTGCGGATGTCTTTGCCAGCGCGAACCCGGATCGGATGCAGCATGTGGTCGCTGATGATCTGATCGACCCCGACAGCGTGCAGACCTTCGCGCTGAACGAACTGGCGCTTATCGTGCCAGAAGCAAACCCCGGTGCCATCGACAGCGCCGCCAATTTATCGCGTTTGGGTATTCTGCTGGTGCTAGCAACGCCGGGTGTGCCCGTGCGGGAATACACGGATGATCTGCTGCGGGAGTTGGATCGGCTGTACGGTGCGCAATTCAGTGGCCGCGTGATGCGCAACCTCGTATCTGAAGAGGATAACGTGCGGCGCGTCGTCGCGAAAATCGCGCTGGGTGAAGCCGATGTCGGCATCGCCTACCGCACGGATGTCACCGAGGATGTCAGCGACGATATACGCATCATCCCATTACCGCCGAACGTTGGCCCGACTGCCGAATATCCGATTGCACCACTGCGAGAGGCCGCCAACCCTGAGTTAGCGCAAGCCTTTACGGAGTTTGTGCTTTCTGACGTGGGTCAGGACATCCTCGCAGCAGCCGGCTTCGGCCTGCCAGAGCGCGACGACCAGACAGAAGCAGACACAGAAACAGGTGCAACAAACGACGGGGACGATTAAGCGGACCTGTGCGTATAAAACGGCATGAAAACCACGCGCCATGTGCTGATACTGCTGGGAGCGGCGCTGATGTTCGCGCTGCTGATATTGCCGCCCTTTGTGCTGCTATTACGGGCCATCAGCACCCAAGCATGGCAAGGTCTGACGCAATATGACGCCGTTTGGAGTGCGCTCGGCCTGAGCTTCGTCACATCGGGCATCACATTATTGCTGACCGTGCTGCTTGGTACGCCGTTGGCCTTTGTGCTGGTGCGCTGGCGCTTCCCCGGTCGGCGCATGGTCAGCACCATCATCGAATTGCCGATTGTGTTGCCGCCTGCGGTCGCGGGTTTGGCGCTACTGCTGACGTTCGGGCGACGTGGGACGCTGGGGCCGCTGCTGCTAGAATTGGGTATCACGATCCCGTTTACCTCGCTGGCCGTTATCATCGCGCAGACGTTTGTAGCCGCACCGTTCTATATTCGCGCTACGCAAATCGGTTTTGCAGGCGTGCCACGTGATTACGAAGATGCGGCGCGTGTGGATGGCGCGTCAGAATGGGGCGTCTTCTGGAATGTGACGTTGCCGATTTCGCGGCGTGCGCTGGGTGCTGGCCTGGTCTTAAGCTGGGCGCGGGCTGTGGGTGAATTCGGCGCGACGATCTTGTTTGCGGGCAGCTTACAGGGCCGCACGCAGACCATGCCGCTACTGGTCTACAGCATCTTTGAACGCGATATTGACGCTGCGATCTGGACGGGTTTGCTGCTGCTGGGTATGGCGCTGGTCGCGCTGATCTTCTCGCAGGGTTTGTCACAGGGCCGCGATGAGCGCGTGATGCACTAGCCCAGGCAACGCCTGCACAGCTTCATTGAGGCCGTCGAATTGACGACCCACCCCGAACGCGACGACCTGCTGCAACGCTTGCGCAGGCGGCTTTAGCCACGCAGATAAAAGCGCGGGTGTTGTGCCCAGGCCCGCATCGCTTCACCATCCAGCAGATATTCGTGCGGCTTGCTGCGGTGCCCGACCTCATAGCTACGGCCACCCAGGTCAGCGACCAGTGCCCGTGTCTCGTCCGGCGTCCATTCGCTAGCGCCGCGCTCCGTGTTGAATTTGGGTCGCATATCGGCGCGGACCAGCGTTAAATGGTCGTCGGCCAGGTCCGCCAGCATATACGCCAGCAGCAAATGATCGTCTTCGCGGTCATTCAGCGCCATCAGCCCCAGCGTTTGTTGTGGCACGTAGCCCAGCGCGTCCATCATGCAGCGCAGATAGCCCGCTTCGCCGTTTTCCCAGCCACGCGGCGCGAATGCCTTCAGCGTCGCGCCGAAGAAGCGGATGCCGTTTGTGATCTGCCCTGCGCCCAACTGCCGGCCATCCGACACGCCAAAATCCCACATCCACTGCTCGTCCTGCTTGATCGTCGCCGCTAAACGCGCTAGCTCCTGCGTCAATGCAGCGTCTGCGGCCTGCTCCGTCTGCCACAATTCCAGTTGTAGCAGCAGCAATTCGCGCTGGTCGCGGGCGATGTCGTGTTCACGTTGGTTGCGGCGCACAATCGGGCGGCGGTATTCGATGCGGCTACCGTGTGTCGCGAGCCAGACTTCAAAGGCTTTGATCTGTAGGTGGGTCAGTGGGGCGTTCAGGATAACATCCAGGCGGGGGCCAGTTGCACGGTTACGGTTCAAATTGCAGCATCCATTCTACTCAGTTCCATCGTTTATCACGAGCAATACAGGTTAAATTGTAACGCTGTCGTTCAGGCTTGCAAAGATTTGTCTGAAATCGGCGAGTTTTCACGCACATGCTGCCCGATGTCTGCTACACTGATGACGATTTGCATGGCTACAGAGTCGCTCTCATGCTATATGACATCACACGCACGATTCGCCGCAATACCCACGTTTGGCCAGGGGATACAGCCTATAGCGCAGCGCACACCCTGCGCAAAAGCGCCGGCGATGCCGTGAACCTGCTCACGCTGACGCTAAGCGCACACACAGGCAGCCACGCCGATGCCTATTATCACTACGCCGATGATGGCGACCACCCGGCCACCATGCCGCTAGATGCTTACATCGGGCGGGCGCGTGTCGTCACAGTGGATTTACAGGACGGGCCGCTATCACCGCAGCATTTCAGGCATGTTGACCTGACAGGCGGCGAGCGCTTGCTAATTCACAGCCACGTCAGCGCTTTACCCGACGACCAATGGCCGCAGATGATCCCGTATTTGAGTGTAGACCTCATCGCGCATCTAGCCGCATTGGGTTACAAGCTCATCGGGCTGGATTCGCCCTCCGTCGATGCGTTCGATAGCAAGGATTTGCCCTGTCACCATGCGCTACGGCGTCATGGCATGGTGAACTTGGAGCATTTGCTATTGCGTGATGTACCTGATGGCGATTATGAACTGGTGGCACTGCCGCTGAAATTAGACGCGGCCTGTGGGTCGCCTGTGCGGGCCATCTTACGCACCCTGTCCTGAATATCGCCTGAATACCAAAGGAGCTAGAAACCGCTATGAACCCCGCCGCAATATTATTTTTCCTGGTTTTCGCTGGCATTGTCGTCGCGATGTACATCGCGATTCGTCGCCGCCTGGGGCCGACTGCTGTATTAGCGACTGGTGGCGTGCTGTGCTCGATTATCGTCATGACGTTGTTTTCGCTGGCACAGGATACGTTGTTGGCCCATGCCCTGCTGGTTGGTTTGCTGCTGGGTGGTGGCCTGAGCGTCGGCGCGCTGGCGATTGCGTTGTATTTTCAGGGCGCTGAACAGCGCGAACAGGCGCAAAAGCCGAAACAAGGCCCACAGACGCCCGATACAAGCGAAGCATAGCACAACGGCCAGCACACGGCCTGACGGCGTATTAAAAACATTGTGAAAGATAGCGAACTTTACAGCTTTTTACAGTTCGCCCCATGTGTGAGGCAGCAATAACTTGCCGTTTGGTTGCCCATAGAGTTACAATTCAGACGTGATGCAAATTTATGGGGACCGTACACATTGGACCAAGAACACATTGCCTACGCACAAGCAAAGTACCCGCCCATTGCCCAGGCACTAGCAACGACCTATGGCCGCAAGGTATGGCGTGGTCATCTGGATGGCATGGACGAACTGATTAGCTGTGTGCTGAGCCAGAACACCAACGACGCCAACCGGGACCGGGGTTTTTCGGCGCTGAAAAAGCGCTTTCCGACCTGGGAAGCCGCGCACCACGCAGCAGAGGACGAACTTATTGACACGATTCGCCCTGCTGGTTTGGCCAACCAGAAAGGCCCGCGCATCCAGAAGATTCTAGGGCGCATCTTCGATGAACAGGGGGCGTACAACATCGACTTCCTGCGTGAGCTTGCGATTGACGACGCGAAAAAATGGCTGGTGGACCTGCCCGGTGTCGGCCCAAAGACCGCCGCGATTGTGCTGTGCTTCGCCTATAACCTGCCAGCCTTCCCGGTAGATACCCACGTGCACCGCGTCGGCAAGCGCATCGGCTTTCTGCCGCAGAAGATCAGCGCAGATAAAGCACACCCCATGATGGAAGCCATCGTTCCACCAAAAGACTACTATTCATTTCACCTACAAATGATTTATCATGGGCGTGCCCTGTGCAAGGCCAGAAACCCACTATGTGAGCAATGCCCAATCCAGGCGCATTGCGACTATTACGCTTCTCTGCCCGAACAAGCCGAATAGACGAGCGAGCCGCCATGACGGAGCCAATCAGCGAGCAAGAAGTCAGCAATACACGCCACATCCTGAAGCTGCTGCGTGGTCAGGTCAAAGCAGGGCGCATTGATACCGAATATATGCTGCGCCAATTCGACAAAATCGAAGACCTGCTAGCACGCATCGGTGAAAGCACCACCCAGGAAAAGCACTCCAGCCGCTTTGAAGCGCTGTATCTGGTTGGGCGGATGCTGGGGACATCGCTGGATGAACAAACGGTGCTAGATCAGGTGATGGACGCGGTGATTCAACTAACGGGCGCAGAGCGCGGCTTCTTGATGCTGCGCGACGATGACGGCGAATTGCAGCCGAAGGTCGCACGCAATTTAGATCAGCAAACGCTCGGTAGCGATCACTTCCGTTACAGCCGCACGATTGCCAACCTCGTGCTGGATTCGGGCGAGGCCATCCTGACGACCAACGCGGCTGAAGATTCGCGCTTTGCAGGCCAGGTCAGCATCATCAGCCAGGCGTTGCGCAGCATTATGGCTGTGCCATTATGGGCGCGTGGCAACATCATGGGCATAGCCTACGTCGAAAACCGCATCGTCGCCGGCCTCTTTAGCGAGGACGACCTGAACACGCTGGAAGCGTTGGCTGGCCAGGCCGCTATCGCCATCGACAACGCCATCTTATTCAGCGAAACCGACGAACAACTCGCCGCCCGCGTCGAAGAATTGCGGCAACTGCGCCGGGTGGATATGCGCCTGAACGAAACGCTAGACCCCGACGAAGCTATGCTCATCACGCTGGAATCCGCCTGTCGCATTGCCGGGGCTAGTGGCGGTCATCTGGGCATTTTGGTCCAGGGTGAGCAACCATGTATCATCGCGGAGCATCACTACGGTCAGACGGACCACAACCCGAACCAGATTCTTGACCTCGGCGGCACCTACCCGCCAATCTGGGAGGTCATCAAGACGCGCCAACCGCTCAGCTTTCAGCCGGATGAAAAACACCCGCTGACGTTGCTGGCGGTGCCCGTGCTGCGCAAAGAAGAGGTGATCGGCCTGATGGTGTTGCGCCATGAAACGGGGGGTTTTAGCACGAACGAGCAGGAATTGGTCGAGCGCGTGGTGACACGGGCGGCTGTCACCATCGAGAATGCACGCCTATACGCTGCCGTGCAATCTGCGGATAAAGCCAAAAGTGAATTCGTGGGCATCGTCGCGCATGACCTGAAAACGCCCATGACCAGCATCGCTGGCTATGCCGACTTGCTGCGGATGCATTCCGATAACCTGAGCAAGCGCCAGTACGAATTCGCGAACCGCATAACGGATACAGTCAAACGCATGGAGATGCTGGTGTCGGATTTGTCGGACATCAGCCGCATCGAAAGCGGGCAATTCCTGATGAAAGAAACCCGCGTGCTCGTCAACGACGTGGTGACAGCCGTGCGTGATACCACCATGCCGCAAATCCGTGAGCGCAAGCACAAATACATCGAGGAGATTGAACCAAACCTGCCCGTCCTCTGGACGGATTATTACCGTCTGATGCAGGTGCTGACCAACCTCATCAGCAACGCCTACAAATACACGCCGGATGGCGGCAAGGTGATGCTGCGTGCCAAGCGCGAAGGCGAGCGCGTGCGCTTTACGGTGGCGGATACGGGCATCGGCCTCAGCGAAGAGGGCCTGCGCAAGCTGGGAACGAAATTCTGGCGTAGTGACGACGAGTATACGATGGGGCAGCGGGGCACAGGGCTAGGCTTTGCGATTGCAGCAAGTCTGGTCGAACAGATGGGCAGCCGCATCGAGATTAAGAGCAAGCTGGGCAAGGGTAGCGCGTTCTCGTTCAGCGTGGGCATCGCACAAAACCATAACGAGAGCCAGGATCAGGCCGCCGTAAGATAGAAGCACGCAAAAATCAATCCGGCAGCAAATAATCCGCGACGGTCGAGGCCATCAGGTTCACCGCCAATGGCAACACGCGCTCGTCAAAATCAAAGCGCGGGTGATGATGGCCATAATTCAGCCCACGCACATCATTCGCAGACCCGACCAGCACGAACATACCCGGCGTATCTTCCAGCAGGTACGACACATCCTCAGAGGCCATCGTGCGCTCATCATGCACCAAATTATCCTCACCGACGAGGCGGCCCGCAATGCGGCTCACGCGCTGCACCACATCAGGATGATTCACCACCGGGATCGTCAAGTGCTTGACATTGACCTCAGCTTTGCAGCCGACGCTCTCACAGACGTTGTGGCTCACATCGCGGATGTGCTGCTCTAGCAATTCGCTGGTGTAGGCGTTGAAAGTGCGGAAGGTGCCCATAATATCGACTTTTTCGGGGATGATATTGTGCTTGAAGTTGCTGCTCTGCACGCCCGTCACGCTGAGCACCACCGCGCCGGACATGGCGTTCATCTTGCGCCCGACAATCGTGTGCAGCGCTGTAATCAACTGCCCCGTGCAGGATACGGGGTCGATGGTCGTGTGTGGCATGGCGGCATGGCCACCCTTGCCGCGCACTACAATGTTAAAGACCGAAGAACCGGACATCATCGCACCCTCAGCCACACCCACCTTACCGAAGGGCAGTATATTCCACAGGTGCAGGCCAAGCACCACATCCGGCGCAGGGTCTTGCAATATGCCATCGTCAATCATGGCCAGCGCACCGCCTGCCCCCTCTTCACCGGGCTGAAACACGAATTTCACACAGCCGCGCAATTGGTCGCGGTGCTGCGCCAGCAGTTTAGCCACACCCAGCGCGATGGACATGTGCCCGTCGTGCCCACAGGCGTGCATCTTGCCGGGATTGCAGGATTTATAGGGTACGTCGTTTTCTTCGTGGATGGGCAGCGCGTCCATATCGGAGCGATACAAGACCGTCGGGCCATCTGTAGCGCCTTCCAGAATGCCGACGACGCCTGTACCCGCAAAGCCCGTGCGCACCTCATAACCGAGCCGCTGCAATTCCTCTGCGATGATGCCTGCCGTGCGATGCTCTTCGTAGGCGAGTTCAGGGTACATATGCAGGTCACGCCGACGGGCGATCAATTCATCGTATAGGCTTGCGGCTTCGGCTGAGAAATCCATGTCGCGTTTTGTCACCACTCTCTCGCTAGTCGGCGGCTTCCAGACGGGCGGCATACTGGCGCTTATAATAATCCAGATATTCGCCCGTCTTGATCTTACGCCACCACCATTCGTTATCACGGTACCAGTCAATCGTCGCTTGCAAGCCAGCCTCAAAGGTGTGCTGACGCAGCCAGCCCAACGCCATGAGCTTTTCCGCGCTCATGGCATAGCGGCGGTCGTGGCCTTCGCGGTCGGGCACGAATTTCAGCAGCGCCTCTGGCTTATCCATGATGTTCAGCATCAGCTTAATCACGTCGATGTTGTGGCGCACGTCCTCGCCTGCGATGTTATAGGCTTCGCCGGATTCACCCTGGTGCAGCACGAGCGACACCCCGCTAGCATGATCGTCCACATGCAGCCAATCGCGCATCTGCATCCCATCGCCATAAACGGGCAACGGGCGGTCATCCAGCGCTTCCGTCACGAAGAACGGGATCAGCTTTTCCGGGTATTGATACGGCCCGTAGGTGTTGCTGCCGCGTGTGATGACAATATCCATGCCATAGGTGACGAAATACGAACGCGCCATCAGTTCACCACTGGCTTTGCTGGCGGCATAGGGGCTGTTGGGCAGGAACGGGTCGGTTTCTGTGCTGTAGCCTGTCGGCACATCACCATATACTTCATCCGTCGAGACCTGCACGAAGCGCCCGATGCCATGCTGCCGCGCTTGCTCAAGTAGATTATACACGCCATACACGTCGGTCATGATAAAGGCGTCGGGGTCTAAGATGCTGCGGTCAACGTGGCTTTCGGCGGCGAAATTTACAATCGTGTCGATCTGATGGCGCGTCAGCACATCGCGCACAGTCTCACGATCGGCAATATCACCCTGCTCGAAGACGTGATTGCTGAATTCTTTGACGGCTAGCAGATTATCGAGGTTGCCCGCATAGGTCAGCTTATCGTAGGTGACGATTTTATATTGCGGGTAGGCTGTGGCCATCTGCCGCACGAAAGCACTGCCGATAAAGCCTGCGCCGCCTGTCACGAGTATATTTTTCATAGAGATGCCTTTGAATTTGACTCAGTTTTTTGTTCATATGAAGGAAATTGACCGCGAATAACACAGAGGACACAAAGAAGAATGCCTAATGGAGATATGAAAACGGATCTGTAGGGGCGCAATGTATTGCGCCCAGGGCTTAGCGTGCTAAGCCCCTACGATCATATAGGTTTGTTTTCGTTTATCCATTAATTTTCTTTGTTTTCTGTTGGCTGGGGTGTCTCAGCCGAAACTGCTGTTTCTTGCTGATCCGTGCTATCGGCTGCCTCTGCCTCTGCTGCCGATGACGTTTCGCTGTCTTCTGGCTGCGGTTCTGGTGCAGGTGGTGCAGGTGGCGGCGCGACGAAACGCTCGATGGCCTCTGCAACGCCGTCATCGTCGTTGCTGCCCACCACATGCTGCGCGACCGCCTTCAGCCTCTCATCCGCATTGGCCACAGCCACGCTCAGCCCTGCCATTTGCAGCAGCTCAAGGTCGTTTTCGCCGTCGCCAATGGCCATCATGTTCTCTGGCTTCAGCACCATATCCTTCAGCAGCTTCTTGGCCGCCTTGCCCTTAGATGCGCCTGCGGGCAGCACTTCCAGCGTACCGAGCACTTTTGCAGTCGTCAGATGGATATGGCCTTCGTGTTGCTGCGTCAGTTGCCAGCGCAAAGCAGTCAGGCGCTTATCCTCACCGAAGATAATCAGCTTGTGAATCGGCGTGTTCATCAGTTGGTTCACCAACGGGCCGACAATTTCGGCCTTTGGTTCGCCATATTCGTTGATGCGGTCAGCCATCGGGTGTGGTGCTTTGACGAGCAGACGATCACCGCTGTAGGCCAGCACCGCAAAACCCCGATCTTCCACGAAGGTAACGATACGGCGAATAATTTTGGGGTCTAGCGTTTGCTGCTGGCGGATGCTGCCATCGGCGTTGTACGTGAGCAAACCCTGCACGTAAATACCCGGCGTCTGTAAGCCCAGCGCCTCTATGATGGCCCGTGCGCTGGCGCGTGTTTTGCCCGTCGCCAGCACGACCTGGACATCTTCTGCGACGGCACGCTTGATGGCGTCGCGGTTGCGGTCGCTCATCTCATGTTTGGAATTCAGCAGGGTGTTGTCCAGGTCGATGAAAATTACCCGGATGTTAGCTTGAACCTCGGTTGCAGTTTGTTCAGTCATGTAATGTCTTTCGGGACTCCGTGATTAGCCGCGTCTTTTGATGCACGACGCAGCTCGATAGATAGTGGGCGCTATTTTGCGCAAAAGGGGTGTATTTTTCAACCGCTCGCGTTTGGCGGCGTGGCATCGTCGGGGCTTGGCTTGGCCGCAGTGAGCATCGTCTTTTCGATTTCGGCGCGGTCCTGTGTGGCGTAGCGTTCAAAATGGCGCGGCGCTTCGGCATAATCCAGCCGCTTGCTGAAGCTGCGAAAGCTGCTGAAGGTGCGCTGATACGGGGGGTCAAAATCAAACAGGATGGTTTCTTCGCCTCGCAACGGGATCAGCACTCGTGGAAGCGGTTTGTTCACATTGAAGCCGTATATCACCACCACGCCCTGCTCAAGCGTTGGCTTGGGGTACGAGACAGCGATATAGAACGGGTATGAATTTGCAAGGCGCTTGGTGTATTCCGGCACGCCCAGCACCGCAGGTGGTGTTTCGTGCAGATAATCTATCTCCACCAGTGGGATGCCCTGTAATAGCGTTTCATAGCGCTTTTCGCGGTATGCCCCATAGCCGCTATGGGGTGGCTTATTCGCTGGTGACAGCAATTCTAAGCGCGTGACGACATTGCGCTGGCCATTTTCAGGGTTCACCTCGTTAATCGTGATGCCTGTGGGCTGATGCTCATCTTCTTCGAGTTCTTCATATAGCGTATCGGTCATGGCTAACGTGTAAGTTTGCGTCTGCACCTCTTCGACGGTCGCCACAGCAGTTGCGGTCCCGCTTGCAGATGGGCGCGGTTCTGCATCATAAATCGTCACATCCGGCACGCGGGTTTGCACACGCACATCATCGCTATCCGGGTAATCAAACGCGAGTTGCAG
>DAOTTW010000478.1:0-2340 GCA_034437615.1 Anaerolineae bacterium | reverse complement strand
CCTGTGCGTCGTAAGGGTATTCATATAAACTACTGAATTCATTGTTGTCAAAATCATATACGCCGTAGATCGTACTCACCCACTCCCACACATTGCCGCTCATGTCCAGCGCACCCACCCAGGACGCCCCCTGCGGATAACTGCCGACAGGTGCTGTCACTGCATAGCCATCGTCATTTTCTTCATTCACATAGTTGAAGTTCGGTCCCCAACTTGCCTCGCCACAGTTACTGTCGCAATGGTTAGCCGCATCACCCGTCATGCTATTCCCCCAGGGGAAGATCAGCCCATCCGGTCCGCGTGCCGCGTACTCCCATTCGGCCTCAGTCGGCAAACGTCCACCACGCCACTCACAATAAGCTTTCGCCTGAAACCACGTTACACGGTTAATGGGTTGCTCTGGCTGCGTTGAAACGTCGGAATCAGGCGTCTCCTCAAAACGGCCTGCATCCACACAGTGCTGATACTGCGCCCGCGTTACCTCTGTACGGTCAATCCAGAATGGCTCAGCTAGCGTTTGCCTGCTTGTCGGCCCCTCATCCTCAAACCAGCTACGCTGGCATTCTGCACCGTTGTCGGCGGCGCGCTGGCACATCTGGAAACCAGCCTCAATTTCATCCGGCGTGCTGCCCATCGTGAACACGCCCGCAGGCACCAGCACCATCTCCACGCCGTTATGCACCTGCACGTAGGGCGCATAGGCTGCCCAGGCACGGTTGCTGCTCACGCCCGCTAGCGCCACCTGTTCTGCTATCGGCACGGCGGGCGTGTTCGTGGCTGTCGCTGTCGGCGTTGCGGTCGCCGTCGGTGACATACTCGGCGTGATACTCGGTGTGAAGGTCGGCGCAAACGTGTGCGTCGGCATGGGCGTAAAGGTCGGTGGGATGTAGCGCATCTCGCAACGTGGGTTGCCTGCACCACACGTGCCCACCTGAACAGTACCACGCATCAACAACAGTGTGCGAAACTGATTTGATACGCTGTCGTACCAGAAGGCATCACCACCCGCCACAAATTGCGTGGCCGTCTCAAATGGTGGACAGCCGATCGGCAGTCTGGGCGTCGTGTTTTCGCGCGCAATGCGCAAGCACTCTGGTGCCAGCACGGTGTTCCAGCGATAGCTTTGAAACGATGCATAATCCTGTAGGCGAAAAATGCGCCGTTCGCCATTGATGACCACTTCAAAGCCGATTTCTTGCAGCGATTGTGGCACATTACCCGGTACAAACACGGTCAATGCATCACGGCTGACATCTACGACAATGTCAACTTGGCCCTGTGCCTGTACGAAAACAGGCAACGCAGCAAAAAACAGCAACATCCAAACCCAAACACGCCTATTCAGCCACTTCGCCATCCGGCTTGTTATCCTTCGTAAAGCTACAGTGTTTGCCTGAAGTGTACCCAGCCGACGATATTATGCCAAATGATACGTCTCTGCATCTGGCACCGCTTCACCTTGATACGACAACACGATCTGCTGACGCTGAATGCCACGTTGTAACAGCGCGTCCAGCAAGGGTTTGTTCGTGCGGTCTTCTTCAATGACGACATGATCTTCTACCACACGCGCCAACACAACGATATGTGATGACCACTGCCCTTCAAACGTCCCGACAGATGTCACAGCATAGGTACAGCTTTGCTCGTTCGTGGTCAGGAAAAGACGACCATTTGCGGCACGACCATCACTGGCATATTTGCGCACTTCCTCGCTTACGATCCTCACCAGTTGATCCATTGTTCGATTTCCTCTCGCTCTAATGACATCACGATCATCCTGATTTTAGCACGTTGCGCCAGTTCCCGAACCGACGCATAGCGGAATAAGCTGGCGTAGGCATGGCTTGGAATCGACAGGTAAGCAGGTAGCGGAGTCGGTAGTTTCGAAAGCAATACGTCATAATACATCACCTGTCCGATGGCCCGATACAACTCCTCCATCGCGGAGCGCGTATCTGGGAAGCATTTCACCTCGACCACAATCATGCGTTCATCATCACCGGACCGTAGTTGCAGGTCAGCGTAATAGGTCGCCCCAGGCGTATGGATAGAGTACGGACGCTTTTCCAGCACCCAGCCAGCTTTGGCAAGCGCACGGATGACCTGTGGCTCGCAGTGGTCAATCGCGGGCATTTTCACTCACCTGTGCATCCGTCGCATCATCCTTCAACGTCTTCTGCCAGCCACCCAGCAGCTTGCCTAGCTCCACCAGATGCCCTGCTGCATGTTGGTATTGTCTAGCGGTTGTATAACCCAATTCTACCGCAAGCCGCAGGTAGGCGCGACAGTCGCATACAATGTAGGGGCAGGCCGATGTGCCCGCCCGATGCGGTTATT
>DAOTTW010000477.1:0-2776 GCA_034437615.1 Anaerolineae bacterium | reverse complement strand
GACTGCATGGAGATGGTCTACCATGCTTACCGCACAACAGGCGGGTCTGCGCTGGTGTTTAAAGCACAGACGGACCGCGAAGCAAGCAAAATGCCCTCGCTAACGCCCATCTGGAAAGGCGCAGACTTCCAGGAGCGCGAAGCCTACGATCTTTTTGGCGTTAACTTTGAGGGGCACCCCAACCTGATGCGTATTTTGCTCTGGGAGGGCTTCGCAGGCCACCCCATGCGCAAAGATTGGCAAGAAGCCTACTACGAGGAGACGCATAAGCCATTTGATAGCCGCTGGCCGGGTGGCCACGTACACCGCGCCGAAGAAAAAAACATCTACGGCAAAAACGTAAAATACCCCGATGACATCGACCTGGGTAAGCTCAGCGATGCATCCGAAGCCAAGCTATACGAGGGCTTCGGCATGGGCGTGGATGTCGAGCCGTTGCACGCGGTACATGGTGGGATGCAAACCGATCAGCTTGTGGTCAACATGGGGCCGCACCATCCCAGCACACACGGCGTATTCCGCATGGTGATGGAACTTGATGGCGAGACGGTCACGAAGCTAGAGCCGGTCATGGGCTACCTGCACCGCAACCACGAAAAAATCGGTGAGCGCAACACCTACCTGCACAACATCCCCTTCACAGATCGCCTGGATTACATCAGCAGCATGGGCAACAATCACGGCTACGTGATGGCCGTCGAGAAGCTGCTGGCGCTCGGCAAAAAGTACAATCCGCCGACCTATCGCGCCGAAGTGGTCCGCGTGCTGATGGTGGAATTGACGCGCATCGTTAACCACCTGTGGGCGATTGGCTTCTGGCTGAATGACCTCGGTGCATTCTTCACGCCCGTGCTGTATTTCATTCAGGAACGCGAGCGCATCCTCGATTTCTTCGAGGCGACAGCAGGTAGCCGCATGATGTGCAATTATATGCGTTTCGGTGGCGTCTTTGCGGACATCCCCGAACGCATCCACAGCGTAGAAAACCTTATCAACGACCGCGTGCGCGACATGGACACCATGAAGTTTTTGACGGAGATGATTAACGAGCGCATCCCACGCACGGTTGACGAAGTAGAAGAATATCTGAGTAACAACGAAATCGTGCAATCGCGCTCGTATGGCGTCGGCTATCTCAGCCGCGCAGACGCGATCAACTACAGCGCTGCGGGTCCGGTGCTGCGTGGTAGCGGTGTGGCCTATGACGTGCGCCGCGCCGAACCCTATAGCATCTACCCCGAACTGGATTTTGACATCGCGGTGGAATACGACGGCGATATGTACTCACGCTACATGGTGCGCGTGCGCGAAATGCGCGAGAGTGTGCGCATCCTGAAGCAACTGCTGCCCCGCCTGGAATACACGCAGGGCGAAGCGGTCAATGACAATAACGCTGCCTATTCAAGCAAGGTGCCGCTCGGTGAGGCCTACAGCCGCGTCGAAAACGGCAAGGGCGAACTCGGCTATTATGTGGTTTCTGCTGGCGACAAGCGCGCCACCGCGAACCCCTGGCGCTACCATGTGCGTGCCCCATCCTTCATCAACCTGACGCCGCTGGGCCGCATGTCCGAGGGCATGAAGGTGGCCGATGTCGTGGCCATTCTGGGCAGCATCGACATCGTGCTAGGTGAGACCGATCGCTAATGGATGAGCGAAAACGAACCTATATCGTTGTAGGGGCTTAGCGTGCTAAGCCCTGGGCAGGATTACAGCTATCGCATTGTAGGTAGGGACGCGCTTCTGCGCGTCCGCCGCAACACCTGCGTTTAAGTTAATCATTTGCCTGCCCCACAAAAAACCGAGCAAACACAGCAAATACACACAACACAAGGGACGAGCGTTTTATGAATGGACAGGGATTTTTGAAGGGCATGATGGTCACCATGCGTCACTTCATCAACACCTACATTGATGATGTGCGCTACGGGCTGCGTAAATATTCGCCCAACCTCGATAACTTCGAGACCCGTCAGGGGCCAAGCGGCACAGGCTCGCTGACGGTGCAATACCCGGATGAAAAGCTCGCCGTGCCGGAACGGTTCCGTTTCGTGCCATTTCTGGTCATAGAGGATTACGACCACGAAGAGCGCCCCGGCAAGGATTGGTGTACAAGCTGCGGCATCTGCGCGAAGGTCTGCCCACCACAATGCATCTGGATTGTGCGCGGTAACGACCCCGACACAGGTCGCCCCGTGCCGGAGCCGGAAGCCTTCTTCATCGACATCGACATCTGCATGAATTGCGGCTACTGCGCTGAATTCTGCCCGTTTGATGCGATCAAGATGGACCACGATTACGAACTGGCCAGCTATGACCGCACCACCAGCCACGTCTTTGATAAGGATAAGCTCTCCAAAGAGATGAAATACTGGAAGAGCATCGCGCCGACCCGCGCTGTTGAAGAAATGGAAGCACGCGGCGGTTGGGATCATAAAGACGTGCAGAAAGAGAAGCGTCGTGGTGGCAACACGCGCAAGAAGGCCGATAGCGCCACAAAAGATAACAAAGATAACAAAGAAGCCCAGCGCGAAAAGGTCCGTGAGCGCAAAGCCGAAAAGCAGGCCGCGCCCGCACAACCCGCCGCCGAAGCGCAACAACCAGCACAGCAAGACAATGACAGCGGCGGCGCGAAGCCCTGGACCGATAGCGAAGACATAAAGGAAAAGCGCAAGCAAGCCGCCCTGCGCCGCAAAGCCGCACGCGCCGCAAAGCGCGATCAAGAGGGCTAAACCATCCTGAACCGTAGGGACACCCGATGGGGTGTCCGGGGCGGCGT
>DAOTTW010000476.1:0-1626 GCA_034437615.1 Anaerolineae bacterium | reverse complement strand
TGTCGCGTCAGCAACACCGGATTCGAGCGTGGTAAGGGTGCTCATGCTGGCGGATGTATCCACCGCGACGCGGATGCCGAGGGATTCGCGTGGCTCACCTTCGACTGTGATGCCAGCCGCCACCAGTGCGGCAATCAGCGCGCCGAACACCGCAAGCTGCACCCAGAACGAGCGCGTAAACAGCACGCGGGCGATGCTGAAGTGCAGCGTGGGGTTTTGCTCTGGGATCGTCTTGAAGAAGCGCGCCGCCGATAGCGATGTCTTGCGGTAACGCTGGCGCATCATGTATAGCGCGACCAACCCCGCAACCAGGCCAGCGAACCAGAATATCAGGGCCATAAGCGTTACTCCGGCCTCATAAAGAGGCGCTGCATATACGTATCGTTCAGGAAGCAAGCCAGGAAGAACGCCACGAATTCGCTGTGTGATGCCAGCGTTTGCGGCCATTGCCACCACGAAAAATCCACCGTGCCGCAGTCGGCCAGGATGTCGGCTTTGTGCGCGTCAACATCAGCGTGGATCTTGCTCAGCGACCCCTGCCGCGTGCGCAATTTATGCGCTTGTCGTTCTTCGATGCCGGGGCCGCTGATGCGATAATAGTTGTCACCCAATTGCGCCGCCTCGTAGGGCCAGCTATCCAGGTCTACGAGGATCACCCAGCGGTTGCCCGCCTGCGCACTGCGTACCCGCTCCGCCAGGATTTCGCCCTGCTCCGCCGAGAAGTAAAAATCGGTGAGCACCAGCCACACAAAAGCGGGCTTCAGGTGTCGCTCGATGGCGTCCAGGTTCAGTGGGGCGTCCTCGTCCGCCGGGTGTGCCTGCAAATCCTTAAAGGGCACCCCAGCGGCTTCCAGGCTACGGGCAGCGTATGACGGGGCTGGTGAACTTGTGAACAGTGGTTGCCAGATGACACGGTCCTTGCTATCGGCGGCGATGAACGTTAGCGCCTCGGCCAGCCAGAGCGCAGCCTGTAATTTACTGGCGTTGAAATCGCCCTCACTGCGGCGGCGGCGCGTTAGCACCTGTGGATAGTGCATCGTCGGGCGTGTATCGACGGAGATCAGCAGGCGCAATTCTTCCTCTGCGACGAATTCGCGCAGTAACCACTGGCTTGGATCGTTAAACGCCTGTGGGCCGTGAACACGCACCGAGGCGCGCCAATCCAGGAAGCGCATGTCGTCGCTCGGTGTGTAGGGCGTGTAATCGTAAAATTCGAGGCTCTGGCCGCGTCGCCGGGTGATGTGGCCGCCAATTTGCGTTGGCCGCGTCGAGGCGCGTGCATTCAGTGCGAATTGGCTCAGGCTTTCAAAGACATCCGGCAGGCGTTGGCAGGCTAGGGGCGTATCGTCGCTCATCGGTTGGCCTTTAGCATTGCTTGTTTTCGAGCATTGGTTTCAACGTGCGCATGAATAGGCGACGGTATTCGCCCTGTGGGGCGCAGGCGTCCGCCAATACCTTGATGAAGTGGTCCACCTTGCGGTCTTCTTCTTCATCGTCAGGGATGGCATCCCCCATCGCATTTTTCCAATTGTAACTAAGCTTGACGCGATGACGCAAAACGGGCACGATGACCGTCGCCAGCGAGCGCGCATCGGCGTAATTGCTGCCCTGAAAGAGCATGGCATA
>DAOTTW010000475.1:0-5733 GCA_034437615.1 Anaerolineae bacterium | reverse complement strand
CCACATTGGCGCTACAGTGTAGCGTGCTACAGACTGTGAGTGAAACGGTTTGGGACTAATGCCGTTGTATTAGCATCACGTCTTACTGCTACGAAACACACTATACGCAGTTAACCCGCACACGGTTCACCCCCACGTGTGTGGGGAATACATGGCGGCAGAGTTGCGATTGCAGACCTCTGACGGTTCACCCCCACGTGTGTGGGGAATACCCTTCGGTAACAAACCGAAAGATCAGCCGCTGCGCCGCACCAGCCGTAAGCCATCGTAATCGACGATTTCACGTCGCGTGTCACCAAATACGCGCACGTCGAATTTTTGCTCGTTATTGGTTGACCATAACTGGATGATACCACCGCCAGCACTGCCAGCGCAAACCAATTCCCACAGCTTGTCACGTACAAGGGCACTGACGTGGCCCACAAAAACACCAGGATGCGGTTCGATCAGCCAGCGTGAAAGTTCACCCCGCAAGCCAATGGGTACCCGTTCCATGATAATGACGACCATCGTGCTATCTCCTGTCTGTTATTCGCTTTCGTCGGGTGTGTCGGGTGGATTATCGACTTGTAAGCCGTTTTCGTCGGCGTCTGATGCTTGTGAATCATGTGCCTCTTCATCGTCCAATTCGAGTCCTAGCTCATCCCACAGGTCGGTTGGCAGGGCACTGTCGTGTTCGTGCTGGTCGGATTGGGCGGTGCGCTCGTCAACGGCGAGCAACGTATCCAGGTCGGGCAAAATGCGCTGTAATAACTTGGTTTCGCGTAGCTTCTGGCGCATCTCCTGCCGTACACGGGCTTCGAGATCGTTTGTACCTGCGGCTGTGGCGGCAAAAGCAACCGGGATGCTGACCTCGGTTTTGTACAAATCCGCAACATCATAAACGAACGACAACTGCTTGCCTGTATGGACGAAGCCGAGTCCGGGCGAGAGGCCACCACTGATGATAGCAGTATGACACAAGCCGTTAAGCATGGCATTGGCGGCGGAGAGGGCACGGTTGATGGGGTCGGTGGCTTCCCAACTGCCACGATCATAGCGGCGTCCACGCCAGCGAACACCGTAACGTCGGCTGGCAAATTTGTAGGCGTCTCGTACCCGTGCGCCCTCATGCCCACGAATCTGCTCCAGGCTGAGGTCAGGGTCGAGCGTTTCATCGAAACGGAAGGCATACATACGGATGGCGACCTGACGATGTAGCAGCGGGTCGCTGACCAACTTAGCTTGATGTAGTAACCTGTAGCCTTTGCGTGTTTCGCCTGTGCCACCTGCATAGTAGCGCGTGCCATCTTGCCCGACCCAGATAATGGAGCAGCCGTTGCGCCCCAATAATTTCACAGCTTCATGTGTGATGCGCGTGCCAGGGCCGAGCAGTAAAACGCTCAGCGAGGCAATCGGTAAGGCTGTTTTGCCGCGCTTGTCCTGCATTTCGACGGACTGGCGATAGCGCTGGATGACGCATTTATCAGCATAGATGTAGGTCAGTCCGTCGCGGAGCTTGGGTAATCGCCGCAAATCTTGCATCGGTAATCCTCCATAGGTTTGGTGCGTGTCTTGTTGATGTCAGCCCCACACCTGTGGGGATATTTGCCCTTCCCAGCGTCAATGGTGCACATGATCGCACGCGATTCACCCCCACGTGTGTGGGGAAATCAACTCCGGCTCATACACAA
Organism: Anaerolineae bacterium; assembly: GCA_034437615.1. Lineage (GTDB taxonomy): Bacteria > Chloroflexota > Anaerolineae > Aggregatilineales > Phototrophicaceae > DAOTTW01. The sequence continues at coordinate 4,060 of DAOTTW010000475.1, read as the reverse complement.
ACGGGGCGTTTGGCCGGATCACTCCCACGTAAGTGAGGATTTAATTTTAAGCTTGGGCGAAAACGATAGACAACATCCCGAAGCCGAAAGCTTTAGCACTGCCGATGCCGTCACGGAGGGCGGCTGTAAATTGCTCAGGGCTGGTCACCGTCAGCACACCATCATATTGTACAGCGTGCCACGTTTGCCGCCTGTTTTTGCCGTGTTTTTTGCCGAGTTTGGCAGCACGCACATCCAGCGGTCCCACCTCGAAGCCGTGCTGCTCACCCTTGCGCATCAGCCAACCCAGCAGCGCCTCGTCATCGTAGAGCGCGTGACGTTTGCCATCGCGCTTGACGGTCGGGTTAGCCTGCAAACGAAAGCGCTTACGTTCGCCTACCTCGGCTTTGACTGCAATCTCGCGTACCTGTGGCTCATGCTTCAGGTAGCTACCGCGTAGACGCGGAATTTCGGCCCAGTTGGGCTGTGTCTGCGATTGCACCAGGATACGCACAAACGGGTCTAGTGTGCCCTCTTCGACGCGGTACAGAACGCGCTCATGCTCTGGCAATGCCTCCGGGAAGGCGTTCAGGATGGTACGGTGTAGCTCAAAGCGGTCTGCTAGATCGCGGCGTGCGGTCTTTGAGCGTGGGTTCAGGATCAGTTGTGAGAGGTACATCATTTGTCCTCCGCGGTGTGATTGTTGCCAGGTTGTGCAGGTGTAGAGATGTAGCTCATGCGCATCCGACGTGGCAGAAAGCGCCGCCTTGCAAAAGACAGCACATAATCGTTGCGCACCATCTCACCGTCAGGGTCTTCGATCACAAGGCGTAGTTGGTCGGGCGGTTCGCCGCGTCCAAGCCAGGGATAGGCCGCTAACGTCGTCTCCAGGTCAGCAGGTTGCAGGCCATCCGGTAACCAGACGCGCTCAGATGGGATAAACGCCTTGCGCCCCAGGAACAAGAACCAGACCGGGTTTTGTAATGCGGTTTGAAGTGCTTGCAGGGTGTCGGCGTCACCTTCCAGGCCGACCAGGAACTTGGCATCTGCCAGGTAGTAGCGGTCAGATAGCACCAGATCGCGCTTAACGCCCCCGCTAACTTTCCAGATGCCGCCCATGCCTGCTGTCTGGAAGTCGCGCCGGATTATACCTTCTCGATCCACGCGCACGCCCATGCGTAAGTCAGTCAAGGCTTGTAAATCCTCGCTGGGATGATCGCGTGACCACCCCAGGGCAGCGCAAAGCAAGCCGATAATCGCGCTTTTGGATGGTTCACGCCCTGTGTCACGGTGACCGAAGTGGCTTTGTGTGCCCCAGGCTTGCATGGGAGCGCTCAGCCGTAATAACAAAGTCGGCATTTGTCTATGCCCCCTGTGTGGTAAGTTCGTTGGTAATCGCGGCGACCCAGCTTTGTAGGTCTGGCTGCACAGCGTCCATAAGTTCCTGTGAAGCCAGTTTGTAGCCACGCGGGTTCATAACCGCAACAGCAGGCTGGCTGATACGAAAAGCGCGGTCTACTTGTTCCCAGTATGCAGCCAGTCGCTGCACGGATGGTTCAGCGTAGCCGCTGCCGCGTTGAGCACGCACAGGCTGTTCAAAGGCGTTATCCAGCGATTGCCCGTCGTTGCCCGGTCGCGCCACTGCCAGCAAGAAATCCGGCGCGTGCTGGTTGACGAAGCTGTTGGTCATGCCTGTGGGTACGACCAGCGCAAAAGCCTGCATCATCGCGATAACCGTGTTTTGGGCCAGTGCTGTGTCGCCGTGCAAGTTGCTGACAAGCTGCTCCCAGTCGATGCGGATACAACGATAGTAGGTAGCAGAATTAAACGCAACGAGTCCCAGCATTCCTGCCCCAGATTCCTCGCCGGGGTTCCAGTCGTCCACAGCCGTAAAATAGTCAAACTCAGCGCTGTTGACCTCATGGGTTGATAGCGCGTGCGCCACCTGACAAGCGGCATCCACCTTGAGTGCGGGGTTATCCGCCAACATACGTCCAAATAGCGCAATATCTGGCGCAAGCCCGCGTTCCTTTAGACGCTTGACAAGGTCGCGCTTGATTTGTTTTTCATCGGGCAGTTTGCCAGCATTGCAGGCTTCCTGTACATACGCTGCTAATTCGTCCAGTTCATCCGGGCTGATGTAGACCAAAACGTTGGTCTTGTCGGAATCGCGTTTATCCGGCTTGGCGAAGGTCGCGTTGATGACATGTGCAGCACCTTCCTGCGCTTGTTCTTCGGGAATGCCTGCATTAATCAGGCGCTGGCGCAGTTCGGCAAGGATGCGTTTGCTGCGAGTGCCTGTTTTTGTGCTGATGGCCTGCTGAAAAATCTCTGAGACGCGCATGGCACGCTTGGCAGCTTGCGATGATACACGGGCACGGCGTACACCGCCGAACAGCGCTTCTTTTGGGTTGCCCGTGTCGTCGCGGTTCAGGTTGGAGGGTCCGAAGGTCTGAATAGCGTGTAGTTCAATAATCATGGTAACTGCTCCTCAATATGTTTCGTTGATATTCTTATGGATGGTTAGCTGTGATTCTTGCTGGCTTCATGCCAGTAAGCGGCGGCCCATTGCTTTTGTACAAAACGCTCAGGGTGATCCCAATAGCGCAGGTCGTACAGCAGACGGTGCCAGTTGACGCCCACATCGTGGGCCTTCAGCAGGCTGATATGCTGGCGTAATGGCGTCACGAGGGCGTCACGGTGCTGGTTGAGCAATTGCACAAAACGACGTGTAGTCGCTTCATGGTTATCTGCTGAATCAGCCAGCGCCTTCAGGTGTGTGCCTATGTTGCCGGATCTGGCTGATACCGGGTGCAAGGCGAACAACGACGCCAGCAGGTAAAGATTGGCTTCATAGTGCCCGTATGCCGTTTCCGGTACAAATGGCATGATGTAGGGAAACATGCCGGGGGCTTCTCCTGGCTCCCGACCGAGGCCGCGCCGCAATTCAGCGAGCATGGCGCGGTCTTCGCGGTGCTTTTCCAGGTATTCGACGAATGGCTCTTGCTGTGTTTCACGTTGCATATGGTTACCTGACCTTTCGCTAGGATGCGGCTTGTGATGCTTTATCGAAGACTCTATGAATGCCGATGTTCAGTGTGCGTTCTGCGACGACTTGCCCATGCAATGCGGCGGCATCCGTGCCACTCATGCGGGCAGCAGCGGCAAGCGCTGTGAGTGCCTGCTGTTGCAGGGCAATGCGCCAGTTATCGGGCGCTTCGGGTATTTGCTGATTGAGTTGCTGCACAAACGTCCAGAAGTGCGGTTCTAGCCCTGCCCAGTAGAGCGATTGCGCATCCCATTGGGTGATGAGTTTCCTTTTGTCCTCCTTATCTGGCTCACGTTCGCTGCCACGCATCAGCACCTGCTCTGCTAGCTTACTGAGTGCCCAACTAAGCTGCTTTGCGATGCTGTCTGCCAGTTGAATTGCTTCACCTATTAGGCGTGCGTTGCGTGGTTCACGTAAAATTACTGCGGGTAACGGTAAGCGTTCTTGCCGATAGAATACGGGCTTGGCTTGGTCAGCCAGCATTCCTGTTGCTGCCAAATCCAGAACAGCGTCCTCGTCAAATACGTCATCGAAGGTCAAGCGGGAAAACCACTCAACAACGGCAGGTGGGGTCATGGCATCATGGTCAAGCGACAGGAGCGTGTGATAATCGCGCCAAAGATCACGACCAGGATCGAAACGAATGAACCGCCATGTCTTGCCCTTCTTTTTATCTTCACTTGCAACATATTGCTTTTGCGGGCCGAATACGTCCGGTGACAGGTGTAAACCGGGGGCGACCGTCATCTGACTGACAACAGGCTGATCGTTTATGCTCGCCTCTGGTAAGCGCTCGGGCGCACGAACTCGGCGAAGGGCTGCGACCGGCCGGCGGTGCGGACGTCGACGCGTGCGGGCTTGACGTTCAGCTTCGTCGGGTCGCGGAGCTCCTCGAATCCACCCATCGTGCGCTCGAACGCCGGGCGATGGGTGTCGTAGGCGTTGGCCGTCGTGATTCCGGTGAAGCGGTAGATGGTGCCGTCGTAGTCGAGGAAATAGCTCAGCGCGCGGACGCTCTGTCCCTGCTGCGTC
>DAOTTW010000474.1:0-4573 GCA_034437615.1 Anaerolineae bacterium | reverse complement strand
TTTAAAGCCCCTCTCCCAGTGCCAAAGGCACGTTCGGGAGAGGGGTTTGGGGTGAGGGCTAAGTCACACGGACACCCCATTGGGCGTCCCTACGGTTTACAACGTATTTGTAGGGACGTGCGATGGCACGTCCGCCGAACTGTGTACAAAACGAATCTACAGAAGATAGAAGATAGAAGATAGAAGACAGAAGATAGAAGATAGAAGATAGAAGATAGAAAAAAGAGGAAACACGATGCTAGAAGCGCAAGTGCAAGACATGCCGAAAAACTTCGACTTTGCCGAAGCCGAAGCCCGTTTATATGCCTACTGGGAGGAAAACGGCTGGTTCAAGCCGGAAGCCCGCCCAGACGACGCTGAGCCATTTGTGATTGGTATGCCGCCGCCTAACGTGACGGGTGCGCTGCACCTGGGTCATGCGCTGTTCGTCTCGTTAGAGGACCTGATGACGCGCTATGAGCGGATGCGGGGGAAGGCGGCCTTGTGGTTGCCGGGGACGGACCATGCGGGTATCGCGACGCAGCTTATGATTGAGAAGCAGCTTGCGCAAGAGGGCAAGCACCGCCTGGATGTGGGCCGCGAGGCATTTTTGGCGCGTACCTGGGAATGGAAGGAAAAGCACGGCGGCCAGATCACATCACAGTTGCGGCGCATGGGCGCAAGCTGCGATTGGAGCCGCGAGCGCTTTACGCTGGATGAGGGTTTGTCGGATGCGGTGCAGCATGTGTTTATCACGTTATGGGAGCAGGGCCTGGTATATCGTGGGCCGCGCCTGGTGAATTGGTCGCCGGGGTTGCAGACGGCTGTCAGCGACCTGGAGGTGGAGAAAGCCGAGGAGACGATCAAGCTGTATTACTTCAAGTATCCGGTAGCAGGCGGCGACTATCTGCCTGTGGCGACGACGCGCCCGGAAACCATCCTGGGGGATACCGCCGTTGCTGTGAACCCGCAGGATGACCGCTACAAGCATCTGATCGGCAAGAAAGCCTATGTGCCCATCCTGGAGCGCGAGATTCCGATTATCGGTGATGAATACGTCGATATGGAATTCGGCACAGGTGCGCTGAAGATCACGCCGGCGCACGATTTCAACGATTACGAGATTGGCCAGCGCTTCGGGCTAGAGCTAATCAACATCATGAACTTCGACGCGACCATCAACGAGAACGGCGACGCATACGCAGGCTTGGACCGCTACGCGGCACGCGATAAGCTGTGGGCGGATATGGAAGCAGCGGACCTGACGATTAAAACGGAGCCGTACACCACGACCCTGCCGCGCAGTCAGCGGGGTGGTGAGGTGGTGGAGCCGCTGCTGAGCACGCAATGGTTCGTGAAGATGGACGACATCGCAGCAAAGGCGCTGGACGCGGTGAAAAGCGGCCAGATTCGCATTGTGCCGGAGCGCTTCACGAAGGTGTATTATCACTGGCTGGAAAACATTCAGGATTGGTGCGTGAGCCGCCAACTGTGGTGGGGACATCGCATCCCGGCGTGGTATCGTGAAAAAGACGGCGACCCGCAGGGTGAGATTTACGTGGGCCGAGAAGCGCCAGAGGGCGACGGCTGGCAGCCTGATTTAGATGTGCTCGATACGTGGTTCAGCAGCGGCTTGTGGCCCTTCAGCACGCTCGGCTGGCCGGAAGAAACCGACGACCTCAAGCGCTTCTATCCGACGCACATCATGGAAACGGGCCACGACATCCTGTTCTTCTGGGTGGCGCGTATGATCATGATGGGCCTGTGGTTCACGGATCAACCGCCGTTCCATACGGTGTACCTGCACGGCCTGGTGCGTGATAGGCAAGGGCGCAAATTCAGCAAGACTATCGGCAACGTGCTGGACCCGCTGGACCTGATCGACAAATTCGGCGCGGACCCGCTGCGCATTACGCTGATTACCAGCGGCACACCGGGCAACGACGTGAACCTGGACGAGACGAAGGTGGATTATCACGCCCGTTTTGTGAATAAGCTGTGGAATGTGGCCAAGCTGATCCTTGATAATCTGGATGGCCCGCTTGCCGACACGCCACCCGCAGCCGCAACGCTGGATTTACCCTCACAGTGGATTATGAGCCGCTTGCAGCGCCTGATTGCCAACGTGCAAAAGCTGTTTGACCTGCATCAGTATGGCGAAGCGGGCAGCCAGATCGTGTCGTTTGTGTGGGAAGAATTCGCGCCCTGGTACCTGGAAATTGCCAAGCACCCGCTTTACAACGGCAGCGAGGACGAAAAGCAGCGCACCCGTCAGGTGTTGGTGCATGTGCTGAACCAGTGTTTACGACTGCTGCATCCGTTCATGCCCTTCGTGACAGAGGAATTGTGGCGCTACACGCCCCACGCTGAGGGTGAAAGGGCGCTGATCGTCGCGGATTGGCCACAGGCCGACGCTGCCTACGTCAGCGACCGCGCCGAGGCTGAGATGGCTGTGCTGATGGAACTCGTGGTGGGCGTGCGCAATACACGCAATGAATTTAATGTGGACCCAGGGCGGCGCGTGACGGCGCTGGTCGCGCCGGGTGGCTATCGTGAGCAGATCGAGCGCTATGGTTATGTGTTTGCGCGTACCTGCAACGTGGAGAGCGTCACGCTTATAGACCAAGATAATCATGCAGCATTGCCGGAGAACGCCGCTTCGGTTGTATCCAGCGATGTGACGCTATACCTGCCGCTAGAGGGCATGTTGGACATCGCCGCCGAGTGTGAGCGCCTGAACAGCAAGCTGGGCAAGCTACAGGATGAGATTAAAAAGGTTGAGGGCAAGCTGTCTAATGAGGGCTTCGTGAACAAAGCACCGGCGGACGTTGTGCAACGGGAACGCGATAACCTGGCGGAAAGGCAAGCGGAAGCCGCGCAGATTCAGGAACGCAGGCAGCAGTTGTGCGGCTAGCCTTTGCTGGTGGATGAATAGATAGATAGATGGATAGATGGATAGATAGGGGCACGCAGCCCCGGCCTATGTGCCGGGGTTGGCCTCTTGTTTGCGCTTGCTGATGAATAGCACTCGGCCCGCTTCCTTTGCGCTCTGGCGGATGTCGTCATGTGCATCTGTCTCGTAGACCTCGCGTAAGGCATCAAGCGCTTCGATGGCCTCTAACAAGCGTAGTTCTTCGATGGCCTTCAGGCGCACCTGTGGGTTTTTATCCTTCAAACGGTTGATGTGATATTCGATAATCCGTTCGCGCATGGTAAGCTGTCACCCCTGCATGTTGCGACGTTGATGGTATGGTTTACAGCCGAACGTGCTTACTGACGGCTATACTTTCATTATAGCGAATTCGCCCTCAATTGTGACGACAACCTGCTTAGCGCTTAAGTCCTGCTTGTGCGGCTTGCGCTTTGCTATAATGTGTGGTGTAACGGTGGACGGATGTATAAGGATTGCGCGATGCATAAGCTGTTAGGATGGATGGAGGAACGCAGTTGATCGAAAGTGCGGTAATTCTGGCTACAGGTAGCCCCAAACACAGCAGCCAACTTTCACCGGGGCGGGCACCTGCGATGCTCCCGGCCCTCGGTAAACCGATGATCGCACGTGTGATGGAGCCGCTATATCGGGCGGGCATTCGGCGTTACTTTATTATTGTGGGCCTGAACGAAGGCTCGGTCGCTTCTTACCTGAATACGCATTGGATGCCTGATACCGACATAGAATTCGTCCTGCAATCCGGCGGCAACAGCCTGACGCGCGTCTTGCAAAATCTGGCCAGGAAGATCGCTGGCCCGTTCTTGTTGACCAGCTACAACAGCTTCACCTATGAGCGCTTTATTACGACCTTGCTGAATTTTCATGAAGAATATCCACAGCACCTGATTATCACCGGGGCACATTCAACGCTTTCACACGGCAACCAGCACAAGTACGCTCGTATGGAAGGCCAACTCATCGAAGGCATCGGCCCGGAGGCAGCGCCGCAGGACGAGCCGCATTACATCATGGCAGAATTGGGCGTGTGTGGTCATGCGTTTATCGGCTATCTGATGGAGCGTGCACAAAATAACTGGGGCGTGACGGATTTCGTAGATGTGGCGCGTCAATACCTGGAGGCCGACAGCGAAGAACTGGATGCTGTGATTGCAGAGGCTTCGTGGATATTGCAGGTAGAGACAGACCGCGATTTGCTGACGTTGAATCGTCTGCTGCTGGATGATGTCAACGACGCGCACCTGCTCAGCGAATTGCCGACGAATGTACGCATTCACCCACCTGTGCGCATTGATCCACAGGTCAGCGTGGGTCAGGGGGCCGTGATCGGCCCGCATGTGTATCTTGAACGCGGTAGCCAGATCGGTAGCGGCGCGACGATTCGCAATGCCATCGTGCTGGAACGGGCGATTGTGCAGCCGAAGCAGCAAGTACACGATACGATTGTGGGGCGCAAAGGGCCGGTGATATAGCGTGGTCGCGTGTTTTTTCGCGTGTGAACCGCAGGGACGCCATTCTTGGCGTCCAACCAGCTGTAACTACTCAGCCAAACCCATTTTGCCCGCGAATTGGCCCTCACCCCCTCAATCCCCCTCTCCCAACCGCCGCTACGCGGCTAGGAGAGGGGGAAGCAAGCCGTTTAAG
>DAOTTW010000473.1:0-19137 GCA_034437615.1 Anaerolineae bacterium | reverse complement strand
GTCGGGCCGCCGGATTTGGTGGTAGAGGTGCTGTCGCCAAGCTCCATCAAGCGCGACCGTGTGGTTAAGTTTGCCGCCTATGAGCGCAACGGGGTCGGTGAATACTGGCTTGCTGACCCGCTGTACAACACGCTAGAGGTGTTTACGCTGGGTCAGGATGGCAGCTATCAGCGACAAGGGCTGTTTATCGCGGGCGAGTCGTTCGCATCAGCCGGCCTGAATGGTCAAGCTGTCGCTGTAGACGATTTATTAGCAGACTGAGCCTGTGGGGGTAGCAGCACACAATAGCGGTTTGTGGGTAACGACTACCGATTTTCACGGTCCGCGTTTTCCTGTGGTGCTACCCATAGGCAGTCCATCGGGCAAAGCGCTTTGCAAGCTGACGCGCTTCTGCTAAACTGCGCCTTCAATGTTTTTGCATCAGGAAGGCACAATGCCCGTATTTCGCGTAATTGAGAGCACACACCCCGACCCCGCCCTGCAATATCTGGCCTACGATAGCCACGACGAACAGCCTTACGACACGCCCGACCTCAGCGTGCATCTGGCGCATCTGGCCAGCGTACAAGGCACCCGGACCGCTGAGCCGGCTTACTGGGTGTGGCGACCAAAGCAGGCACAGGATGCCGAGGCGGTGCGCTCACAATTTCAACTCTTTGCAGAGGTTGCCCCCGAACTGCGCAACGCTGGCACCCTGATTATCGTGCCGCAAGTCCTGATCCAACTCGAAAACACAAGCGACGGCACAAGCGCCTACGCCACCCCACACATGCCAGGGCGTGTGCAAGCTGTCGCGTCTGAATGGCTTGAGGCGCAGGTGCTCGACCAGGTTATCCGCTGTGCTGAGCTATTGCGGGCCTTGCATCGCCTGGGGTTTGCATACACGGCCTGGCGCGTGGATGACCTGCGCTGGCACGCTGGCCGTATGCTGTGCCTGCCACAAGCTGCCAGCCTGCTGCCGGCCAACGATCCACAAGCCAGGCAAGAACTGCCGGCATTGGGGCAACTGTGGCACGCGCTGCTGACGGGCTATCAAGCGTCGGATGCGCTGGACCCCTACGACGATATGCAGTGGCGCACCGCCAGAGGCCGCGACGAACGCGGCACCGGCATCGGCAGCATCGGCCTACGCTTGTTGCTGACGCGCCTGATTGCGGGCCATTACCGCACGCTGGATGAGGCCGGACGTGCGCTCGACATCTGGCGCAACGATTGGCTGACACGCAGACTGCCACCCGACCCACAAGACGAGGACAGCATCGAGCGCCTGCAAGATGGCTTGCGGGTGGGGCGCGGGCGTGCACAGGCGATCCTCGCTGATCTGGCATGGCGGCTGAGTGGCCATGAGGTCGATTACCGCATCCGGCAGACGACGCTGCGGCAGGTAACGGGCGAAGGGACCAAGCCCACGATCCCCAACACCAACGCTGAACCATCAGCACAGCAAAGCAGCAATGCGACCCCCGTGCGGCAGCGCACCATGCAAGCCATTGAAACGGACGTACAGCAAGCCTTACGCGCCCTGCTAATCGACTGGTCGCCACAGCAGCCCGCGCCAAACTTCCATCATATACGGGATGTCATCCTGGAGGCAGAAGACGACTTTGAGGCTGGTGCAAGGCTGGAAAACTTTCTCGATGCCATGCGGCCCTATCGTGGTTTGATGCGCTTCATCGCCCAATGGCGTGACCTACCACCCTACACCGCCGCCTCGGAAGCGTCCTTGCTGCGGCAAGCCCTGCCTGCAACGCTGCTGGACCCGCTGGGCAGCACACTGGATGACCTCGTGCGGATGCAGATTGCAAACTATCTGCGCGAAATCGAAATCATCGTAGAAGCCGGGCACATGGGCCAGATCAACGACGCCTGGATGTATCGTCAGGCGCTCAATCAACCGGAAGTGCAGCAGTATCTATCTGCCACGCTGCGCAAGCGCTACGATGCGGTGATGCCGCGCTTGAAAAACCTCTACGATTTTAACGCCTGGTTTGTGGATAACCGCCACAAGGCCGACGATAAAGAGATCATCAACCGCGCCCTGGAACGCGGCGTCCCCATCACAGGCGACACGTTACGCGCACACCTGGAGCGCGTGATCGTGCAAAGCGATAGCGTCAGCGACCACACACAAGCAACCCTCGAACGCTACCGCCAGCACATCGACGGCGTGCAACGCACGCTGGAAGATGAAGTCAGCCGCATGGCGCAGCAAATCGAGCGCGTGAAATCCGACGCGGCGGCGCAAGCCAGCACCCAGGCGAAAATGCAAACGGACAGCATCGACTCGCGCATAAAGCTGCTGGAACGCTATAACCGGCGTTACGTTTCGCGTCGGGCGCTGTTCATCTTTTCGCTGCTGATCGTGTTGCTGTTGGCTAGCGGCGCGACAGCAATCGCCCTGATCGGCACAAGCGCCCTGAATACGGCAACGGGCAACCTGACAGCCGTCTCCGGCACGCTGGACCGCGTTTTTCGGCAGCAGAGCACACAGATAGCCGTGTTCGCTGTGGTCGAAGGGACGATTACAGCAGGGGCGGCGGCAGAGGCCGAAGGCGCATTCGCAACCGCGAACGCTGACAGCACGCTGAAGGCGCTCAACACGCAGCAAGCAATGGATGCATTCACGGGCACGCTGGACGCCGAAAGTGCCCGCGCCAGCGCACAAGCCGCAGCCGGCTCTACGACCAACGCAGCGCTAGGCACAGAAGCCGCACAGGTACGCACCCAGGCCGCCAGCAACAGCAGCAACGATAGCGCGGCCCCCCAAGCACAACCCACGCAGGTCGCGGCCATCGCAACCATGCAACCCCTGAGCACCAACACACCCGCAGAGCCTATCGACCCCACGAATACGCCCGTACCCACATTTACCGCCACCAGCACCCCCATACCGGATACAGCCAGTTTGCAGGCCACACTTATCGAGGCCGAAAGCCTGCGAGATGTGAAGTATGCACGGCTGCCGAACCTGACCGAGACCGCTTATGTGCTGACGTTTGATGTGAATGCCAATGGGGTGCCGCTGGGCCTGCCCACGTTTGAACGCGGCTCTGTGCTCAGCGAACACATGGAAAGTTACGTGCTGCCCGCGCTGGCCACACTGGGCGCAAACGCCAGCTTGCATATGAGCGTCCGTGAGCAAGGCGACACCCGCGCAGTGGTGATGCCTATGATTGCGTTGGAGCGCCCGACCACGTTCGGCTCTGTTGTCTTACTGCGCGATAGCATAATCCTCTGGCGGCAAAACGGCGAACGTGCGCTGTTTCCGGTGATTTCGATGGGCTTCCCAACGCAGTCGCGGCTCGTGCTGGCCCAGACGGATTTCATCCTGGCTATTGAAGAGGCACTCGGCATCCGGGCGGATTTTGTGCGCCTGCCAAGCCTGGGCGATATGGTGCCTGTACAGATCAACGAGCGGGGGCAAGTGGTGGCCGCACTGCTGCGCGACGAATACGTGTCGTTCATGCAAAGTGAGGTCTTTCTGGAAGCAGGCGCACCGGGGGCCAATGTGCGCATCAGCCCATCGACTAATGCCCGCGTGTTGGGCACCATCACGAACGAGAACGCCGGTCAAACGGCGCTGCCGAATGGCCCAGGCGTTGAAGATGCAGTCGGCATCTATCGAGGTGTATTGGAAAGCGATAGCCTGCTGCGCGAAAATCGGGTCGCTATCAATAGTGGGAATGGCCTCTGGTATCTGGTCGAAGTGACCTCACCACAAAACCAGCAGGAAATCGGCTGGGTGCGGCGCGATACGGTGCGCCTACGCTATGCCAACCCGCAGGGCGGCTTGCCGACAAGCACACCCCTGATGATGCTGAATCCATAGACAAAGGCCGTTAAATTGTCCATTCATACCAGAGCAAATGACACCATCCGCGCCATGTACGAGGGTAAGCCGCTGGTGTATGGCCATCGTGGGGCGAAAGCCTACGCCCCGATGAACACCCTACCCGCCTTTGAATTGGCCGCCAAGCAGGGGGCACACGGCGTTGAACTCGATGTCCACCGTTCCAAAGACGGTCATCCGGTGATCGTGCACGATTTCACTGTGGACGAAACGACCAACGGCGAAGGCCGCGTGCAGGAAATGACGCTGGCCGAACTCAAGGCGTTGGATGCAGGTAGCTGGTACAGCGCGGAGTTTGCCGGGGTACAGATACCCACGCTTGATGAAGTCTTTGAGGCGGTGGGCAGGCAGCTATTCGTCAATGTGGAGATCAAATCCGAAAGCGCCGCTACAGATGGCGTTGAGCAGGTCGTGGCCGATTGCATCCGACGGCATAATATGACGCAGCGCGTGCTCGTCTCGTCGTTCAACCCGTTGGCATTGCAGCGCTTGCGGGCGCTCATGCCGGAGGTGCCGCTTGGCTATCTGGTGCCGAATTATCACCCCATGCTGCCGGATACGATGGGCGACACCCCCTACGAAGCCTATCACCCCCATTATACGACCATCAGCGCGGACATGATCGCCGCCGAACATGCCGCTGGCCGCGTGCTGAACACGTGGACGCTGAACGACCCGCAGCGCGCCGCCGAACTGGTGCAAATGGGGCTGGATGGTGTCGTGACGGATAATCCTGATACCGTGCTGGCTGCACTTAACGCTGTTTAGTTGCCAGCAGCACACAAGCGCGTGGTCGTGCGTTTTTTCGCGGTGGACGTAACGCCTCAGCCCTCACCCCCTCAATCCCCCTTTTCAGGGGTAGGTATTTGATGTTTGACCGTATTTTGTGGCGGCTGACGCCGCCCCGTAACTACTCAGCCCTCACCCCAAACCCCTCTCCCGAACGTGCCTTTGGCACTGGGAGAGGGGCTTTTAACAGCGTACCTCCCCCTTCTCCATCTGTGTCTGGGTATGGTGGGAGAGGGGGAATGAGGGGGTGAGGGCCAAGTTGCGGGCAAAACATGCCTGCCTGAGTAATTACCCGCCCCGGACGCCAAGAATGGCGTCCCTACGGTCCAAAACGGCTGTGTAGGGACGCGGCTTGCTGCGTCCGCTACCGAAGACGACGACTCAATCCCCCTCTCCCATCATACCCAGACAACAATGGAGAGGGGGAAGCAAGCCGTTTAAAGCCCCTCTCCCAGTACCGAAGGCACGTTCGGGAGAGGGGTTTGGGGTGAGGGCTAAGCAGTAGGGGCGCAATGTATTGCGCCCTGGGCTTAGCACGCTAAGCCCTTACACCGGTTTCATTTTTATTCATCTATCAGTAATATCAATTAAGATAGTGATGCCGAAGGGTAAGACCTGTGATATTCGATTGGCTGATACGTGAAGGTTGGGCGTTTGCGTCGTGGTGGCTGCTCATCACGCTGGCGGGTGCGGCGGCGTTGCCCTGGTGCCTGCGCTTACTGGGTGGCTTGCCGGATAAAGGTTATACGCTGGCGCGTCCGCTGGGGATGTTGCTGGTTGGCTTCGTGTTCTGGTTGCTGGCCAGCCTGGGATTCTTGCAGAATACAACGGGCAGCATCGTCACGGCATGGCTGATTGTGCTGGTCGGTGGTGTGCTGTATGCGGTCAATCGCAAGCCGGGGCCAGCGCTGAACCTGCGGCAATTCTGGCGCGATAACAAAAAGACCATCATCATCGCGGAAGTGCTGTTCTTCGTGCTGTTCTTAAGCTGGACGGTGTTCAGGGCGTATCAGAACGACACGGCCACGACAGAAAAGCCGATGGACCTGATGTTCATCAGCAGCATCATGCGCAGCGATAGCTTCCCGCCGAATGACGGTTGGCTGGCGGGCTATTCGATCAGCTATTACTATTTCGGCTATTTGATGTCGGCCATGCTGTCGATGTTGAGCGGCGTCAACAGTGGCAGCGGCTATGGGCTGACGGTCTCGCTGTGGTTTGCGCTCTCTGGCCTGACGGCGTTCGGCATCGGTAACAATCTGGTGCGTTCGCGTAGCTTGCGTGATGGGGCAGCCGGGTTATCAACCGGACTGCTGGCGACGACCTTTGTGATTTTCATGGGTAATTTTCAGTTGCCACTGATCGAATTGCCGTACCAGTCGCAGACAGCCCCAGCCGCCTATCTCGATTTTTGGGGTACGCAGGACCGCTCACGCGGTGCGCTGGACGGTTATCAGCAACTGCCGGAAGGCACGCTATTTGATGCGCCGCAGACCTGGGATTACTGGTGGTGGTTTCGGGCGTCGCGTGTGCTGACCGATTACAACCTGGATGGCACGCTGCCCGGCATCCAACCGATTGACGAATTCCCGCAGTTTAGCTTTTTGCTCGGTGATAATCACCCGCATGTGTTGGCGTTGCCGTTCGTGATGATGACGTTGGGGCTGGCGCTGAACCTGCTGTTGCAGGTGCACAAGCCGCGACCGCACGAGACGCTGCTATATGGCCTGACGGTGGGCGGCCTGATCTTCCTAAATACGTGGGATGGGCCGATTTATCTGGTGGTGCTGGTCGGCGTGGATGCGCTACGGCGTCTGTTGAACAATCACGGGCGCTTATTCGCCAGGGATTGGCTGGGCCTGATCGGTTTCGGGCTGACGTTGCTGCTGATCGCGATTGTGGCGTATCTGCCGTTCTTCATCGGCTTTCGCTCACAGGCGGCGGGCCTGCTGCCGAACTTCATCTATCCGACGCTGTTCCGGCGCTATTTCATCATGTTCGGGCCGTTGCTGTTACTGGCCGGGTCGTTTATCGCGCTGGAAGTGTGGCGTGGGATGCGTGCTAAACGCATGAACTGGCCGCTTGGCATCTCAGTGGCGCTGTTTACGTTGCTGGGTTTCGTGGGCTTGATGCTGTTGCTTGGTGCGCTGAGCGCGTTTTTGCCCTCAATCCGCGATGTGGTGCAGGGCACGGTGAATGCAAACGGTGGCTGGGCGAACTTCCTGCCGCAATTGCTGGAAAAGCGCCTGGAATACGGCGTGACGACGCTGGTGCTGCTGGTGACGATTGTGCTGGTCGTGGCGCGGCTTTTCCCACGCGACGCGAGACCTGCGCCAACTACTCTGCAATCCACACAGGCGCTAGAGGCCACACCGTATGCAGCGACGACGGGCTTCGTGCTGCTGCTCGTGGGTGTGGCGGCATCGTTGACATTGCTGCCAGAATTCATCGTGCTGCGGGATAACTTCGGCACGCGCATCAACACCGTGTTCAAATTTTACTATCAGGCGTGGGTCGCGCTGAGCATCGTCGGGGCTTATGCGGTGTATGCCATCACGCAAGATGGGCTGCTGCCGCGTCCGGCGCGAGCGCTGCGTGTTGCCTTTGGTGTGCTGCTGGCGTCTGTGATGTTCCTGGGCCTGCTGTACCCGATTTACGGCATCCATAACCGCATGTTTGTGGAAACAGGCCGCTTGAATGCTGGTGAAAGTGCGCCGCCGCTGACACTGGATGGCCGCCCACGTATGACGCTGAGCGCGGATGATTACGAGGCTGTGCAATGCCTGGCTCGGCTCGTGCCCGGTGACGATGCCGTCGTCGCAGAGGCAGAAGAGATGTCGTATCGTGCGTATTATGCGCGGGTCGGCGCTATTACAGGCATTCCGATTGTGCTGGGCTGGGAAAATCATCAGGGGCAGTGGCGCGGCCCGACCTTCCCGCAGACGGTAGGTTCACGCGGCGTAGACCTGGAAACGCTGTACAGTTCGTCGGCCTGGGATCGTGCGCTGACTATCATCGAGCGCTATGAGATTGATTACATCATGTATGGCGAGACCGAACGCCGCCAATACGGTAGCGCTGGCGAAGAAAAGTTCACAGAAAACCTGGAACTCGTCTGTGATTATGGCGATTCGCATGTGTACCGCGTCAGTGAGGATGTGCTTGCACGCTGGTCCGACCTGCGAGGGCGCTAATCCTGTAGCGTGATTGTAACCTGTTGGCCTACGGGGTTGCCGAGTTCGTCCAGCACATCCGCGCTGATGTAAGGTGTATCGGCATCCCCGAATTGATACAGGCCGACATGCACACTGGCTGCGTCGTCGGCTAAGTCTACGGGTGTCCACGTCAGCAGCCTATCCCCTGCGCACCAATGCCGCCCATGCCAGAAAACGCGGTCCACCTGCCCGATCTGCTGCCCGTTTGCATCACGGAATTGCGCCGTATACTGATAATCCTGCCCGCGCTGACCCTGTGGCAAGCGCCATTCCAGCACAATTTCACGGTTTTCGCTGTCGGCTACGCTGCCCAAGTGATAGCCCGTGAGCGTCACGCTGTTATCGAATGTGGCTGGCTCGATGGCTGTAATCAGGCTGTGCGTCCACTCCGGCGGGGCATCCCATGTATGCAGCGCGTATGCAGCGCCGCCGGGTCGCTCCGGGAATGCCTGCGGGTCGTCTGTGGCGTACAGGCTTAGCACGGGGTCCGCTGGGGCGTCTGGTGCTTCCAGTACGGCAAAGGGTCCATCTGGCAAGACCGCATAACCGGAGCCGACAATTGTGCGCACACACGGCACCTGACCCCGTAGCAAGGTGGGCCACACCACCGACTCATGATGCAGGTTCCAGGCCATGCCGTAGCTGAGCACGACGACATCATCATAGGCTGTAAGTTCGTCGCGGATGTCCAGCAGATCATGCAGGGGTGTGGTGAAGCCGGGATAGTCGATGTGCGTGCTATCCAGATAGCGCAGGGCACCGCGCCACCAGATCGCTTGCGTCAGCAACAGCACAGCGAAGGCCCCTAAGATGATCGTGCGGCCTGTGTGCTTGAGGGGCACAACGCCGCCGACCCAATCCACACCAAGCGCAATCAGCAGCGCAAACGCCGGGATGCTGGCCACAAAATAATGCGGATAGACCGGCGTCCAGCCCGGCAACAGCGCCAGCACAGGCAGCAGACCCCACAGCAGAACCAGCAGCGTCAGGTGGCGTTTGCTGCGTAGGCCGATCCCAGCACCGATCAGCGCCAGTGGTAGCAACAGCAGCCAGATGCCGAGTGTGGGCACGGCTTGCCGCATCTCGGCTTCGTTTTCGGGTCCAGGTGCGACCCACGTTTCCAGCCCATAGCCCGTCAGCATGTAGAAACTATAGCGTATGGGGTCAGGCGTCAGCAGCGCCTCAGCGCTGCGCGTATCGGAGTATTCTAAGGCGTTGTCGATGCGCTGTGGGTCGCTCTGTAGTGTCTGCATCAAGCCCAGGCCATAGGGCAGCATGACGAGCAGCGCTAGCACCCCGCTGATTATCAGCGCTGGCCATGCGATGTTGCGCCGCCCGACGAAAAGCAGCAGCGCGTACAGGGGCAGCAAAGCCCAGGCTGCAAAGTGAATTTGCAGGCCGAACAGCAGGATGGGCAAACACAGCACTTGCGCCCAAAAGCGGCCACTGCGCCACGTTTTCGGCTGCTGCTCCCACAAGCCGTATAGCCCCAAAAGCAACGCCAGCAATACGAAGGGTGTGTGATAATCCTGCGCCCAGATTTTGCGGCTGTAGAACACGGCCCAGGGCATCACGGCGTAGGTCAGGCCAGCCAACAGCGCGACCATCGGCCCGAAATAACGCTGTGCAAGCAGCCACAGTACGGCTACACCCAAGACGTTCAGCGCCATGACATAGTAGAGCGCGAGCATGGGGTCTGGTGTGAGCAGGAAGGCAGGCAATAATGCATAGATGCTGGTCGGTGGGTTGGGGATGCCGAGTGAGGCGTTGATGCCGATCAGGTGCAAGCGCTCACCTGTGGCCATCTCCTGCGCCAGCGTGACGACCATCGCATCATCATGGAAGTAATCCACGATGCCCGCCTGCCCGAAGCGCAGCAGCCCTGCGATAAACAGAATCAGCAGCAGGGTCAGCCAATCACGGCGCTTGATCGTGTAGATTCGGGACATAAAACGCGCTCTTGCTACCTTTGGCCCAGTGCTTCTAGCTCGACTTGGATGCTATCCACGTAGGCTTGTGCTGTTGCGGCATGATCGCCGGATGGGGCGAGTTCGAGGTAGCGCTGTAGGTCGCTGAGTGCTGCTATGCGCTGTGTCAGCGTGTAGTAGAGCGTGCCGCGATGAAAATAAGCGTCGGCGTAGGTGGGGTTGAGGGCTAGCGCCTGGTCAAAATCCGCTAGAGCACGGTCCCATTCATACAGCAGCAGGATCGTCTGGCCGCGCAGGGTGTAGGCCGCTGGGTCGTCGGGGTTGATCTGAATAGCGGCTGTGGCGGCATCAACGGCGGCTTCGTAGTCGAACGCTAGCGCGTGATCCCAGGCTTGTGCTGTCAGCAGGTCAGCGATGCGGTTCTTAAGCTGGTGTGTGATGCAGGGCCACGTCAGCGTATCGCCCGTGCATGGGTCTGCTGGTTGTGCTTGCAGCGGGATTGCGAATGCTGCCAGGAAGATCAGTGCTGTGGCGATAGGGCGGATGTGCTGCACGTTGCGTTGCCTATAAAAGTTATCCCAATCCGCGATATATCCCAAATTTTATCCCAAAAAACTTGGGATAAAGCTGCAATCGGGATAAACGCTCTCAACTCGCAATTTAGGGCCGATTCTGGTAAAATTATAAGCATAATCGGGTATGGAAGAACAATCAAGCCCAACCAGAAAACTCCAGAAAATTCGATGCTTATAAGCCGATTGCAACAGCAAGCAACGCTGAACCCATACTTCGCGCTCAACCTGAATGCATCATCATGTTGTTCGCTTTCTCGTGACCCATCACACACATGCATGGAAAGGAGCCATGCGGCCTAGCCGCATCCAACCATGGAGACCATCGGAACCGTAAGATTGGTTAATATCAACGAGGAGATGCGCGGCAGCTACCTCGATTACGCGATGAGCGTTATTGTCAGCCGCGCCCTGCCGGATGCACGCGACGGGCTGAAGCCTGTGCATCGGCGCATTTTATTTGCTATGTATGATATGGGCGTGCGCCCCGGTACGCCGTATAAGAAAAGCGCCCGTATCGTCGGCGAAGTGCTCGGTAAATATCACCCGCACGGGGACAGCGCTGTGTATGACGCGATGGCACGTATGGCGCAGACGTTCTCGTTGCGCTATCCGCTTGTCGATGGGCAGGGCAACTTCGGCAGCATCGACGGCGACAGCCCTGCGGCGATGCGCTACACCGAGGCACGTTTGATGTCGATGTCGATGGATATGCTGACCGACATCAACATGAACACGGTGGACTTCGTAGAGAATTACGACGGCACGCAGGAAGAGCCGACTGTGCTGCCTGCGCGTTTGCCGAATTTGCTGCTGAACGGTGCGAACGGTATCGCTGTGGGTATGGCCACCAGCATCCCACCGCATAACCTGCGTGAACTGGCGGCTGCCATTACGTATCTAATCGACAATTACGAGACGATGGACGACATCACGGTGGATGACCTGATGCAGTTCGTCAAAGGGCCGGACTTCCCGACAGGTGCGACGATCATCGTCAGCGACGACCTGAAAGAAGCCTATGCGACGGGCAAGGGCCGTGTGGCCATCCGCGCTGAATCCGAGATTGAAGAGACGAAGAACGGCGGCTTTCGCCTGGTGTTCACGTCGATTCCGTATCAGGTGGGCAAGACCAGCATCGTAGAGCGCATTGTGAGCCTTGTGCGCGAGGGGCGTATAGATGGCATCCGCGACTTGCGCGACGAATCCGACCGCGATGGGCTGCGCATGGTGGTCGAACTGAAGCAACGCGCCAACCCGCAGACGGTGCTGAACCAGCTTTACAAATTCACATCGTTGCAGAGCTTCTACAGCATCCAGATGCTGGCGTTGGTCAATAACGAACCGCGCACGCTCAGCCTGAAGCGTTGTTTACAGCTTTACATCGGGCACCGCTACGAAGTGATCGTGCGCCGCAGTGAATACGAGCTAGACAAGCTGCGGGCGCGTTTGCACATCCTATCGGGCTTGCTGAAGGCGGTTACGAATATTGATCTGGTGATCCAGACGATTCGTTCATCGCCGGATGTAGACACGGCACGCATCCAACTGATGAACCGCTTTGAACTGAGCGAAGTGCAGGCTGTTGCTATCCTGGATATGCAGTTGCGGCGTCTGGCGGCATTGGAGCGCCAGAAATTGCAGGAAGAATACGATCAGGTGCAAGAGCGCATCTCGTATTTAGAGGACCTGCTGAGCAGCCCACAGAAAATCCGTGACGTGATTCGCGCTGACATCACCGAAGTCGCCGAGGAATACGGCGACGAGCGCAATACGGCTGTCGAAATCGGCATGGCGGATTTTGATGAGGTCGATCTCGTGCGTCAGGAGCAGGTTATCCTGACGTTGACGACGAAGGGCTATATCAAGCGCGTGCCTGCGCGTGAATATCGGGCACAGCGACGCGGTGGCAAGGGCGTTATCGGCATGATGCGCAAGGACGAAGACACCTTGATGGATGTCTTTTCCGCGAACAACCGCGATTCGCTGCTGTTCTTCACGAATAAGGGCAAGGTCTATCAGGAATACGCCTTCAAGATTCCAGAGACAGGCCGCGCCAACAAGGGCACACTCGTACATTCGGTATTGAACCTGGACGCAGACGAATATGTGACGGCCCTGATGCCGATTAGTGATTTTGACCTGGAAGAAGCCTATCTGATTCTGGCGACCCGTCAGGGCCGCATCAAACGGTTGCCGCTGAAGGAATTCGAGCAGGTGCGCCCCAGTGGGCTGATTGCGATTGGCCTGGCTGACGATGATACGCTAGGCTGGGTGAAATACACCACAGGTAAGCAGGATGTGCTTCTCGTCACACATCAGGGGCAGGGCATTCGCTTCCCGGAAACTGACGTGCGTGTGATGGGTCGTCCGGCGAGTGGTGTGAATGGCATCCGGCTTCAGGAGGGCGATTTCATCACAGGTATGGATGTGGTCCGCGAGGAACATACGCATGTGCTGGTTGTCACGCAACGCGGCTTTGGCAAGCGTACACCGCTGGATCAGTATTTGTTGCAATCACGTTATGGCACCGGGGCGCGCACACTCGGCAAGAACAAGCGTACTGGGCCGATTGTCGCGGCGCGTTGCATCGAAGGAGGCGACGAGATCATGCTGATTACGGCCAATGGTGTTGTCTTGCGCACGAGCCTGGGTGAAATCCGTGAGAGTGGCCGTACAACGCAGGGCGTGAAGCTGATGAACCTGGGTGGCGATGACGAAGTTGTGGGTATTGCCTTGATGAGCGCTGAGGAAATCGCACAGGAAGAACAAGACGCTGTGCTTTCGGCGGTGGATGAGATGGGCGATATTGATGTGCTAGACGATGTAGATGGAGATGGAGATGGGATTGCTGATGCGTCGCGTAATGGCAACAGCGCAAGCGATCACGTAGATGATAATACAGCCAGAGACGATTAGCCGACTTGCCCCGTTGCAGCCAGGGGTTACACCCCTGGCTGCGACAGTTTACGCCTCATCTTCATCTTCACCTTCTTCGCTCTCGGCTTCGGCTGCTTCGATGCCCTCAATGATGTTCATCGCCTCGGCGGACCGTGCGGCAGCAGGCTGCACCAGCTTGGCAATCAACGCTTCTGGTTCGTTCAGCACCGTAATGCCTTCAGCGATTGGTAAATCTGCGACCTTAATCTCGTCACCAATGGCCTTGAGCACCGTCAGGTCCACAATGATGCGATCCATTAAGTTTGTCGGCAGCATTTCGACTGTGACGGTGTTCGTGCCCGTCAGCATGATGGCTTTGCGGGCAATCACGGGCTGGGATTCACCTTCCAGGATGATCGGAATATCAGCGCGCAGTTTCTTGCTCAGGTCCGGCGCGAAGAAATCCACGTGCATGATGTCGCCTTTGATGATGTCGCGTTGGACTTCACGTGCCAGTGACGGATAGCTTTTGCCGTCCACCACCACGTCGATCACGTTCGTGCTACTGGCATCCCGCAGGGCGATTTCCAGCGGGCGGTATTGAAATTGTGCTTTGACGGGTTCGGTGAATGGCCCGTAAATCGTGCCAGGGACGATGCCCTGCTTGCGTAGGCGGTTGACGCGCTTGCCAGTGGTTGTACGGAGTTCGCCTTCGATTGTAAATTGTGCCACGTTGATTTCTCCTTGCCGTTGATGGCCCTCATAGATGTCAGATTGGCGTTGTGTGCCGTTGGTTGATGTCGTGTGATGCGTAGCTACTCAGCCCTCACTCCAAACCCCTTTTCAGGGGTAGGTATTTGATGTTTGGCCGTATTTTATGGCGGCTGACGCCGCCTCGGACACCCTATTGGGTGTCCCTACGGTTCACAGCGGTTGTGCAGGGACGTGCAATGGCACGTCCGCCGAAATACCTACCCCTGTAAAGATTGAGGAGGCGAGACCAATTCGCGGACAAAACATGCCTGCCTGAGTAGTTACTATGATGCAAACAACAAAAAAGCCCACTACAGTGAGCCGAATAAAAGCGGGTGACGCGATTCGAACGCGCGACACTCTGCTTGGGAAGCAGATGCTCTACCCCTGAGCTACACCCGCAGAGCAAAGGTTATTATAGCGTTCGGTGTTGATGTGTCAAGCCTGTACGCAAGCAGGGAAGCCGTCATAACGGCGAGGCGCACCTATCCTGCATTGTGCGAATTCGCTACACTAGCCTTATGTATGGTGAAAGTGATGCTATGGCTATCTACAAAGATAAAATCGTCGTTATCGACATAGAGGCGACCTGCTGGCAAAACCACAAGATACCAGACGGCGAGCAAAATGAGATCATCGAGATCGGCGTGTGCTTGCTGGATGCAGATACGCTGGAAATCAGCGACCAACGCAGTTTATTCGTCAAACCGGAAAAATCGCAGGTGAGCGCCTTCTGCACGGAGCTAACCGGCATCACACAGCAGCAGCTTGACGAGCAGGCTATGGCTTTCAGCGCGGCGTGCAGCATCCTGGAGCGTGATTACAACACACGCAATCGCCTGTGGTCAAGCTGGGGCAGTTATGACCGTCACATCTTCACGCGCCAATGCAAAGAGCGGCAGGTGCGTTACCCGTTTTCACGCAAGCACTGCAATATCAAGCGTGTGGTCAAAGACACTATGAAGCAACGGATGCCCCTTGCGCCGATGCTGGAACTGACCGGGCTGGGGGTTGTAGGGCGGCAGCATTCCGGCGCGGACGATGCCTATAACACAGCACGGTTGCTGGCTTATCTGATAAACGTTTATGGACCGGGCATCATGCAGAAATACGGCCTGTGATTGTACATCCTGACCAATCCTGACCCTTAGAAAAACAAAATGCGCTGTTATAATGTCTGTTGTAGTCAAGGCAAACAAAGGCAAATAAAGACATGCGTAAAGACCTGAGCAACAACCTGATCCTGCGCTCGCTCAGTGAGGGGCACGCAGCCGATCAGCAGAATTTACCCGAATTCTATGAGCGCGTTTTCAAGGAAGATGGCGACGACGAGGCGCACCTGGTCAAGGGCTGGACGCGCAACCTGATGCAGGGCCACCCGACGGTAACGCTGGATGATATGTGGGTGGTTGTAGACCCGGCAAAGGACGACGCGATTGTATCGGCGTTGCTGCTCATCCCGCAGACGTGGCAGTATGAAGACGTGCCGATTGGTGTGGGGCGCGTCGAAATCGTGGCGACAGATAAAGAGTATCGGCGGCGTGGGCTGGTGCGTGACTTGTTCGGCGTTGTGCATGAGCGTAGCGCGGAATTGGGCCACCTGATGCAAGGCATCACGGGTATCCCGTATTTTTATCGGCAGTTCGGTTATACGATGGCGGTTGACCTGGGTGTGCGCTCGGTGCTGGGCGTTGGGCCATATGACCCGCAAGAGGCCGAAAAGAAGCCACATCTGAAGGCGTTTTCACTGCGTCCGGCGACTGAAGCCGACATCCCCGATATGATCGCATTCGATGCCTATCAAGCGCAGCAGGCTTTGCTGCATGTGCCGCGTGATGAAGCCCTGTTCCGCTATGAGCTATCCGGTATGGCGCATGAATCGGTTGTTAAGCAAGATTTTCGTGTGATCGTCAGGGATGATAAGACCGTCGGCTACATCGCGCTGGATCCAGCAATCGACAACGAGGGCTTGTATGTGGGGTGTTATGTGGTTGGGCCAGATAGCAGCGTGCTAGAAACCTTCTCGCCTGTTGTTCATAACTTGCAAAAGATGGCTACAGAAGCGCATAGCGACAAATTGTTGCGCCGCATCAGTTTTGATGTATCTGTGCCGCAGGCGGTTGATGAACTGGTCGGTTCGCGCCCGACGGGTGGCAGCAGAGATGCCTATGCCTGGTATGTGCGTGTGCCGGATTTGCCTGCTTTTATGCAGCGCATTGCCCCGGTGCTAGAACGCCGCTTGCGTGGGTCGGGTGCGCATCGCTATACGGGTGAGGTCAAGGTTGACTTTTATCGGCGTGAGGGCTTGGTGATGCAATTTGAGCAGGGCTGCTTGAAGGATGCACAGATTGGACCCGTCAAAGAGGCAGATGCAGCCTTCCCGTATGATTTGTTTTTGAATGTGCTGTTTGGGCATCATAGCCCGCAGCAATTGCGAACGCTCTTCCCGGATGCCTGGACCTCCGCGAGTGGGGGCGTACTGCTGAATAGCCTTTTCCCACAGAAGCGCTCTAGCCTGGTGCCCATCGCATAAATCCCGCAAAAAAAGGCTGTCTTAGCGCCCCATAAGGCAGCTTTTCATTAAATTTTCCCCTACAGTGTGTTATTTTATCTAGGCATGTGCGATGTGCCTTTGCGTTTCATTCGTTGTCGTTGTCAATAAGAGAGCGTCACAGCCGATTATGTCCTTTGAATATGAGATTGTCGCCACAGATGGGGCTGCACGCGCCGGGGTATTGCACACCCCGCACGGGGTTATTCCGACGCCTGTCTATGCGCCTGTGGGCACGCAAGCCACCGTGAAGGCGCTTGCGCCGCGTGACCTGCATGAAGTGCAAAGCACGCTGGTACTGGCCAACACGTATCACCTGCATTTGCGGCCCGGTGCGGAATTGGTGCAGGAGATGGGCGGTTTGCATCAGTTTATGATGTGGGATGGCCCCATGCTGACGGATTCCGGTGGTTTTCAGGTCTTTAGCTTGACCAAGATCAACCAGATTGACGAGGAAGGGGTGACGTTTCGCAGCCACATCGACGGCAGTGAGCGCCGCCTGACGCCGGAAAGCTCGATGCAGATACAGCAGCAACTCGGTGCAGACATCATCATGTGCTTTGATGAATGCCCGCCGCCGAATGAGCGTGATGTGGTGGAACGCGCTGTTGAACGCACACACCAGTGGGCGCGTCGCTGCCGTGAAGCGCACCCAAGCGACGACGTGCAAGCGCTGTTTGGTATCGTACAGGGTGGTATTTACGCGGATTTACGCGCAGAATCGGCGCAGTTCATGCGAACATTGGATTTTCCTGGGTATGCGCTTGGTGGGTTGGCTGTGGGTGAGACGAAGCCGGAAATGTACCAGACCTTAGATGCGACGTTGCCGCTGATGCCAGTTACGAAACCGCGTTACCTGATGGGTGTTGGTGAGTTAGATGATCTGGCAGAGGCGATTATGCGTGGGGTGGATATATTCGATTGTGTGATGCCGACGCGGGTGGCGCGTCATGGGTCCGCACTGACGCACGCTGGCCGTGTGAATATGCGCCATACACGCTACAAGCGCGACCCGCTGCCATTGGATACTGATTGTACGTGTTATGCGTGCCAGCACTTTACACGGGCTTACATTCGTCATCTGGTTGTTGCGAAAGAACTGCTGGGGCATTATCTGCTGAGCTTGCACAACGTCGCTTTCACCATTCAGCATGTCCGGCGTATGCGTCAGGCAATCCTTGAAGGGCGGTTAAAGCACTATGTTGAACGTTTCCTTGCGGCTTATCTGGACAGTACGCGCTAGCCGCTAGGCGCTAAGCAAACAGTGGATGAAAGCCGCGAATTGCACGCTGTTGCTGCTGACGTTTGCCCTGTTAGTCGGTTGCAGTGACCAGCTTACGCCGTCAACCCCACCAAACGCCGAAGCGCGTCTCGTGAGGCTTTTTGCAACGGACGCTACGTTGTCGATTGCAGAGCGCGTTGTCGCTGGTTATCAGGCCAGCGTGCCTGATGATGACAGCGAGATCATAATCACACAAGGCGGCCATGCGAATTTGATGGAGCGTGTGCGCCAGGATGCCGATAGCTATCTGCTGAGCTTGCATTCGGCGTCTGGTTCGGGTGTGGATTTGTGGTCTGCGCCGTTGGCGCGTGATGGCATCGCGATTATCGTCAACCCACTGAACCCGGTCACGAGCCTGCAAAGTGACGATGTGCGGCGCATTTATCAGGGTTTCGTCACGAATTGGGCTGATTTTGGTGGCGCGGACGCGCCGATTGTGGTTTACAGCCGTGAGTCATCGACAGATGTGCGCCTGGAGTTCGAGCGGTTGGTGATGGGCCGCCGCCTGATGACGCCAAATGCAAGGGTTGTGCCCAGCATAGAGGCGCTGCTGACATCCATTGCAAATGACCCTGGGGGCATCGGCTACGTGCCCTACAGCGGCCTGACCGATGCTGTGCGGCCACTAGCGATAGACGGGGCCGTGCCAACACGTGAGACCATTGCTAGCAACCGCTATGCGCTGCGCTCTACGTTGTTTATCATTGGTCAGCAAGCGCCAGATGGCCCCTATCTGGACTTGATTAACTGGATGCAGGGGGCTGGCGGTCGTGGTGTGATCGAACAGCAGTATGTGCCGTTAGCGCTGACGCCGACGAATTAGCCCCCAGCAGGTGACATGAACGTCGTAACCGCCCCAAACAGCAGCAACATAATCAGTATCCACAGGCCGGTCATTGCGGTATCACGGTAAAAGCGCAGTTTGCTGCGGTGGCTGTGGCTGGCCATCTCTGCGGCACGTAGCCGATACAATGCGCCCGATGCCTGTGCGTTGTTGGGGTTAATGCGCAGCACATTATCCAGGCAGATCACGCTCTGGTCGATGGTATCCACTGCAATGCTCATCCACAGCCAGGCATCCTCGAAGTCTTTGTCCTCGCGGATGAGGCTACGCAGGATGACGAGCGCCTCTTGCCGACGACCTGCCTTGACCAGATCAATTGCATCAAGCAGGCGGTCAATACGTTCGGCGGCCTCTGGGTTTTGGGCCATGATTTGCGCCCCCTAAGCGCCTGAGCAAACTCAGGCATATGCTTTGATTGGCTCAGCGTGTACATTTGTGAATAGATCGTGCTCATCAACGCGGTTTGCTGCTGG
>DAOTTW010000472.1:0-7034 GCA_034437615.1 Anaerolineae bacterium | reverse complement strand
GCTGCGGCAGGCGGCCACTGAGCCGGAAATGCAGGATGCGCAGGATAAAGCCGCACACAACTACTGGCAAAACATCGTCAATGGCTACATCCGCCACCGCAAGCTGAAGCTGCCACTGACCTGGGCGCTGCTGTTCGATATGGGCATCAACTTCGGGCCAAATCATAAGCTGGTGCGCATGGCCGAGGACGATCTCGGCGTGCCGCGCCGCAGCACACCGGGCGAAAACGGCATCACCGAGCAAGAACTGACGCGGCAGGTGGCCGCACTGCGCAAACGCTCCCATGATCGGCAGGCCGCACAAGACCCCAACGCAGCAGGGCTAGCCGTGCGTGGCGATTTCTGGTGGGATTTGGTCACACGTGGCGACTGGGGCTTGCAGGGCGATGCCAACGGCAACGTCGTCGTGTTCGGGCGTCAGGTGCAGGTACGGATGCCCTAGCCATGACAGCATCTATCCCGATCACCGTCTTATCTGGCTTCCTGGGGGCAGGGAAAACGACCCTGCTCAACCGCATTCTGCACGCTGAACACGGCCTGCGCATCGCTGTGCTGGTCAATGATTTCGGCGCGATCAACATTGATAGTCAGCTTGTCGTCGGCGTGCAAGGCGAGACGATTAACCTGGCCAATGGCTGCATCTGCTGCACCATTCGCGGCGACCTGCTGCAAGCTGCGCAAGACCTGCTGACACGCGACGACGCACCCGAATACATCATCATAGAAACCAGCGGCGTCAGCGACCCGGCACAGGTGGCGCAGACGTTTTTACAGCCGGATTTTCAGGGCCGCGCCCATATCGACAGCATTATTACGCTGCTGGACGCCGAAAACTTCAGCAACATCCAGGGCAAGTATAAGGGCTTGGCGAAGGATCAGGTGCGGGCGGCGGATATAGTCGTGATGAACAAGGCCGATCTGGTAGATACGTCGGCAATGGAGGCGTTACAGGCATGGGTGCGGCGCATCGTGCCACAGGCGCGCAGCTTCAGCACCACACAGGCCGACATCCCGTTTGCCTTGCTGCTGGGCGTCGGCGCTTATGATCCATTGCGCTTTGCGGGTTATCAGGGCGCAGACGTGCACGTGCATGAAAGCGATGCCGTCCACGATCACGCACACGACCACGCACACGACCACAGCACCGTATTCAGTACGTGGCATTGGCGCAGCGCTCAACCGCTGTCGCTGGCGCACCTGCGCCGCGTTGTGGACGATCTGCCAACGTCTGTCTATCGGGCGAAGGGCTTCTTGTATCTGCAAGACATGCCTGAGCAGCGTGCTTTGTTGCAGGTGGTGGGGCAGCGCGTCAGCATCACGCCCGGCGAGGTCTGGCAGGCTGACCAGCAGCGCGAAACGCAGATCGTGCTGATTAGTGAGCATGATGCGCTGGATACAAACGCCCTGCAAGCGCAGTTTGATAGCTGCATCGTCGGCAATCAGCCCCAAACGGAAATGGGCCAATTGCTGCAAGGGGCGTTACAGTGGCTACGACGACGTGTTTAACCCTCTCTAATTCCCCCATTAGCTTGTAACGTTGCAAGCAAGCACATTCTTGATAGACTAGTCGTACCGTTTATTGACATTCTTTGAAAAAGGTTAAGTAACATGAAAAAAATGCATCTTCTCGTGTTAATGCTGCTGGCCGCCGCGCTGGTGCTCCCCGCAAGTGTCATGGTGGCACAAGATACCCCCGCCGCCACCGAAGAAGCCGAAGATACAGAAATGACCACTGAAGACACAGGCGAGATGGCAGACGGCCCCTTGATGGGCGCAGATGTGGCCTGTGCCGTGCCGCAGAACCTGCCCGCAACCGTCACCATCGGCGCGATTTTCGGCTTGTCCGGCCCCATCAGCGTCTACGGTAACGTGCAAGAGCAGGGCGTCAGCCTCGCCGTTGAGGAGATCAACGCGATGGGCTATTTGGGCGACGGTGTGACGCTGGAAGTCATCTACGAGGATTCCAACGGGGACGCAGAGCAGGCCATCAACGCGATGACCAAGCTGGTCGGCGAAGATGACGTTGTAGCTGTGCTCGGCCCGACGCTCTCCACCGAAGCCTTTGCCGCCGACCCGGTTGCACAGGAAAACAGCACCCCGGTCATGGGCGTCAGCAACACCGCCATAGGCATCACGGATATGGGCGATTACGTTTTCCGCAACAGCTTGCCGGAATCCTCCGTGATCCCTGGCACCGTCGCACAATCCGCCGCAGTCCTGGGCTATGAGCGCGTCGGCGTGCTGTATGGCGATGACGACGACTTCACGCTCAGCGGCTATGATGTCTTCATTGATGCTTTGGAAGAAAACGAGATCGAAATCCTGGGTGAAGAGACCTTCGCACGCGGCGATGTGGATTTCAGCGCACAACTGACCAACCTGCTGGCCGATGACCCCGAAGCGCTGATTGTCTCCGCGTTGGCGGCAGAGGCCGTACAGATCATCACACAGGCGCGTGACCTGGGCTTTGACGGTCCGATTGTCGGCGGCAACGGCCTGAACTCACCGGATGTGTTGGAACAGAGCGGCGATTCCTCCGAAAATGTGATCGTCGGCGCAGCCTGGAATGTGGCCAGCCCGGACCCACTGAGCGCAGCCTTCACCGAGTCCTTCGTGGCAGTCTACGGCAACAACCCCGACCAGTTTGCAACGCAGGCTTACACGGGCGCGTGGTTGATGGCGACAGCGGTTCGTTGCGCCGACAGCACCGAGGGCGCAGCCGTGCGCGATGCGCTGGCCAGCCTGGAGGACATCAGCACACCGCTCGGCAACTTCAGCTTCGCAGAGGACCGTAACCCCATCCATGATCCGGTTGTGCAGATCGCCGTTGATGGCGCATTCGAGGTGCTGACCGAAGACCTGATGATGTCCGACGATACGTAGGCCATCCGCACACAATTCGTAGGGGAGGGGACAGGGCTTGCCCTGTCCGCTGTTTGCTGGCGGATAGTTACACCTGGTAATCCATATGGATACGCTTTTTTTTCAGCAATCTATCAATGCTATTTCACTCGGCGCGATTTACGCGCTGTTTGCGTTGGGTTATGCGCTGGTCTTTAGCATCCTCGGTGTGCTGAACCTGGCCCACAGCGCGATCTTCATGTGGGGCGCGTTCATCGGCCTGCTAGCGATGGACAGCGACACAGGCACACCCTATCTGATTGCGGCCTATGTCGTCGCGGTGCCGCTGTTCATCATCTGGTTGATTGCCTTTGGCCGCCTGTATAGCCGCGTCAACGATGAAAACACGGCGGCGAATACACGCGGTATGTATATGCTGGCGCTGATTTTCGTCAGTGTGGTCTTGCTGGCAGTCACCATCGCCGGCTTCGATGCGGTCTATGCTTTTTTCGCTGCACGCACCGCAGGGGGCAACCCGGTGATTATCACGCCGTTGGTGGGCGTTGTGCTGGCGATGTTCGGCGCGGGCTTGCTCAGCGTCGTGTTAGAATTCGCTGCTTTTCGGCCCCTACGCGCCCGCAATGCCGCTCGCATGGCCCAACTTATCAGTAGTATCGGCGCGGCGCTGCTGCTGGTGAACATCGCGCAGTTGATCTTCCAGCAGATCTACAACCGCACAGAGGCTTATTACCCGCGTGACATCCGCATTTTGCCCTTCGTCCCCACCGATACGCTGGAATTCGGTGATTTGCGCGTCGCCCCCATCCGCATCGTGATTCTGGTGGTCGCGCTGGTGATGATGGTCTTGCTGCAATATCTGGTACAGCGCACACAAGCCGGGCAGCAGATGCGTGCTGTGGCCTTCAGCCAACGCATTGCCGCACTGCTCGGCATCCACGTCAGCCGCGTGTATGTGCTGACGTTCTTCCTGGCCGGGGCGCTGGGCGGTGCCGCCGGGATGCTCTACGGGCTGGCCTTCCTGAACGTGACGCCCTTCATCGGTGAGCGTATCGCGCTGACGGGCCTAACCGCTATTGTGCTTGGTGGCTTGGGCAGCATTCAGGGGGCGGTGCTCGGTGGCTTCATCGTAGCAGGCTTACAAACGGCCAGCACAGCCGCAGGCGGCAGCAGTTACCGCGATGCGATTGTGTTTATCCTGCTGTTTCTCGTGCTGCTCGTGCGCCCACAGGGGTTGCTCGGTCAGCCCGAAAACACACGGGCCTAGCGGGGGATAGCGACAGACTATGGATATGCTACTTGCACCCTTGCTGGACCTGCTGCAACCGCTTGGCATCACCGAGACGGTGCTGCAATTCATGCTGGTGGCGGCCATTCTCGGCCTCAGCATCTACCTGACGCTGTATACGGGCATGTTCTCGTTGGCGAACGCGGGCTTTATGGCCATCGGCGCGTATTTCGGCGTGGTGCTGACGCAAGAGTTAAACTGGCAACTCGGCCCCGCGCTGCTCGTCGGTATGCTGGCCGCTGGCCTTGTCGCGGTACCGATTGGCTTGCCTGTGCTGCGCCTGAAAGATATTTACCTGGCGATTGCGACCATCGGCTTTAGCGAAGTCGTGCGTATCGTCGCGCTGAATTTCGATAAGATCGTGTCGGATATTATGGGCGCGATTGAAGGTGAGCGCGTGCGTTTTCGCCTGATTGAAGGGGCGCGTGGCATCAAGGGCATCCCAAAGTTAACCGAAACGTGGATGCTGATTTTATTCCTGGTGGTGGTCGTATTCCTGATTATCCGCCTGCATCGGTCGCGCTTTGGTCGGGCGATGGCGGCTATCCGACAGGACGAAAAAGCAGCAGCCAACATGGGTATCAACGTCGTATATGTGAAGAACGTCGTATTCGTGATGAGCGCGATGCTAGCCGCCGCCGCAGGTGTGTTTAATGGCCATTTGACGCGCATCGTCACGCCGGATCAGTTCGATTTTAATCAGACGGTGGATATTCTGGCATATGCGGTGCTTGGCGGTACGTCTACGTGGCTTGGTCCGGTTGTGGGTGGTATGGCGCTGGCCGCCCTGCCGGAGGTGCTGCGCTTCCTGAAGGAGTATCGCGGTGTGTTTAACGGGTTGGTGCTGCTGGTTGTGATCGTGTATCTGCCCGGCGGCCTCGTGAATCCGGCGGGTTTGCGGGCTGTGTGGCGCAAGCTGCGCGGCGAAAAGCGCAAAACCAGCGACGAACAACCCATCCAGCCGGATACATCGTAGGTGTGCATATGCTCGAACTGACAGACATCATACGCAATTTCGGTGGCTTGCGTGCCCTCGGTGGCGTCAACCTGACCGTTCCAGAGGGGCGCGTCGTCGGCTTGATCGGGCCGAACGGGGCAGGCAAGACCACCCTGATTAACGTCATCAGCGGCTTAGATCGGCCATCTTCCGGCAGCATCTCATTTGATGGCAAAATCATCCAACGCGCCACGCCACACAGCATCACGCGCAGCGGCATCGCCCGCACCTATCAGAACATCCGCCTATTCGCTGAGATGACCGTGTTGCAAAACCTGCTCATCGGCCAGCACATACGCGGCACAGCCTCCTTGCTGGATGCGATGCTCTTCCTGCCGCGTCATCGCCGCGAGGAGCAAACCCTGCATGAGCGAGCCTTGCAATTGCTAGAGCGCTTCAACCTGTCAGATGTGGCACAGGTCATAGCGAGTAACCTGCCCTATGGCGATCAGCGCCGCCTGGAGATTGCACGCGCCGTCGCCACCGACCCCAAGCTGGTGCTGCTGGATGAGCCGACCGCTGGCATGAACCCCAGCGAAACACGTGATCTTGGCGAGCAGATTATCCGCTTACGTGCCGACGGGCTGACTGTGCTGGTGATCGAACATGATATGTCGCTCATTCATCAGGTGTGCGATTACGTCTATGTGCTGAATTTCGGCCAGATCATCGCATCCGGCACCCCGGACGAAATCCGCAACAACGAGATCGTGATTGAAGCCTATCTAGGGCGCGATACAGACAACGACACAGACGCCGGATAGGGCTGCATCAACGCGCCGTAAACCGGATTGTAACGCCTGGGCAACAACGGATTTGTGTATCTCCTGTATACTGTACTGTAACGTTAAGCTCCCGATGCTAGGTCAGGATCAGTATATGTCCAAACGTCAGCGTATCGTGTTTCTCGCAGCCTTCGTCGCGGTTCTCGCGGTTGTGGGCGTTTTCGCGTCGGGCACGCTCCGACAGGCTGCCGCTATGACCGTCACCCTCGCGTTTGATAGCATCCGCGTGCATGAACCCAGCGCAAATAGCCAACCGCGTGATGTCGTTGGGCTAATCTATGGCTTATCCGAGGTCGATGGGCGCGGCAATGTGACCAACCTGACCGAACGGCGTATGTTCTTCCGTGTGAAACCGGGGGCGATGCTTCACGATATACCCGCAGCGGCTTTGCAGATGCGAGAAGATCGTAACCTGCGCCTGAGCTTCGTGCTCGTGCATGATAACGCACCCTACGAGATGGCCAGTTTGCACCCCGCAAACGTCGCAGGTTGCCGCAACCGTGTGCTGGTTGACCTGATACAATTCTCCAACGTTGGGGCAGGGGCTAATTGCGGTGTGCGTCTGATTTTCGGCATGACGCCGCACGAAAGCTGGCTTGCGCAGCCCGTAGACCGCACCTTCAGCCCGAATTGGATGCGGGCCGTGCGCTCCGTTGAGGATCACGTTCAGCTTGATGCACAGATGACGGTCAATGATCTGGCCTACGACATCAACTACACGCTGCGCTTGCAGGGGCCAGCGGACGACGAAAGTCAGGCCGCCGCGAAGCTACTGGTCGATTAAGCGTATTCACGGCGTAGCGTAACTACTCAGCCCTCACCCCAAACCCCTCTCCCGAACGTGCCTTTGGCACTGGGAGAGGGGCTTTTAACAGCGTACCTCCCCCTCTCCATCTGTGTCTGGGTATGGTGGGAGAGGGGGAATGAGGGGGTGAGGGCCAAGTTGCGGGCAAAACATGCCTACCTGAGTAGTTACGCTACGCCGTGAATACGCTTAATCGACCAGTAGCTTCGCGGCGGCCTGACTTTCGTCGTCCGCTGGCCCCTGCAAGCGCAACGTGTAGTTGATGTCGTAGGCCAGATCATTGACCGTCATCTGTGCATC
>DAOTTW010000471.1:0-2909 GCA_034437615.1 Anaerolineae bacterium | reverse complement strand
GTGGGCGTGATCGTGGCTGATGGTGTGATGCTTGGTGTAAAGGTCGCTGTGGCCGTCGTCGGCAGGTACGGGTTGTAACGATAGGCGCTGCTGGCCTGCGCTGAAAATAGCCAGCTTTGCCAGTTCGGGATCAGCACTTGCAGGTTGCGCCCGGTCGTCGTCTGGTAGGCTTCTGCGAATGTCGGGCTGTTGCTCAGGTTACGCGCCAACGTGAACAGCGTGCCCAGGCCATCCGTATCCGCGATATACAGCACCATCCCATACGCCTGATCTTCCCATGTTTGGCGTTGCGGGTCATCTGCTGCGGGTAGGCTGTCCATCTGCGCCAGCGTCAGCGGGCGTGCTGTGCGCAAGGCCCGTTGTGATGCCGCCAGCGCCCCAGAGCGGGCCAGCGGCTCATAGAATTGCCGCAGCCCAAAGCGCAACCAGGCAGGCACGTCATACGGCACACTGGCCCACAGCGGCTCATGAAACACAGCGAACAGCCCATCCAGCACCACTGTCTGCGCTGACGCCCCCAGTGGCGCAAGCACAACCTCATATGGGCTGAGCAGATAAACCCGTTCGGCCAGCGCCAGATCACAGGCGACGCTGCGGCTGTCTGTGCCTTCGCGGATGCTGATAACCGGGTCGCCGTTCTCATCACGCGGGCAGCCAAACGGTATACTTTCGGGATGCAGCAGCAACGTCGCGCCAAAAGCCTGCCCTGTATTGGCCTGCATCAAATCATGCACAGGTTGCAGCCGTGCCCGCAGCGCCCCCGCGTTGAACCCGAAGCGGCTCGGCGTCACCAGTTCAAAGCGTGCATTTGCATCTGTAGCGGTGGTTTCGCTGGCCTGCTGCCACGCCACCCGCGTATCGGCATAGGCTATGCTGCCCTCGCTGCTGAGCATAACCCCATCGCTGCGCGTGACCTGCCACATGTAGCGTATCTCGCTCAGTAGCGGCGGTGGCGCATCACGCGGGACGTTCCACGTTGCGAAGATCACAGCGCTTTCGCCCTGAAAATAATTCACAGCCTCCGCGCCAAAATCCTGTATGCTTGTTTCGCTGTTGGGTGCGCTGATCGTCAGGCGTGCGGAAGCGATGTCACCGAGGTTGCCGCGCATCCGTGCCTCAAACCACACATGCTGCGGAAAGCTGAGCACAGCGCGGGTCGTAAGGCCCTCTTGCGCCTGCACAGGCTGTATCAGGAACAGCAGCAGGCACAACGCGCAGAATGTTTGTGTGTGTGCGCGGATCATAGCACCAGCAAGAATGGAATCATGTTATATACAAAGTGAGCGACAATCGCCGCGTTGGTGTTGTGGCGCTGCCGCAACCAGCCCAGCGTCAGCGACACCAGCAGGATAATCAGCGCGGCGGGCGTCAGCGTGTATTGCGTGTGCAGGATGGCGAATAAAATGCTGCTCAGCCAGATGCCAAACACAGGTTGCAGCGCACCACGAAACAGGGTCTCTTCACCTATCGCCGCCGTCAACGCCAGCAGGAATCCTGCGAACAGCGAACCGGAAAACGACTCGAAGATGGCTTGTGAAGCCTGTGTCTGCTGCTCGAACACCTCCGGCGATGACAGCAACAGCCACACGATACCCGCCACCACCTGCATCATGAACAAGCCCAGCCCCACCAGCAGCCCCAGGCGCACATCGGCCCAACGCGGGCGATACAGGCCCAGGCGTCGCAACGCTTGCCCCAGGTCGCGCCGGATATACAGGCCCACACCGAGAAACGACAGCAAGACGAAGATCACCGCATTATAGATCAGGCTGTTGATCTGCCCGACGGATACACCCTCTGCGCTATCCAGCGTCACCTCTTGGCTGATGCCTTCCAGCCCACCGGACAGCACGAACGTCCACAGCAGCACCAGCACCCCAAAAATCGCCAGGATCAACGCCGTTGTATGCACCATCGAATCCGGGTTGAAGCGCCACGCCGGGACTTGATCTTTTATCATCTGGTCTTGCGTCTGCGGCTCCAAACCCTGCTGATCGCGCTCCGGTTGCTTGGCCTTGCGTGCGCCGATCACACGCTGCTGAATAAACACCCGCAGCGCCTCAGAGCGCAGAATTGCGTAGCTCAGCACCGCACCAAGCAGGCTCAGCAGCAGGAACGCCAGCGCCATCCCTGGCTGCACGTTCATCTGTGGCAAAATGTCGCCACTGGCGTCGGCGGCGGTCTGCGTCGGTAACGCGCTGTCGAAGGCCAGTGGCAGCGTCGAAAAGCCCATCAGCGCCATACCGACGATCAGCGCAACCAGCAAGCCCCGCGCCAGCGCTTCGGGTTCGCCGCGTGCATCCTGGCGGTTGGCCATGTAGATCGTGATGCCGATGTAAGCCAGTGCGATGAAAATTTCCATGTGTCGTGTGTTCCTGCCTGTACCCTTGCAATGCGCCTATATTATAGACGCTGCCTGCCAGCCACACAACGACACACAACGAAGAGCGTGCTGAATCTACACTATTGACGCCTCTCATGACCCATGCTACCATGAGTTTTCGCTAGACGCGGCCTTTCTGGTTCAGCAACATGACTTAGGAGAGGTGGCAGAGTGGTTGATTGCAACGGTCTTGAAAACCGTCGTGGCGGCAACGTCACCGCAGGTTCGAATCCTGTCCTCTCCGCTCTTGCGTCCGGCTGCACAACGCTGTTATCTGCACCACCAACAGCAACGCCTGCAAGACGGGTAGAACCCGATTAACAATCAAACAATCAATATGGGGAGGTGCCAGAGTGGACGATTGGGGCCGCCTGCTAAGCGGTTGTCCGGTCAAAAGCCGGACCGCAGGTTCGAATCCTGTCCTCCCCGCACGACAAGACTTGAGTCGAACATTCAGTGTCATCCGGACCGTCAACTACGACGGTCTTTTTATTTGCGGGTGCATCCTCAGTTTCTTCCCCCGCTT
>DAOTTW010000470.1:0-8299 GCA_034437615.1 Anaerolineae bacterium | reverse complement strand
GCCGCCATAAAATACGGTCAAACATCAAATACCTACCCCTGAAAAGTAGTTACTGCCCCTATTTTGAAGTTTAACTATTCACAACAGGTCTATAGGGACGCGCCACTGGTGCGTCCGCCACACAGGAACAACGAAAAACCAAATACCTACCCCTGTAAACTCAATCCCCCTCTTCCACCATACCCAGACATGGCCAGACATGGCCAGACATGGCCAGACACGCCCAGACATGCCCAGACATGCCCAGACATGCCCAGACATGCCCAGACAACAATGGAGAGGGGGAAGCAAGCCGTTTAAAGCCCCTCTCCCAGTGCCAAAGGCACGTTCGGGAGAGGGGTTTGGGGTGAGGGCTAAGCAGTTACGAGGCGGCGCTAGCCGCATGGCTGTTGGGAACGATTATACGCGGCTTTGTGTCATTTATTTATAGAGCGAGCGTAAACAAGGATTGATCGCCATGAACGAGGAACCCAAACGTAAAGGCATTCCCCCACGCGCAGGCTTATATCTGACAGTGGGCATCTTCGTCGGCGTGTTGCTGGCGGGCCTGGCATTTGCCGGATTGACGCTGTTGGGGCCAGCAAGCACACTGGTGTATTCAGCGACCTTCAACATAACAGCGACCCCGTTACCACCCGCAGCAGCCCAGGCCGCCAGCACGCGACAGCCGCCCACCGCGCTACCACGCCTACAGCTTCAGCCGACAGTAATCGCCAGCCACCTGACCGCCCTTGATGTCGCACGGACGAATGACGGCACGACGTTCGCTGTGGCCATCTGGGGTGAGGTCGATCTCAATGGCGATGGCGTCAACGAGATGGGCAGCAGCATCGAATTGCGGCAGCAGCGCGACCCTAACAGCCTCTTATCCCAGGCACGCAGGTTATTCACAGGCGCTAGCCTGATTGACACGCTGGTTTTCAGCCCGGACGGGTCTAAGCTGGTAGCTGGCTCACGCGATACCGACGGCAACCGCGCTTACATCATCGACGTGGCAACGGGCGAGGTGCTGCAATCGCTGGCCGGCCAATCCGTAGCGGCTTTCTCGCCGGATGGCGCGTTGCTGGCGCTGGCGGGCAGTAGCGGCGGCATCCGCCTGTTGGATGCGCACACGCTAGCCTTCCGCGAGGCCATCCCTATTGAGCACACCACGCCGATTTACAGCATGGCCTTCGCGCCCAATAGCCGTGAATTGGCTGTCGGGGGCATCCTGAACGATAATGGCGGGCGCAACGGCGTGCACATCTACGACCTGAATAACCCCGATGCCGCACCAGAGAGCTACGGCGCAGAGCAGCGCGTCACCGCTATTGCGTGGCACCCGGACGCAGATGCACAACTGCTGGCGCTGGCTGTTGCTGGCAATGTGCTGCTGGTGGACCGCAGCGACGCCTCATTTCGCCTGATGCCCTTCGATGGGCGGCAGGTGACAGCCGTTGATTTCAGCACGACGGGCGCTTGGTTGGCGGCTGCGGGCGGCGATTCTGGCCTGGGCACGGGCTTAATCAACGTGTGGCGCTGGGATAGCAGCAGTGGCCAACCGATGATTGATAGCACCATGCCGCTGACGTTCACAGATCACGCGCATATCGTGACGGGGCTGGTTTTTATACCGGATAGCAGCGCACAGTTCTTATCCGTCGGGCGTGATGGCAGCGTGCGCCTCTGGGATGCATCACAGGCGCAGCAGCTTTCGCAATTGCAGATGTAACGGATTAGGCGCTGCCGTTTTCCAGCCGTTCTTCAAAGCGTGCCAGTGCGTCTTGCAGGCGTTGCTGGCGTAAGCTATGCGTCAGGTCGCCGCGTGTGCGTTCCAGCACACCACGCACCACATCCGTCTGACGGCGCAGCCCATGCGTCAGCGCGTCCGGGAAGTCGAACGTGATAAGCTGGTTATAGATAGCGTCCATCCAATCCAGCAGGCGCTCGGCTTCCTCGCTGTGGTCCGTCTCACGCCGCATAATATCCAGGATAAAGCGCCGTAGCTCCGTCGCCGCCTCTGCCATCCCCAGCAAATACGTAGACGCCTCAACGTGTAAACCCTGCGCTGTAGGCAGCGCTTCCCGCCGGATGATGGCATAAGTCGCGTGGGCTTCTACGACCTCTTTCAGCGCATCCTGTGTATAGCCCGTGTGATACAGTTCCGGGTAATCCACAACCGTCTTGCGCAGTTCGTCGGCCTTCTCGCTGATCGTCTCAAACTTGGCCTGTGCCGCCTCCCATTCGTGGCGATGAATAGCCCGAATGCACTCCGCGCAATGCCGGATCAGTTCACGTGATTGGCTGATGGCGGCATCCCGCGCTGTGTTGAGTTCGGTCAGGCGCTCGCGCACACTGCCCAGTGTGGCGTTCATGCTATCGACATCAGCCATTGCTACCACCGTCCTCGTCATTATTATCATCATTGGGCTGATCGGGGTCATTTGAACTATCGGAGCCATCCGTGTTGCTGATGCCCTTAAAAAGCTGATCCGCTAGCGATTGGGGCCGCTGTGGGATTTCGATCTCACCGTGTTGGGCCTCATAGTTGTCGATGTGCTTCTGGAAGGCTTGCAAGAACATCTTGGCGTGCGTCGGTGTCATCACGATGCGGTCCTGAATGCGTGCACGCGGGTCATTGGGCATAACCTGCACAAAATCGAAGATAATCTCGCTGCGTGTGTTGCTGATAATCACCGTATTGGCGTAGGTTGCCGCGTCTTTAGGCAGTTCGAGCCGCAGTTGTTTACGGCCTGTGTTGCCGGGGTTCTGGTTTTGCGGTGGTTGCATGGTGTGGCCTTCTGCGTTGGCGTCTCATATCTTGCAGGCCATTATGCGGCAGATAAGCTCAAGCGACAAGTGTTTGAAAGTGGCCCAGGGCGTCCTCTAGTGCGTACTTGCTGGGCTGAATGGCACTTGTTTCGAGGTCTGCCTGCCGCTGTGCGGCTTCGATGATGCCAATCGTGCGGTTGAGGATGCGCCGACGGTCCGCATAGCTGTAATGCGCAAATTGGGCGGGTAACTGGCTATAATCCACATGTTGCAGCCCCAACAGCAATTCGGTAAAGGTCTTGTTGTACGGCTCACCGAAGTTAAAGTTAATGCGATCTTCGCCTTTTAGCGGGATGGTCACGGTTGGCACGCTGGCGTCCACATCAAATTGATACACAGTCACCTTACCCTGCACATACTGCGGGCGTGGGTCCACGACGATAATGCGATAGGCCCTTGCTTTGGCGTCGCCGGGTTTGTCTGGTCGTGTGCGATAGTCGGGCAGCGTCTCAAATGTGGGTGACGACTCATGCAGGTAATCGACCTCAACGAAGACCGAACCCTGTTGCAGCAGTTCGTAGCGCTTTTGCTGATATTGCAGGGCGTGGCTACCACCGGGCTTGTTGGCTGGCGATAGCAATTCAATCCACGCCACAGGTTCACCGCGTCGGCTGACCTGTGCCTCCCATTCGTAAATCACGGCTGCGCGAAACGGCGCGTAATCCGGCTGTGGCGGCAATACCTCTGGCAAATCTGCTGTCAGCACAACATCGGCCACAACAGCCGTCGCGACGCCGCCCTGCTGTTCCTGGTCCATGCGCGCTGGTCCGGGCCGGAAGATCGCAATATCCGCACGCGGACGCCAGATCTTATCACCTTCCCAGCGTAACTGTAACGATTCTTCGATGCCTGCTGTGTAGCCTTGTGCCAATAAACCCGGCATCAGGCCAGCGATCATGTCACCAATATGTTTGGTATGGAATCCATGCCAATTGCCCTCAGTTTGGTAGTAGCTTTGCAGGTGGGCATTGATACCGCGATACAGATTGCGTACAGGCTTGATGGGGTCCAGCATGATACGTTGCCTTTTGTTCGTCACACTCGTAATCTGATTGTAGCATCAAACGGGCAGATGTTTACCAAACGTTAAACGAGATGAACACCATTTAACCGCTTTGGACTCATTTGGCCTACCACCGGGGCTGTTATCATGGAAGGCCTTATGGTCCGTATTGTATGTGAGGAATAGATTCACGTGCTTGCTTCTTCACCACCATCTCACGCTGTATCCAGCGACGACGCATCGCATCAAAAGCCAGCGCAACAAGCTAATATGATGTGGCTGTTGAGCTTCATCTCGCGCCATCGGCGCACCGCCATCGGTGCCATCGGCAGCGGCATGATAGGCGGCGTGATGCTCTCGCTAGAGCCGTATTTCATCGGGATTATCATCGACAACATCCGCGCTGGTGTGGACATGAGCCAGATTTTGCGCGACATCGTGCTTCTGCTGGCCATTGCAGGCATCGCGACAGCGGCCTTTTTCGGCCAGCGCTACTACAGCGGCATGGTGGCCTACGGCGTTCACTTCGACATCCGCAAGACCGTCTTCGACAACATGGTGACGCTCGAACCCGCTTTCTACAATCGCTATTCGACGGGCGACCTGATTTCACGCATGTTCAGCGATATGCAATGGATCTGGCGTCTGCTGGCGCTGACGTTCAACCGTGCGGGTAACGCGCTGGTCGGCGTCGTGCTGTCGTTCGTGCTGCTGGCCTCCGTGAATTTGCCGCTGACGCTGATCGTCTTTACCGTGCTGGCCATCAGCACCAGCCTGCAAATCCGTGCGGGCTTCACGCTGCGCCGCCTATCTGAATATGTGCAAGATCAGGCCGGGGCCATGTCCAGCTTCGTGCAGGATTCCGTGACAGGCGTGCAGACCATCAAGACATTTGGGCGCGAAGACGACAGCAACGCGGATTTTCACAACGAGAACACAGAGTACCGCCGCCGCTGGCTGTTCTTCAAGCGCCGCAATGAACCCATCGGCATGTTGCCACAATTCATCGCCCAATTCACGGCGGGCATTGTGGTCGTCATCGGCGGCATTATGGCCGTCAATGACCAGATGACCATCGGTAACTTCGCCACATTTCTGCTGTATCTGGGCTACATCCAGCGCGTGCTGCTGCAAATCGGCACCGTCTATCAGCGCTATCAACAGACACGCGGCGCACTGGACCGCATCACGCCGCTACTGAAAGACGCCGAGATCAGCAGCAAGCCCGATGCCCTGCCCCTGACCAAACCACGCGGCGACATCCGCTTTGACAACGTATCCTACAGCATCGACGACAAGACGCTGCTGCACGACATTGACCTGCACATCCCGCCTGGCTCCGTCGTCGGCATCGTCGGGCCAACGGGCTGCGGCAAAACGCTGCTGGTGAACCTGCTGGCGCGTGTGATGGATACCAGCACCGGCAGCGTACACATTGACGGAGAAAATGTGCGCGATTGGGACCTGGGCGACCTGCGCAGAGCCATCGCCTACGTGCCACAAGAGACGTTCTTATTCAGCCAACCGCTGCATGAAAACGTGCGCATGGGCAAGCCGGACATCACCGACGCGGATTTAGACCATGCTGTGCACGTCTCCCGCGTCAGCAACGACCTGCCCCAACTGCCGCACGGCCTGGATACGCTGGTTGGCGAGAAAGGCGTGATGCTTTCCGGTGGCCAGAAGCAGCGCGTGGCCATTGCCCGCGCCATTGCCCGTGACCCGGCGATTATCGTGCTCGATGATGCGCTTTCCAGCGTGGACACACAGACCGCCGCCGATATTCTCGGTGATTTGCGTGCTGTGTTGCGCACCCGTACCAGCCTGATTATCGCGCATCGTGTCGCCACCGTGAAAGACGCCGATTTTATCCTCGTAATGCGCGACGGCAGCATCAGCGAGCAGGGCACGCACGCCGACCTGATCGCAAACAATGGCCAATACGCCGCGATGGTGGCGCGTGAACTGCGCGAAAGCCGCGAAATCATCGACGAAAACAACTTGCTTGACGACAACATCCCCGGAGGTGACTAACCCATGATGCACAATTTGATGCAACGCGCCGCAGACGAAGATGACCTCAAGAAGCCGAAATTCAAAGATAGCTACCTGTTCAGTATGCTCTGGCGCTTCCTGCGGCCTTATCGGTGGCAATTGCTGTGCGTGATTGGCTTGCTGCTGGCTGTCAGCGGCCTGACGATCCTGCTGCCGTATCTGATTCAGCAGACGGTTGATGGCCCGATTGCCGAAGGCGATTTAAGCGCGTTGGTGCCCTTCGGCATTGGCTACCTGCTGACCATCGTCGCGATTTTCGGCTTGCGCTTCGCCTATACGTATTGGCTGCAAACCATCGGCCAGAACGCCCTCATGCACCTGCGCCAGACGCTCTATGAGCACATCATGCGGCAGGACTTGCAGTATTTCCACAAGACGCCGGTGGGCAAGATCGTAGCGCGTATGTCCAATGACATCGAAGCGCTGACGGAATTGCTATCGACCAGCATTGTGATGGTGGCCAGCAACATGCTTACGCTGGCCGGTATCATCGTGGTGATGTTTGTGCTCAATTGGCGGCTTGCGCTGCTGAGTCTGGCCGTGTTGCCGCTTATGATCTACCTGAGCACCTATTTTCGGCGCATCCTGCGGCGCGTCAGTGGCCGCTACCATAAGATCATGGGCGAGTATCTGGCCTTCCTCAATGAGCAATTCAACGGCATGACGGTCGTGCAGCTTTTTGGCCGCCAGCAGAATTCACGCGCCGACTTCGCACAGATCAATCAGGATTATTTCGACGCTCACAACGACATCCGCGACACCTACACCATCTACGCTTCGTTCTTGCAAATCCTGACGGCGGTGGGCATGGGCCTGCTGCTGTACGGTGGCGGTAGTGGTGTGCTGGCGGGCTGGGCCAGCATCGGTATGCTGA
Organism: Anaerolineae bacterium; assembly: GCA_034437615.1. Taxonomy (GTDB): domain Bacteria; phylum Chloroflexota; class Anaerolineae; order Aggregatilineales; family Phototrophicaceae; genus DAOTTW01. The sequence goes on along the minus strand of DAOTTW010000470.1, from coordinate 1,556 downwards.
TTGCCTTCATTGAATATACCCTACGCGCCTTTGAGCCGATCATGGGCCTCTCCGAGCAATACGCACAGATTCAAACGGGCCTCTCAGCGGGTGAGCGCATCGCCCAAATGCTGCAATCCGAGCCGACGATCAAGCAACCCAGTTCTGCACAGCCTGTACAAAACTTTGAACAGCGCATCGACTTCGAGCAGGTGCGCTTCTGGTATGAAGCAGACCACCCCGTACTGAAGGGCATCGACCTGCACATAGCGCCAGGTCAGCGCGTGGCCATCGTGGGCGCGACGGGCGCAGGCAAAACCACGCTGGTGAAGCTGCTGGCACGCTATTATGATGTGCAAGCCGGCAGCGTCAAGCTCAGCGGCGTCGATGTGCGTGACCTCAGCACCAGGGACCTGCGCCGCTTCGTGACCGTCGTTCCGCAAAACCCGTACTGCTTTAACGGCACCATCGCGGATAACCTGCGCCTGTTTGACCACAGCGTAACGCTGCAACAGATGCAAGCAGCGGCGCGTGTCGCCCGTGCTGAAACCTTCATCGAGGCGCTGCCCGCTGGCTATGAATTCGAGTTGTTGCCCGCTGGCGCGAATCTATCACAGGGGCAGCGGCAATTGCTGGCGTTGGCGCGTGCGCTCATCCACAGCCCGGAAAGCATCCTCGTGCTGGACGAAGCCACCAGCAGCATCGACACCGAAACCGAAGAACTGATTCAAGCAGGGTTAGAGCAGGTGCTCGCAGGCCGCACCAGCTTGATTATCGCCCACCGTCTGAGTACGGTACGCAATGCAGATCGCATTCTGGTGATGCAACAGGGCGAGATTGTCGAAGATGGCACGCACGACGACCTGTTAGCGCAGGATGGCGTGTATGCACGCCTCTATCAGCGTCAGTTTGCCGATGAGCGTGCCTCCGCAGGCGAGGCCGCTGATTAGCGTCTATTGTTCTGGCGCAGGGTACGGCCCCAACGCGCTGCCATCCACCAGCAACACGAAAATCTGATCGCCATTGGCATCCAGCAGGAATGTGCCGCCATCGAAGCGCTGTGCACCCAATGCGATGCGCGTCGGGTCGTCAATCGCGTAGCCGAATTCAGCCTGTAAACCCTCAATCCCAAGCCACGCATTCGCGTAATCCCCCTCTGGGACGATGAAGCCCGGCTGCGGCTCAATCGCCGCTGTGGATTGCTCCTGTGGCGCTGCCACGAACCAGTATTCGCCTGTGTTGCCGCTCGGTTGCAGCGCCCATACTTCGCGTGTCTCTGGCCGATAGTACATCACGCCATCCTCGAAGAATTGCACCTGCCCGAAGAAGCCAAAACCGGCTTGAATCGGGCAGCCCATCTCCGCGTTAATCTGTGTACTCGTCTGCCACAGCGCCAGATAGGTCTGATCTATGGGCGTCGGGCAGCGTTCCGCGACGGCTGTGGGTGCGCCGCCCGGTGTCGGCCCGAAAAACGGCGCTTCGATCACGGCAAAGCCGGGGTCACGCTGCGCCTGCCCGATGAACACGCCGACATAGGGCGTTGCGCTGGCGGGCACGGTGGCGGTGGGCGTGGCTGG
>DAOTTW010000469.1:0-2244 GCA_034437615.1 Anaerolineae bacterium | reverse complement strand
AAGTTGTTGATTGACATGATGGACAGCGGTGATGGCACACATCAACGCCGTTTGTCGGAATTACGCGGACTGGGAAAAGAAATCTGGCAAGGAATTGATGCTCAGGAATATGTCGATCAACTGCGTGACGAATGGGATGATCGCACGTGAAAATTGCTCATGCGCTCACGGGTGTAGGCCGTTTGTACATTGAAACTGCACCACTGATCTACTATGTGGAGACAAACCCCAGGTACATTGACCGTATGGATGCCGTCGTCGCAGTCGTTGAGAGTCAACCGATCCGCGCATACAGTTCCGTTATCACGCTGACGGAAGTGCTCATTCAACCCATCAAGGCTGGCAACAAGACGTTAGAACAGAATTACCGCGATAGTCTCGTCAATAGCGGTAACTATCAACTCGTTCCCATTACCCTCGCAGTCGCTGAGTCTGCTGCTGATCTACGGGCACGCTACAACTTACGTACACCGGATGCGCTTCATGTGGCTGCTGCTTTGAATATGGGTTGTGACGCTTTTCTGACGAATGATGTTGGAATTAAACGTGGCACAGAAGGGCACGACGCATAGCATACTCCAAAAAACACAGCGAGTCTATGAATACAAAAATGTACGAAAATTTATTTTATCTCAATCTGACAGGCTCTTCAATAGATGTCACCGGGCAGGTGTGGTGCTACGGCTGGGCCACACATGAGGATGTCTGCGTGTACGTCAACCTCGGTGGGCCGCGCATGGCAGTTGAGGCGATCCGGGCGCGTTTCAGTCGCGGCGAGACCGTGAACCTGATTAGACCCGACTCACCGAGCATAGAGCTTACGGCGGGGGAGGGCAACACGGGTCTGTACGCCGACTTCATGCAGACCATCCCCGAAGCCAAGTTCACATCACTGATTCTGGTGCATGAAATGCTGGTGCAGCCCAACTACGGCGGCTTGGCGACGACCTTCATCATCCGCACGGACGAGGCGCAGGCAGTGGCGAAACTGCGACAGCACGTCACGGCGCTGGTGAAAGTGCCTGTGTTCGCGGCGTGGTCGGGCTATCTGTGGCAGGCAGGTCAGGCCGAGCAGTTGCTGCGACCCACGCGCAGCGACGGCGGCATCAACATCTGGACAGTGACACTCGATGTGGATGCCTGGACGCGGTTGATTACGGGTGGCTTGGCTGATGGGGTCATCTCGTTGTCACAACATGCGTTATAATAAGAGCAGTTTGTGTTTAAGGATAGCCATATGAGCGAGAAAGCAATCACTCTGCGTGCTGATCTGGTGGATCGTTTGCACGCACTTGCGCAATTGCAGGGCCGTAGCGTTGATGATGTACTCGATTATCTGCTACCCGAACAACCACCACAGGACGACGCGAATTGGGCATTAGCGCTAGCCGAGGAAATGGAAACGGCTGACATCGACTGGACTGAGCAGCCTGACCTCTCAGCCAACAGTGCCCGGAACTACGCAGCACACGTACAGGCTGAATGGGAACGTCGCCAGAGCGAAGTAGCCGATGATGAATGAGATACTGGTTGATGCTAGTTTTCTGGTTGCGCTCGGCTATCCAAAAGACAAACATCACACGGCTGCGAAGGCATTTGCTGTGCAGAATAAAGACCCATTGTTGATACCGGATGTGGTTCTGCCGGAAGCGATCTACAACTTACGTGGCGTCGCTGGCAATTATGGTGCGATCCGCTTCGCACAAGCACTGAGCAAACGTGCTCATCCCCTTGTGCCCCTTACCAGCCTCGATTTTCAGCGTGCAGCGACGCTGATGCAAACTTACCAAGATGTACAGCTTGATTTTGTCGATTGTTGTTTGGTCGCGTTGGCTGAGCGGCTAGACATCAAGCGTATCTGCACCTTTGATCGCCGCGATTTCTATATCATCCGCCCGCAGCATATCAACCACTTCGATTTACTTCCGTAAGCTAACGATTTTCCCCTATCACACTAATCGCATAAGTTCATAAGGATAAACCATTGTGGCTCGCCTAATGTCTAAGGCCATTATGGGCTATTTGCTTATAGAAATAAAGCATCACGCAGCTATTCTGTCGCTGGTCGCACCTGCGACACCGCAGCATCGCCTACTCGATCCCTTCGCCGGAGATGGTACCTTCCTTGAAGTCGCCGCCAACGGCTGGAACATGACGCCCTACGCCAACGAACTCGATGGCGACCGTGCCGCAAAATGTATCGAGCGTTTCGGGCCGAAGCAGGCCGTGCGCTGCGATGTTGAG
>DAOTTW010000468.1:0-5793 GCA_034437615.1 Anaerolineae bacterium | reverse complement strand
GGGGTCAGCGCGAGCGCCTTGAAACGCATCATGGCGTCGTCATCAAGGATGGCCCCATCGAGGCGGCTGTGAAGCTCTCTGTGCGCTATCAACCGGACCGCCGCCTGCCGGATAAGGCGCTGGATTTGCTGGACGAAGCCTGCACCCGCGTCACGATCCGCACGACGGGGCCAGAGCTACCAGAAGATGACGCCTTTGATGTGCATGTCGCGGATGTGGCCGCCGTGCTCTCTGAATGGACGGGCATCCCAGTCACCGAACTCACCCGCGAGGAGAAGCGCCGCCTCGCCAACCTTGAGGACGCGCTGAAAGAACGGGTCGTCGGCCAAGATCAGGCGGTGCACACCGTCGCGGACGCCATCCGCACGGCGCGGGCTGGCCTGAATGACCCCCATCGGCCCGTCGGTGTATTCTTGTTCCTGGGTACATCTGGCGTCGGCAAAACGGAACTGGCACGGGCGCTGGCGGATACGATGTTCAGCAGCGAGGACGCGATGATCCGGCTTGACATGTCCGAATTCCATGACGCGCACACCGTCGCCCGCTTGATTGGCTCACCACCTGGCTACAAAGAGGCCAATCGCGGTGGCCAACTGACGGACGCACTGCGCCGCCGCCCCTACAGCGTCGTACTGCTGGATGAAATCGAGAAGGCTGCGCCGGAGGTGTTTGATATTTTCCTACAAATCTTCGATGAGGGGCGCGTCAGCGATGCACACGGGCGGCGCGTGGATGCACGCCATGCCGTTTTCATCATGACCAGCAACATCGGCACACAGGAAAACGCCAGCGTGCTCGGCTTCGGTAACGCTGAGGCGGATGCCGACGCCGCGCCAAATTTTGCGCCGCATCTGAAGCGCGTCTTTCGGCCTGAATTCCTGAACCGCATCGACGAAATCGTGACGTTCCGCACACTGAATCGCGATGTGTTGGGCCGCATTCTGGATTTACACCTGAATAGCCTGCATGAGCGCGTCAACGAGCAAGGCTTAACGCTGGAACTGACGCCGGAGGCCCGCGCTTACATCCTGGAGGCAGGCCACGACCCGGTTAACGGGGCGCGTCCGTTGCGGCGTGCCATTGAGCGCCTGCTGACGCGACCCCTCAGCAATATGATCGTCTCGGAGCGCTTTACAGTCGGGGGGCACATCGTCATTCGCACCTCAGACGACCCGCAGGCCGATGCCGCCCCGCTGCTGTTTGACGAGCAGACTGTAACAGACACATAAAAATTTCTGTGGGCAGCAGCAATTTACGGGGTGCGCGTTAAAATAGGCGACATGATCTCGTGCGGTGCTACCGCCTTAAATACAACCCGTGAGCGCTACGAAACCCATCATCTGACGACTAGCGTATCAGTACGGCATTCGACTTATGTTGCCACCACAAAATAACCGCCGCCCGTCGGCATACGATGAACAAACCCAACGCGACCTGCTGAGCAAGCAGCTTGAAGCAGATCGGACCGATGCTTTTGCGACGGATGCGGACGAACAGATCAACGAAATTGGGCGCTTGGCTTTGCGCGTGGATGCAGAGCAGGACGCAGTTGATTTTTACTTCTGGCTCGCGGACCTGTGCGCCGCAAACAGCCTGAGCGATGGCTGCTGCCTGAACATCTCGTATGTAGAAAAGACGCTGCTGGCCTATCAGCGCGTGCAGGAAAAAGCCGGGGATGATGTCAACCGCCATCTGGCGCACCACGCGCAGAAAAATTATAGCGCGTGGTTGCTGCATGTCGCTCAGGAACATCCAACGCAGGGCAATATCGCCGTTGTGCTGTGGGCCAGCGCCCCACAAAACGCTTATCCAGCCGGGGAATACAGCCCGGATGCGCTGCTGAGCCTGCTCAGCGGCTTGCAACGCCACCTGAAGGACACCACGCAGCTAGCGCCCATCGTGCAAGCTGGCGCTGACACAAATATAAATACGGGCGACCCCGACATAACAGCCTTCGCGCAGCTTGACCAAGATAGCGACGCCACACAGCCCGACCAACCCATTGACGACAGGCTCAGCTATGACGGCGATAGCTACGATGCGCTCGCTGAGGAGGTGCAGACCCAGACAGCGGACCCGGCGCTAGACAACGCCGCGTTCCTGTCTGAATTTGACATCTGGCTTCCCGATGCGGCTGCAAATGGCAGCCAGCCCGACCACAGCGCACCCTCAGAGACGCGGCTTGAAGAAAGCGTTGACATTCCGCTCAGCGAATTTAGTGAATTTAGCGAATACAGCGCCCAAGAAGCGCCACAGCAGGACCCGATACCGGCTTTCGGGCGGCGGCGACCAGCCCGCAACGACGCCAGCGAAAACGAATTTGACGTTGGCGACCGCATCGACGGGCGTTATGAGGTGGCGGTGGTGTGTCAGGGTGGTATGGGCGTCGTATACCTCTGCTATGACCATGACCAGCGCGCACCCGTCGCCATCAAGGGCTTCCAGCGGCGCTACCTGAGTAATGCAAAAGCGCTGGCACGCTTTGAACATGAAGCCCTCACCTGGATTCGGCTGGAAAAGCACCCGCATATCGTGCAAGCCTTGCTCGTGCGCAACATCGCGGAGCGCCCGCACATTATCCTGGAGCACGTCAGCGGCATGGAAGGGCTAACCGCAGACCTCAGCAGTTGGATTGAGCATGGTCGGCTGGACACAGCGCAGGCGTTGCTATTCGGCATTCATGTAGCGCTAGGGATGCAACACGCCACCACCACCATACCCGGCCTCGTACACCGTGACCTGAAGCCTGCAAACATCCTGGTCAGCCATGAGGGTATCGCCAAAGTCACGGATTTCGGCCTTGTGCGCTCACTGGACGGCGATACAGAAAATGCCGACAGCGACGCTAAAAACAAAGCCGCAGACCCAGAAGCAGATAACACCACAGACGCCAATTCGCGCCTGACGCGCATCAGGGCCATCGTCGGCACGCCGCCGTATATGTCGCCGGAGCAGTGCCGCGCCCTCGAAGTCGATATGCGTACTGATATTTACGCCTTCGGCTGCGTCTGCTATGAGATGCTGACCGGGCACTATATTTTTCCTGATGTACGCGGTAAAGCGTGGCGCACAGCGCACGTCGAACGCACCCCTGAATTTCCTGCAAACCTGCGCCAGCGCCTCCCGCAAGCACTGATGGATTTTGTGCTGCGCTGCCTGGAAAAAGACCCGGCGCAGCGCCCGCAAACGTGGCAGGAGATCGTGGCGGCGCTCTCGGCCATTTACGAGCGTGAAATCGGTGAATTGCCTACACTGGCGCAGAGGGGCCAAGCGCTGCAAGCCCGTGAACTGATGGATAAGGGCTACTCCCTGACGGAACTCGGCCATCTGCAAGAGGCGCTGCTGGCCTTTGATCGTGCGATTGAGCTAAAGCCGGATTACGCCTGGGCCTGGGCGCGTAAAGCCCGCACGCTGCGCCTGCTACGCCACTATGCCGATTCGATGGCCTGCTATGATCGGGCGCTGGCGATCCAGCCCAACTATGCCTTTGCCTGGAACGGCAAGGGCATCATCTTGCTACGTCAGGGCCAACTCGAAGAGGCTCTATACTGCTTTGAGCGTGCTACCGCCATCAACCCGAACGACATCTGGTACTGGTATAACCGGGGCGACTGCCTGCATAAGCTGGGCCGCAACGCTGAAGCCAGCGAGATGCTGCTGCATGGGCTGTCGGTCAACCGCCGTCACGCGAATAGCTGGGCCAGGCTGGGCCAGATTTACCGTATACGCGGCGATTACGAAGCGGCAGCAGCAGCCTATAACGAAGCGCTGACGCTGCAACCGGATTACGCCTGGGCACACAATGGCTACGGGCTGGCGCTGAAGGCGCTAGGCCGCATAACCGAAGCTGTGATGGCCTTCAAGCGGGCAGCCAAACATGAGCCGGATATCGTCTGGCACTGGTATAATCTGGCGGAAACGCTGGTACTGGCCGGGCGACATCAGGAAGCGCTACAGCCCATCCAGCAGGCGACGACCATCGCACCCCGGCACGCGGCAAGCTGGGGCAAGCTCGGCCAGGTGATGCGCTACCTGCACCGCTACCATGATGCCCTGCACGCCTATGACCGGGCGCTGGACATCGACCCGGCCTTCGATTGGGCGCTGAACGGGCGCGGTATCGTCTTGGAGCAGCTTAGCCGCTACGAGGAAGCGCTGCAATGCTACCAGCAAGCCAGCCAGCTTAATCGAGGCCGTGAATGGTACTGGTATAACCAGGCCAACACGCTCATGATCCTGGGCCGCACAGACGAAGCACGCCGCACCATACAAGCGGCACTCGAACGCAATCCCCGCCACGCCCGCAGTTGGGCACTGCTCAGCACCGCGCTACGCGCCAGCAATCAGCTACAGGACGCGCTAGAGGCCAATAAACGCGCCACACAATACGCGCCGGATCAGGCGTGGGCCTGGGGTGAACTGGGCCAGACGTTGCAGATGTTGGGGCGCTACGACGCCGCGCTGAATGCCTATCAGGAAGCAGCGCGACGCACCCCGCATAACGCATCCTATCTCATCCGGCAAGCGGATGCGCTGGTCGCACTCAACCGCTACATTGAGGCACTGGATACGCTCGAACAGGTCATCAAGAAGAACCCACGCAGCGCCCTGGGCTGGGCCAAGCGTGGCCGTGTGCTGCGCAAACTGCAACGGCCTGATGATGCGCTGGCCAGCCTGAACAAAGCCACCGAAATCGACCCGCATCACGTTTATGCCTGGGGTGAGCACGGGCTTGTGCTGAGCATGATAGGCCGCCATGAGGACGCGCTGCAATGCATCCAACGGGCGCTCGAACTGGAACGCCAGGACGGGCTGATCTGGTTCAGCTATGCCGAGGAACTGATGCTGCTGGGGCGCTATCAGGACGCGCTGAATGCGCTGGAGGAGGCACTACAGCGCGAGGCCGAACACCCTGAAATCTGGTCCAAATATGCGCAAGCGGCGCGGGCGCTGGGCCACTACGATCAAGCATTGCAAGCCTATGATCGCGCCGTACAATTGCAGCCTGATTTTAGCTGGGCCTGGAATGGGCGCGGGCTGACCCTGCGCGAACTCGACAAGACACAGGCCGCGCTAGAGAGCTTCCAACGGGCAGCAGAGATCGACCCCGATGTGGTGTGGTACTACATCAATCAGGTATCGCTGCTGCTGCATGTGGACGAGACCGAGGCCGCCTTGAGCGTCGCACAAACAGCCTTGCAGCAGGTGCCCAACGACAAAGCAGCCTGGGCACGTCATGCACAGGTCTTGCGGCGCATGGGCCGCTATGCCGCTGCCATCGACAGCTACGAGCGGGCGCTGCACATATCGCCGGGGTACGCCTGGGCCTGGAATGGCAAGGGCTTATGTCAGGCGGCGCTAGATGACTGGCACGGGGCTACCACGAGCTATCAGCAAGCGGTACACCACGATAGCAGCAGCGTCTGGTTCCTGCACAATTACGGCGAGGCGCTGATGCAGACAGGCCGCCTGTCCGAAGCGCGTCATGTGCTGGAACGAGCGCTCAAACTGGACCCGGAACACGCGCAGACGTTGGAGAAGCTGCGCCGCCTGCGTGATTCATCAGATAATGACGCAGATGCAGATAATGACGCAGATAATGATGCAGATGCAGATAATGACGCAGATTAGCTCGTGTTGACGTTTATGAGATTGCACCAGAAAAGTTTTTCGTTGTTCCTGTATGTCGGACGCACCAGTGGCGCGTCCCTACAGACCCGTTGTGAATGATTGCGACCCTGTAGGGACAGGGCACTGACCTGTAACTACTCAGCCAAGTCTGTGTGTGTCGCC
>DAOTTW010000467.1:0-3775 GCA_034437615.1 Anaerolineae bacterium | reverse complement strand
CATCGACGCCGCCGTCGCCCAGATCGGCCATATCCCGGTATTGCGGCCGTTCGCTGTTCCCCCCGATGACGGCGTGGCGGTCGGCGAAGGAATCGTCGTCATCCCGGCCGTCGGGGCGTTCCTCGTCGATGGCGCCGTCGTTGTCGTTATCCAGACCGTCGCCGATGTCGCCCGCGACATTGACGCCGTAAAACATGGGATCCGGCGATTATCGGTGGGTGACGATTGCCTGTAAGCAATTCGGCAAAGAAATCGAGCTAGAGCGCTCTGTGGAGGGCAATTACAAGCCGCCTTATCTGACGCAGTACGAAGTGGTTCGCACCAACGGCGAGACGAAATCCATCAGCCTGTAAACGACGTTCTGTAAGGGAGGGCCATGGCCCTCCCACAAAAACAAGACTACGCAGATTTCCCGTAGGCCGCATCCAGCGATTCAAAATCCGTGAACAAGAAATGATCGTGGTAGTAGTGAATCCACAGGAACGACAGAATCGCCGTGTAGTAAGCGATGTCGAAATGCCGCAGCGGGTCAATACCCGGCTCTACGATGCCAGCCAGCGCGTACACCAGCATGAAAATCACCGCCGAACCACCTAGCATCAGCGCACTGAGCATATACAGTCCCTTGCTATCCTTCGTCTGACGGCTGAAACGCGCCACCAGCGGTGCAGAGTTATCCAGATCACCGTAGAGTTGGCGAATTTTGATGATGTAGAACGTGATGGCGAGATACTGGAACGAGTGCCATGTATTCAAGCCCTGGAAGGCTGTATCGAGGTTCGGCAGCGCAGGCGTGAAGAAGGCAATCACGACGGTGATGACGATAAATGCGGTCTTTGGCCAGTTCAACATGCCTGCACGGTATTCACGCCACGTCTTCCAGATGTAGGCGCTGGCCGCAACGAAGAAAACAGCGCTCAGCGTCACGAAAAACCACGTCTGCTCAAATAGATCCGGGATGACGTTACCCAGGTCATTCGTGCCGACTTCAAACGTACCATTGGCGATTTTGAAGGCTGCAATTGGGAACAGACACGTCAACACAACCGCGTAATCAATCAGGCGTGCTTGCCACGACACAGCGCTGAATGGCGGCTTATGCTTGTTGCCATCACCACCTGTTGCAGCATTGGCAAAGCGGCCCTGCTTGTGGTTGTATAGCTCCACGATGTACGTTACCTGATGCAGCACATGCAGCGCTGCCCAGAAGAAGAACACCGTCAGCAGTAATTCCAGATTCAGGAATGCGAGGCCAATCACGATCATCGGGATGATGATAGAGGAGCGAATCAGCATCGGGTACTGACCGGAGAACTTGTCATCCAGCCCCGTGCGCAGGAACGTGGACATCATGTGCGGGCCACCGATGGCCACTGCAACAAGTCCATTCACCAGGTTACGCGCAAAATCGTCGTTCATGCCGAACATATCGCGCCCGACAAGGTAAATGATATACGGCAACGGCACGACAATCACACTGAAGGTGATGAACAGCAAATCCCAGCGACGATTGCGCAGCCAGAGGTCATCTTGGCGTGCGCCGATTGACTCGGCTTGTGAGGGTGCAGAAAGTACAGCCATAGTGAATCCTGTTGGTGTCTTTCACTTGATACGGACAATCCGCACAACAGTATAGTGCATTTTATTTAGCAACGCAAAGGATTTTTTTGCGGCTTGCGGACTAAAAACCAAATAGGCGACAGAGGTTGATCTGTTCCGGTGTGCCGCAGGTCGAAAATAAGCTGAAGCTGCTCAGCAAGAAGAAGCCGCAGCCGCATAAGCCACACATAGCGACCAGGCAACCGCACCACGCCACCGGACCACCGCTGAGGATGTCGAAGAAGAGGCCGAACACGTTCAGTACAATTTCTAATGCACCACCAATGAATTGCAAGATAAAGCCCAGTACGAACAAAATGCCACACAAGCAAGCGCAGGCCACCGCCGCGAAGGTCGCAGTGCCGCCGTCCAGACTCAGAGATTGTATCGCGTTCTGAATGACTTCAAGCATGGGCGCTATCTATCCTCTACACAAACCCGTCTCACTGCTCAGCAGAGACCAAGCCGCGTCCGGCGTTGTGCGCTCATAGCAATCACAGTATTGCGCGGGCTGTGCGCTGCCGTCCGTCGCCCAAGTGATGTAACTGACGTGCGTCTGCACACAGGTAGCAGTCTGCGGCCTGTCATCGTCAGGGTCGGGCACCACCACAGAGCGCTCGAAGCGCAAGCCGCGATTATCGACATCCATCACCAGATTCACCAGCAGCAACGGGTGTGTTTCTGGCTCCGGCACGCTACCATGACCCAGGCGAATTTCGCCACCGAACGCCAGCGAAAACAGCGCACAGGGCAACAGCAAAATCATGAACCACAGCACAACCAATAGGCCAAAAATCGCACGACCGAGGCGCGACTCTGGCACGCTGAACAGGGGTCGGCGTGTGCGCTCGTAGTATTCGCGTTCTTCATCACTCAAGTAAGTATTGTCGCGTTCGCTCATGTCTGCCATTGGCTCGATTGCTTTGTCGTTCGTGCTGATTATACGTTAAGGCGAATCTCGGACATCCAGAAGGATGTCCATACGATACAGCCTCTTATGTAGCAATGGACGCCATTCTTGGCGTCCGTTACAAGCAGCCAGTAGTAGCGCTACTCTTCAGCAATCCGCAAGCGAAGGGCATCAGCGCTATCATAGCTGACGTGGGCAAAGTACGGCGCTGCATCCCAGGGCGTATTGAGCAGACGCGGCACGATCAGCGGCAAATCCTCGACCAAATCCAGCCTATCGAGTTGCTGTGGTGCGACCCAGTGCAACGTTCCCTCGGCTTCATCGCTGCTGACGGTGCGGCTATCGCTGATGGCTGTGAACACAAACAACATGATGCCTGTCGCCTTGCCTGCGTCAATGTGATGCACCGCCCGCAAGCGCAAATCACGCACTTGTAAGCCGCTTTCCTCTAGAATTTCGCGGCGCGCACTGCTGTAGGGGTCCTCGTCGCGCTCGATGTGGCCCCCCAAACCGTTGTATTGGTTCGGGAAGACGCGCTTATGGGCGGCGCGTTTCATCAGCAAGACATCCTGGCTATGAAACACGAAGCTCAGTGTGCGCGGTATTGTCAGCCAGCGGCCCGTTGTGGCGTCTGCGCCCTGTTGTTCTGCACCCACAGCGACCTCCATCAGCGATGTGTACTTGGGCGAATCACGATCCGTCCCTACAGATTCATATTTTATTCGGCATCCGGTTCAGCAGTTGTTTCGGCATCCGGTTCCGCTGTCGTCTCGGCCTCAGCCTCAGCTTCATTTTCTGCTGCTGCGGCGGCTTCACGCGCCTCATTCACGGCTTCCTGCGCAAATGCGAAATCAAGTTCCAGCATCGCCCGCACATCCTGCAAATCGGTGAAGTCCAGCCCAACGAAATTAGCGCTGGTCAGGCCGCCGAAGTTCACATCCTCGAACAGCGTCCAGATAAACGACTGCACATTGATATTCGTCAGCGCTTCCTGCGGAGCTAACAGCACAGCCTCGCGTGTCAGCGGATAGCTTTCGTCTGCGATGGTCTCCAGCGACGGTGCTACACAGCCCTCGCCAGCATCAACCGAGACAAGCTGAATGTTTTGCTGGCCGTTGCGCTGCACCCGCTGATACTCCGGCCACATCATGTACGTCAGCGCGCCCCCAACGTTAGCCGTCGCAGCCGCACGGAACAGCGGGTCGCTGTTTTCCTCGGTATCGGCGCGCACTGGCAATACGGGGTCACTGGATGCAATCAGCAGCA
>DAOTTW010000466.1:0-2739 GCA_034437615.1 Anaerolineae bacterium | reverse complement strand
GCTCGCCCTATGTGCATGTCCCCGGCCTGGCTGACCCGCGCCTGATCGACCTGCTAGAGCGCGTCAGCCGTGAAAAGACGGTTGTCGGGGGGCGTGAATTGTGGCTGGAAGCGCTTGATGCGGCTGCCGAGATGGGCTTTGCGGATGAAGAAGCCGCAGATGATGCCGACGCAGAAGCGCGACCCCTGCTGACGCCACATGATGCATCGGAGCTATCGTTGGCGCTGGAAGATTTTTTCAACCGTGTGACGCCGCCCGCTAGCGATACGCTGGATAACTACGTGAGTTGGATCGAAGGCTTAATCGGGGATGAGCCGACGCCCGACAGCGACGACGACCCCGACATTGTGCATCCTTCCGATGCCTATACGCTGGGTATGCTGGCCTGCATCCGCGCACCAGAAAATACACCCCAAAATACCGTCGTCCATCGTGATTTAGAAGCCCTGAGCAGCTTGAAGGACGTACTGCGCAGCGCCCTCTCCACACAGGAGATGCTGCGTTCACTGCGCATGGCAGCCGATAGTCGCCTGACGTGGCGTGATTTCTTTGCGGATTTGCTGGCGGACCTCGAAGCGACACCCGGCACCCGACGCGACCCGATGCGCAATGGGCGCGTGCTGGTGACGACTGCCGCCGATGCACGCGGTTTGCCACACCCGCATGTGTTTGTCCTGGGCTTGGCTGAGGGCGTTTTCCCGGCACCGACCAGCGAAGATGTGCTTTACCTGGACCGCGAACGCCGCCATCTACAATTACAGGGCGTGCAGCTATTGACGCAGGATGAGCGCGCCGACGATGAAGGCGTTTTCTACGAACTGACTAGCCTGCCGCGTGAAACGCTGGTGCTCTCACGCCCGACGGTGCGCGCTGGCCAACCCTGGAACGAAAGCTATCTGTGGCGCTTGGTCGAAGAAGTGTTTACACGCCTGACCCGTGAACGCTACAGCATCGGGCAGGTGTTGCCAGCAGCACAGGTGGCGTCGTTAGATGAGGCCCTGCTGACGGCCATCGCTGGCGCTGACACACCGCAGACGCTGCACGGTTTGCGTTCGTGGCTAGCTGCATCACCGCAGCGTGCTGCACACTGGTCACGGGTGCTGCATGGCATCACGACAGAAGCGCGCCGCCTCTCCAATGCTGCACACGACAACTACAGCGGACGCTTGCAAGACCCAGCGCATATCGAACATGCCGCCGCAGCCTTTGACCCACAGCGCGCCTGGAGCGCCAGCCGCCTGAACGATTTTGGGGCCTGTGCTTACCGCTATTTTGCGAAGCACGTGCTGAAGCTGGCGACGCTGGACGAACCCGAAGCAGGCTTAGACGCGCTGTTGCTGGGCACGATCAACCACCGCATCCTCGAAGTGACCTATGATGAAATCCGCGCCGAAGCATTAACGATCACGCCCGAAAATGCCGACGACGCGCTGGCTATACTGGCGCAGGTGGCCGCTGATGTGCTGGACGACGCGCCGCAGACCTATAAATTTCAGCCGGATATGCTGTGGCGGCAGCAACGCCAGATGATTTTGTTGCGCCTGAATGACCTTGTGAAGCGCGATTTTTCCGCAGATAGCCCGCTCAACAAATACGGTGGGCCGCGTCGTGTCTATCAATTGGAAGCGCCGTTCGGCTTGCAGGGCGCACCGACTGCAAGCATACCCATCAGCGCTGGCAATAATGATAACTTACATGAAGAAACATTGCACACACGCGGCAAAATCGACCGTATCGACATCGTAGAGGGCCAAAACGCGCTTATCGTCGTGGATTACAAATCCAACAGTGGCACGATTTCGACGCAAGAATTAGCCAATGGGCGCAACGTGCAAATGCTGATCTATGTGGCCGCCGTGCAGGATATGCTGCGCCGCGCCAGAGCAAACGATTTACACGTGCAGGCAGGCGTTTTCTGGCACATCAACAGCCGCAAGCTAAGCACACACTATATCGCCGACGATGAAGCACGCGCAGAGGACATCGCACAGGCACAGGCGCACATCTTGCGTTATCTGGCGCAGGGCCGCGTCGGGGATTTTGCCGTACAACCCAGCCGCCTGACACAGAATCAGCGCTGCACCAGCTATTGCGAGTTCTACCAGCTTTGCCGCGTCATGAACATATCGCGCTTTAAGGACGTTTGATATAATGTGAGGCTTACACAAGCTGTGTAAGCTAGCAAGCAATGCAATATGGATGGAGGTATGAACATGGCGACGGATTTTGAAAACGAATACATCGAAGAACTGCAAAACATAGAGCGGAACATCCTTCTGATGCACAGGCTGCATCCTGAATTGGTCGATTACCACATTGATAAGGTCTTGCGGGCGGTGGTGCGCACGATAGAAGCGGAACAGAAGGGCAAGCCCGTGCCCAAGCTGAAGCTCAAGGGCAACGAGAACCTCTTGTACGAGCAGCTCTACGGCATCTACCAGTTGACGACGAACCAACTGGCCGCAGATTCACCGATGCACGAACTGGCTGTATCACAACATCGCCGCCCCGATGAAATTGTGGCCTGCTTCAAGCGGCTGCAAAAGTCCATCAAGACCTTCTCGGATTTAGGCCGCCGGGGGTACCTCAGCATAATCGAGGACTTCTTCCCGGATATGGATGACTTAGTGCGTCAGGTGCAAGCAGAAGAACGAGACAACGCACAGTAAAGCCGGCCCACAGCACACAACAAGATCAGGTTGCCCCTATGGACCTCACGCCACAGCAAGAACAAGCCAT
>DAOTTW010000465.1:0-6142 GCA_034437615.1 Anaerolineae bacterium | reverse complement strand
CTTGAAATTCGTGACCTGCACACATACTACGGCCAAATACACGCGCTGAAGGGCGTTTCACTCACCGTTGAAGAAGGCGAGGTCGTGACGCTTATTGGCGGCAATGGGGCGGGTAAAACGACCACGCTTAACACTATTTCGAGCATCATCCCGGCAGCACAGGGCGAAGTGCTGCTTGATGGTCAGTCTATTACGAAGGTGCCCGCGCATCAGGTCGTTGAGCGCGGCGTGGTGCATTCACCAGAGGGGCGCAAGGTCTTTACGCGCTTGACCGTCCGTGAGAATTTGGAGATGGGCGCGTTTTCTCGCAATGATAGCGCCGAAATTGCACGTGATTTGCAAGATACTTATGATCGCTTCCCGCGTCTGATGGAACGCCAAAACCAGTACGCCGGGACGCTTTCCGGCGGTGAGCAGCAGATGCTGGCCATTGGTCGGGCGCTGATGGCACGGCCACGTATTTTGCTGCTGGACGAGCCGAGTATGGGCCTCGCGCCGCTACTGGTCAAAGAAGTAT
Organism: Anaerolineae bacterium; assembly: GCA_034437615.1. Taxonomy (GTDB): domain Bacteria; phylum Chloroflexota; class Anaerolineae; order Aggregatilineales; family Phototrophicaceae; genus DAOTTW01. The sequence goes on along the minus strand of DAOTTW010000465.1, from coordinate 5,625 downwards.
TCGGAGTGATACAGCACCTGAATGAAAATAGCGGCACGACGATCTTGCTGGTTGAGCAAAATGCACGCATGGCGCTGCACGTCGCGCACCGTGCTTATGTGCTGCAATCAGGCCGCATTACGCACAGCGGCAGCGCCGAAGAACTGCGCAACGACGAACGCATCATCGAGGCGTATCTCGGTGGTTAAACGCCAATCCAGATGTAGATCAGCGTCATTACAAATACAGCCCAAATCGCGACGCCAGCGACCAAAGCACCGCCTATGAACAGATAAGCGTTTGCGGCGGCTATCAGGGCCAGCCAATCGCGTTGGCGTTGCTGCTGGCCCCGTTTAGGCTTGTGGTCGTTTTTGCGCTTGGACTTGTAATGAATTGACATATGTTATCTTCCCGCATGATGTCAGGTGCAGACTGTCAAGTTTTCGGGAGGGACATGGCCCTCCCCTATACAGATACCGCTTGCTATACCTACAGCAGCGTCTTGGCACCCTCGAAGAAGCGTGCAATCGCCTTCTCGCTGACTTCGGGCGTCTGTGCATACGAGAAGCGCACCCACTGCCCACCGGCAGCGCTGAAGAAGACCCCCGGTACGACAGCAATACCATGTTCTTCGGCCAGATATTCACCAAACGGCGCGGAATCCGCCCAGCCTTTGGCCTCCAGGTAGCGGCTTACGTCGATGAACGCATAGTAGCCATCGCCCATCACAAAATCGACGCCTTCGGCTTCCAGCGCAGCGCGTAAAATTTTGCGGCTTTGCGAGGTGGGTCCGTTGGTGCCTGCGATGGCATTACCGAAGCCTATCTCGTAGGCTGCCATCGCCACCGCCTGCCCGTAGTAGCTTGGAATGACGGCGTGGGAGGCGTTGCTGCTGATGAATTTCACGACCTTTGTATTGGCCACCAGATGAGCGCTGCGGATATTCGACGCGCCGAGGCTTTTCGTCAGGCCATCAAGGAAAATCAGCTTTTCGCGCTCATCCGGGCTGAAGGCTTCTAGCACTGTGTTGATGTCATAGGGTGAGCCATCTGTGATCCAGTGATAAATCCAATCGTAGAGCACGAAGGGAACGCCTGCTGCCAGCGCCGTCTTGCCCAGCGCAATTTGCTCATCCAGTGGCACAGTGCGCCCGGTGGGGTTATCCGGCGATGTGATGAGAATGCCTGCGATCTTACGGCCATCCTGTGCCGCAAAATCGACGCTGGCCTGGATGCCCTCCGGCGTGTAGCGCCAGCTATCTTCAGGACGACCCGGCGCACGCAGCACGTTCAAGCCTGCGCCATACGGTGACCAGTTGTAGCTAATCCAGGGCACACGCGACGTTACGATCAGGTCACCGATGCGCCCGTGACCCTGTGCAATCATCGCGCTAAAGGCTTTCGGCAGTGCATCACGCCCACCCTGGCAGAAAATCACGTTATCCGGCCCCCAGCCTGTTTCCGGCTTGATGCCCCAGTATTGCTCAGCGGTCGCCACCTGATACTCGCGTGTGCCGAAGGGCTTATCGTAACCGGTGCCATGCTCGACCTGCATTTCGGCGGCACGCAGCAACAATTCCTTCGGCACACCGGGCAGGCTGGCCCCACCATCGCCCTGTGAGGCATCATAGGCCGGGGTATCGCCGCCTGTCTTGGCCTTGAATTTCTTCAGCGCTTCTTTGATAGTAAACATGCGCGAAGGCGGGATGGGTGCCATATGTGAGGGGTAATCGTTGACGGGGATACGGTTGGCATCTGGCAGCGCGTATTCTGGCGTATCCAGGTTGCTAATCGTTACGTTGTTGACCAAGAGATTGCCTTTCTGTGTCTATATCTCGCGTCTTTGCTGTGTCTGTGTAAACAAAAAGCCCCTATTGGGGGCTTTTGCAAAATGGCAGGTTATGCAGCACAACAGCCCCAGCGTGACGGTCTTCGCCCGGTGGTATCATCCATACGATTATTCGTGTTTGGATTGGTCGTTGTTATGGCTTGCATTGTTGCAACCTGCTTAAATGCGTATGTTGTCCGATTGTGGCACCAAACCAAAAGTGTGTCACTTGACAGGCTCACCGGAATAAACGCTAGTCCCTTTGTGCAAGATGCCATAGCGTTTATACTGTGGCTCATCATTGACGTAGCAGGAGTTTGTGACCATGCCAGAGCATATTCTCGTGCAGCAGCGCGAGCAGATTTTTGAAATTATCCTTAATCGGCCCGATAAACGCAACGCCATGAACTGGGCCATGCTAGATGAAATTCGGGCGGCGCTGGATGACGCCGAACGCGCTTTTAACACGGGTGATGCGCGTGTGATGTTTATCCGTGCTGAGGGGCGTGCATTTTCAGCCGGTATTGACCTTGAAGGCTTCATAAATAACAGTAATCCGTATGGGGATAACTGGCGCGATAACCTTTTCCCGACGACGGCTGGCCTGCAAGATGTGATGAACCGCATCGAAAACCACACGCTGCCCACGATTTGCATCATGCATGGCTATTGCCTCGGCCTCGGCTTAGAAATGGCGCTGGCCTGTGATTTTCGCATCGCCGCAGAGCGCACCAAGCTGAGCTTGCCGGAATCGCGGCTCGGCATGATCCCTGATGTGGGGGGCACGACGCGCCTTGTGAAGCTGGTCGGGCCAGCACGCGCCAAAGAACTGATTATGACGGGCCGCAACTTTGATACGGATTTGGCGGAACGCTGGGGCATCCTGAATTATGTTGTGACCAAAGATGACCTCATGGCCAAAGCTGAAGAACTAGCGCAAGAGTTGATCTTGGCTGCGCCGCTGGCTGTGAGCTATACCAAGCGCGTGATTAACGACATGATGGAAAACGCCCGTGATTTACAAATCGAAGCGTGGGCACAGGCACAATTGCTACGCACGCGGGATTTTGAAAATGGCGTCAAGGCCATGCTGACCAAGACCTATCCGGTGGAATGGGAAGGCAAGTAGGCTGGTTGGTGGTTTGTTTGATCTGATGGATAAACGAAAACAAACCTATATGATCGTAGGGGCTTAGCGTGCTAAGCCCTGGGCGCAATACACTACGCCCCTACAGATCCGTTTTCATATCTCCATGAGACGTAATTTAATAAACAGGAATGAGATATTTTAATCTATGAATGAACAGACATCGCAGGCATCACCGGGCAAACTTGATTTTAAGCGTGTGATGCCGGTTTTCGTGCTGGTATTGGTTGATGTACTGGGCTTATCGGTCATTATCCCGTTGTTGCACCTGTACGCGGCGGCTTACGGCGCGTCCCCGCTGGAAATTGGGCTGGTCGCGGCAGCTTTTCCGCTGGCGCAATTAATCGGTGTGCCTGTTATGGGCGCATTGTCGGATCGCTTCGGGCGAAAGCCATTGCTGCTGATTAGCCAGGTGACGACCTGCCTCAGCTTTATCATGCTTGGGCTGGCTAATTCGCTGGCGTTGGTGATTCTATCGCGTGTGATTGACGGCCTATTCGGGGCTAATCTTGCGACGGCACAGGCCGCGCTCAGCGACATCACCGACGAAGAAAACCGGGCGCAGGCGCTTGGGCTGACGGGGGCAGCGTTTGGCCTGGGCTTCATTTTTGGCCCGATTACGGCTTTGATCGGGCTGGCCATCAGCGATTCGTTGGCGGTGCCTGCGATGACGGCTGCTGTCTATTCGTTTGCGTCGATTCTGCTGACGCTATTCGTCTTTAAGGAGACGCTGCCACCAGAAAAACGCGGCCAGCGCGTGTCAATCGTAACGCCTTTGGTTTTGCTGCGCATGTTGCGCAACCCCAACGTGAATCTGCTGCTGCTGCTGATGTTTGCGCAGCAAGCGATCTTCTTCGGCTTCGAGAGCTTGCTCGGCCTGTTCACGCTGAGCCGCCTGGGGATGCTGGGGCAGGGCAATACGCTGCTTTTCCTGGTGGTGGGTGTTGTGCTGGTGATTGTGCAGGTGCGTTTTATTGGCAAGTGGTCGCGCAAATACGGCGATCACTGGCTTGTGCGCGGGGCACTCGGTCTGCTAGCGTTTAGCCTGGTCATGGTCGCGCTGACGCCACAGCAACCACAGCCGTTTTATGTGCCGGAGCGTGTGCGCTATGAATTAGCGCAGCAGGTGCAGGCCGACGACAACACCGAAGCAATCATTGGTGAATTTGAGGTGCAGCTACCGCCCGCAGGCAATAACGGGCTGGCAGGCATCTTCTGGTTACTTATTGCGATAGTGCCGCTGTCGGTGGGGGCTGGCCTGATCCGGCCAAGCCTGAACAGCCTGATGACCAAGCGTACACCCAAGCAAGAATATGGCGCGATCTTGGGTGTTAGTGCGGCGTTCGTCAGCGCAGCCAACGCGATAGCGCCGCTGCTAGGGGGCTGGCTGTTTCAGCAATATGGCTCGACGCTGCCGTTTTTGCTTGGTGGCGTGCTGATGTTGGCGCTTTTTGCGCTGAGCTTGCGCTTTGTGCAGCCAGCACCCGCTACATAGCGTGCAAGGCGGCATGTTGTAAGGGCACATGTAGCGTTCATGCAGGTTTCACTGCCTCTCGTTATCATTGTAGTCATTATTCTATGATGTGAGATGCGTGCTTGCCTTCTGACCGTGCGATGTATGTCAACAAGAACATGGACAGCGCAAGCGGCATGGAACGTGGAACGGTGATTTGATGTTCGTAGATCGTAGCGCTTTATTACAACCCAACCCCCCACAACTGAATTACGGTGTAGCTGTAACGGATGTCGATGCAGATGGTGCGTTTGAACTGTTCGTGGCGGGCTTCGGCTTTCGCAACCGGGCTTATAAGTGGACGGGCAACGCGCTGGTTGATGTGGCGTCCGACATGCTGGCGGATGAAAAGCGGCGTGCTATCGGCGTCGCAGCAGCAGACATCGACAGCGACGGACGTGAAGAAATCTATGTGTTGAATACGGATACCTTCGCCGGAGCCAAACAATTTGCGGATCGGCTGTTTGCTTATGGTGATACAGGCTGGCGTGATCTGTTTGGATTGCCAGAAAACACCGCATCCCTGAACCTGACTGCGGGGCGCTCTGTCGCCGCAGTAGATCGGTATGGTAGCGGGCATTACGGCTTTATCGTCGCGAATTACGGCGGGCCGATGCGCTTGTATGAGGTCGATGCGGATGGTTATGTACGCGACGTAGCAGCAGCAGCGCGTGTGGCGCTGACGACGGGCGGGCGCGGGTTGGTTTCGCTGCCGCTGGTTAGTGGCCGCATGGATATTTTCGCAGGCAACGAGAATGGGCCGAATTTTCTGTTTCGCAATAACGCAGATGGCAGCTTTACCGAGGTCGCGGGACAGCTTGGCATTGATGACCCCTTCGAGAATGTGCGCGGTATTGCGCCGTTGGATGCCAACGGCGACGGGCTGTTTGATCTGGCGTATGGCAACTGGGAGGGGCCGCATCGTTTGTTTGTGCAGAGCAGTGACGGCCTGTGGGATGACACCGCCCCGGCAGTGATGGCGCAACCGTCACGTGTACGCACGGTGATTGCCGCCGATTTTAATAATGATGGCTACGAAGAGCTATTTTTCAACAATATCGGTGAGCCGAACCGCCTGTTTGCGCAAAAAGACGGCACATGGTCACAGGTAGATATTGGCGACGCGCTAGAGGTCAACGGCTTAGGGACGGGCGCAGCA
>DAOTTW010000464.1:0-1894 GCA_034437615.1 Anaerolineae bacterium | reverse complement strand
GCGCATACAGCAGCCAATCCCCATAGCGTTAGTGCATCTGGGAATGCTTGTATGCTTTTGTCAATGTGAAATTGTTCGTATGTCACGGCTTTACCTCGCTGTAAGGCGATGTCATGTGTTTCATTGTGCATTTATGTCTAAAAGAGCGCTAATGAAGTAGACGCCCGCGTGCCGTGCCTTCAACATCCGCACGGCGTAGTAAACGCGCCAGCAGACAATACACCTGAAAGCCTGACGTTTCGTGCGCACGAAGCAGGATGCGGCTGGCGTCTTTATGCTTGCTGATCGGCTTCCGCACGCCTTCAAGCACGCTAACATCTATGCTGAGGCCAACCGTTTCCATACTGTGCTCGATGTGTTTTATCGCGTCCTCGATAAGCTGATACCCCCCCTGCGAATCCGAGAACGGGGCGTGATGGCGTGCAATCGCGCTGTAGACAGCCCGCGCCAGCATCTCGTCACCCAGTTGATTCAATAAAATACGCTGTACGGCGTAAGCGCTTTCCAGCGCGTGCCAGGGACGGCGCGGCCTGACCTGCCTTTCAATCTTGCGCATGTCGTCCTCTTTGCCGCTGTGGTTCCAGTCAGTATGGGCATAGGCAGCATCTCGCTCTGGCGCATAGCCGACAACATCCTGAATGTAGAGTTGCCGCTGATACTCATGCGCCCAGCCCTGCCAACCTGCGCTCAGCTTGCCGACATCATGCAGCAACACCGACAGTTGCGCCGCCTGATACACGCTGCCAGCAGGCCAGCCATAGGCCGCTTCCATACGGCGTGCGGCGTGTTCGGCTTCAGGCCAATACTCCGTGAAGGCGTTGTACACATGCGCGATATGCTCCTCGTAGGTCTCCAGTCGATAGCTATATGCTGAGTGTCCTCGTTCGTCTGTTAACTCACGCAGGCGTCGCGCCTGCCAATCGCCACCTGTCGGCAAAAAGCCCAGCACCGGGTCGTAGCTAGCGAACTTCGGATTGATAACGAGCAGCTTCGCCCATTTGAAGCTCCCTGCATCCCGGATCGGCTCATAGGTGTAGCGATCCTCGCTGGCTTGTGCCTGGCCTTCACTAGCTTTGTCATTGGCCTTATCGTTTTCGACCAAATGCCAGCCAATTTCCTCGCCATCGGCGGCTTGCTCTGCCCAGTGTTTCAGGTAACCCTGCACCGTGCCGGGATGCAAACCGAACGCCTGCCAGTTGAAGGGATCATCTCGCATAGCATCCTGTGGGTCAGGATGCACAGTGATTTGCTGCTGCACGACTTGGCGTACATGGTCACTGACATTGGCGAAGCTACCGCCATTCTGAATGTCGTTGATGTCGCGGCTGACGTTGAGTTGGCCACTCGCCAGGTCCGCTAGCATCTGCTTGTCGGCGTCCTCGTGGGCATCGTTGATGATTTTCTGTTCGGCATCAAAGTTCGTCTCCTGACCGGACCGCGCTGCAAACGCATCCCACGTCTTTGTGATGATGTCCCTGTTGATCTTGCCCATGTAAGGCGCGGATTTGTCGCTCAGGTCGATGATTTCGTCGCTGTCGGGCTGCTGAGCAAATTTGTAGATGTACACATGGCCCTCATCCTTCTCGTAGCGCGCACAACGTCCGGCGCGTTGCAAAATACTGCTGGCGGGTGCAAGTTCGGTGTGCATCACGCTGCTGCTGATGTCCACGCCGACCTCAATGGCCTGCGTCGAAACGACAATCTTGCTGCCTGTAGTGTTGCCCTGTGCGAAAGACGTACGGATAGCATCTTCGGTGCGGTTGCGATCTTCTGGTAGTAAGCGGCTGTGCAGCAAATACAGCTCCGTTGCCTCATCTGACGCCGCTTGCAGACGCTGAAAAACGGCACGGGCACGATCTACCGTGTTGCAGATGACCAGTGTGCGGCCTGTATG
>DAOTTW010000463.1:0-6475 GCA_034437615.1 Anaerolineae bacterium | reverse complement strand
TGATGTACAAAACCGCGCCGCTGATGTCTACCGTAGTGCAAGCATCGCTGGGGATTACAAGCGCGCGCTGGAAATCATCGACAGCCTGCCGGATGGCCAGAGCATCCCACGTAATGTCTTTGAGCGCTTGGGCAACGATGTCCGCGAAATCTTTCAGGGCGATGTCACGAAGGAAGAAGCCCGCAAGGAAATTCGTGAACAGGGCAAACGCTGGGCGCTGGATAAGCTAGCGAAATATAAGCAGGAGGTCACGCGCTTGCTGGATAGCGGCCAGCCCCACGAAGCGCAAGATACCATCCTGGAAAAGCGCGAAAACGTCGAGGAATTCCTCGAACGGCGTGACAGCGACAAGCTTAACGAGCTAGAAAAGACCGTCGCGGATGAGATCAACCAGCTAGAACGCGCGCTGGGCCTGGCCAATACCGCACAGGCCACCGTTGCAGAAAATCCGCTGAAAGCCTGGACCATCTTCAAGGATGCACGTAAGACCTACGGTAAAAGCAAGCAACTGGACCCCTACCAGTACATGCTGACCGAGGCCGTTGTGCGCCATTTGGAGGTCGAAGAGGTCCGGCTGCGCGATGCGCTGGAAGAACGTCAATTCGCAGAGGTCGAGCGCAACGCGAACACGCTGCAACGCAATTACGCCGACATCGACGCGCAGGTGGATTCGGTGCTGGACCGCATCGGCGTGCTAGCGACAGAGGCCCGCGAGCAGGCCAGCCAATATAGCCGCGCCCGTGAACTCTATGAGCAGATTCGTAACGACATGCGGCGCAACCCGCAAAACGCCTATAAGCTGCTGCAACAGCTCTACGAACTGCCGTTGGCTGCCCGCGAAGACCTGGAAAACCTGCCGACCATCAGCGCCGAATTGCAGAGCCGCTTTAACTTCAGCGAGGCGAAAAAACGCCTGCGAGAGATGGTGCGGCATCATCGCCTGGACGAAGTCAGTGAGTCGCTAGAGGCGGCCAAGCAGCAGCGCAGCCAACACCCGGACGACACCGAGATCAGCACGATTATCGACAACCTGACCCTGCATCAGGCTTACCTGCAAGCACAGGTAGAGCGCGATGCGGGCAACCTGCAAGCGGCAATGGATAACCTGGACCGTTTGAAAGATGCCGTCAACCACCCGGATTACAAGGAGGCGACCGCCCTACGCAAGCAGATCGAAGAGACGCGAGAACAGGTCACACAAATTGACCAACAGCTTGACGAGGTGGGTAAGCTGCTGGCAGGCAATGACCCCGAAAGCGCCTATCAGAGCTTGCAGAACCTCAGCCCCGCCGAACAGAGCCAGATGCGCCGCTATGAAAGCCTGCGCAAGGACGCCGAGCACGCTTATAAACGCCTGATTGAGCAAGAATTGCGGCAGGCCGAAAGCACCTGGATGCAGGGTGGCCAACTGCTGGCCGAGGGCGGCGACGAGATGGCCATGACGATCCAGAGCGTGCAGCAGAGTTTGGATGTGTTGCGCTATGAGATCAAAGACAAAGCGAAGGCCGATGAATGGGAAAATCGGCTACGGGTTTTTATGGATTACGACACCGCTCGCGGCCTGCTGGACAACCCCAACGCCACACCGGACATCCTGCAACGGGCGATCACGAAGCTGGAACAAGCCCAACAAGCCGCCATCGACCGCGCCCCGCAATTGGTCAACGACCTGAACGAACTGCTGCGCGATGCCCATGAGCGTAGCGCCAGGGCACGCTTGCAGCAATTAGCCAACGCCTCCAGCAGCAACGTGCGGGTCAGGGCCGACGAACTCATCCGCTACCTGACGGAGCGCCAGGAGCAATACGCCAGTGATGGCAGCATCGTTATGATGATGGCCGAGGCAGAGCGGCTGGTAGCGCAGAAAAGCGATGACCTGACGATGCGCCGCCGCGCCTATGAAGCGCTGGAAGCCTATGCCAAGCGTGCGCGTGACCTGGCCGCACAGACGCCACAGACGCAACAGATCGACCAGCGCGATGTCGAGAAGTTGCTGGAACTGGCGCAGCAGGGCCACAGCATCACGCAGGACATGCAAGAGGTGCAGCGCCAACTCGAAAGCGATAACGTCAGCGGCATCGCACAGGCCCGCCGCACCTGGGAAAAAGCCTTGCAGCCCTATGTCGGCAGCGAATGGGACTTAATCAGCCAACAATGGTGGGACGACCAGCGCCGCCAGACGGCTGACGCGCTGCGCCAGAAGGTCAATATCCGCAATGCCGACGCCATCAACATCGCCCACATCCGCCCACTGGCTATGATTTACCTGTTAGAACCAACCGACAGCCTGGCGAAAAGCATGTTCCAACGCCTGTCCAATATCGCCCTGCGCTTGCATGGGCGCGTAGATAATATGCTGAAGGAGCAGTACACGGGCAGTAACGTCAAAGTGCCACCGGACGAGAGCGGTTACGAGCAGAATAGCAACCGCATCGCGGGCGATCAGCTACTGGCCTATCAACAGCAAGAGACGCGGGAAATGCTGGATAACCTGCAAGCCATCAACGATTTATCCGGCCTGGCGACGGGCGAAGACAGCGCCTTTATCAGCAGCGATAACCGCAACGTCATTCGCCACGCCAGCGACGAAGTGCAAGCCTCCATCACGAAGCTAGAAGGCGTGCTTACCAACCTCAACCGCATTCGCGGTGAACTGAAGCGCTTCAGCCTGCGCCTACCCGATGACATCCAGCAGCGTGACTTTACGGAAAGCCGCAAAATCCTTGATGGCATCATCAACGACGAGCGCAACGGCAGACAATGGGAGCAGCACCCCGCCTATCAACAAGCGCTGCAAAGCCTGCAAGATGCACAGGAGTCGGCAGAAGCCATGCAACGCACACTGGATAGCATTCTGAAAGCGGTGCAGGCGCATAACTATCGAGAGGCGCAGCGCCTGCTTGATGTGACGCCGCAAGACGACGTGGATACCTACATGCGCCGCGATGAAATCCTGAAGACCGGCGATCTGAGCTTCAAGGGCTGGAAGGAACTCACGAACTACGTAGCGCGAAGCCTGAAGGCCAGCGATCGCGTCAACGCCTTCGCGGAGCCATTCGGCGTGCCAGAGGTCGGCTACACGGGCCAGCGCACCGTTGTGGATTGGCCAAGCGAACGCCAGCAGATTGACGCGCTGATTAAACAAGGCGCATTTGAACAGGCACGCAGTCATATTCGGGCTGTCATCGAGCGCCCCAACGACCCCGATGCGTTGTCTTTGAAACAGGCGATAGGCTGGCTGAGCGATCCGCTGGATGTCGTACCGGGAATCAGCGACGCCGAGCGCCAGCAAGCCGACACGGTTCATAAGCGCTATCGGCTGGTGATGAGCAAGGGCAGCGCCTATCAGAAGCGCGTGCTGAATGTGTTGTACGATGAGCGCCTGCCGCTCTATGTAAGCTGGTTGGAGGGGACAGAGAACTTGCTGGAGCAGGTCGATAAGGTCGAAGCAGACTGGGAGGCCAACTGGCAGGCCTGGGCAGAGGCCATCCGTGCAATCGGGCAAGCCCTGGAGGACATCGGCTGGCGGGCGGATGAGCCGGAGAAGCGTTACAACCCCGCTGGCCGTAAGCTCAAGCGGCTGCGGGATGCGGTGCAGCAGGCACGCGACGCACAGGCCACCTGTGGGGCGCTCTGCCCGGAGCGCGATAAATTCAAGCGGGAGATGGCCGCGAACCAACACCCGCTGTTTAGCGTTGCGGATCGCATCTTAACGACACGCGATAGTTGATGGCTATGCGTACCAGCCCAGTACAGGTCACACCGACTAAAAACACCATAGACGATTAGGAGCAAACCGCCCGTGCGCATCGCCGTATTCTCAGATATTCACGCCATGCTACCCGCCCTGCATAGCCTGCTGCACGACCTGGGGCAAACACAGATAGACGCCATTTGGTGCCTGGGGGATATGACGGGCTACGGGATGCGCCCGGATGATGTTGTCGCGGAAATCCGCGAATTGCTGACGCAGGACCACCCCCACCCGCTGAACCGTTGCTTGCTTGGTAACCACGATCAAGCCCTGCTGGAGGTTTTGCGTCAGCGCTGTGGTGCTGACTTAGCCGAGGATTTGCGCGTACTGCAACACATGAACACAGACGCCCGCACGATCATCGAGCACCACAGCCAACGTTTCGATTGTGTAGGCGAGGATGTGGTGTGGTTGGCGTCGTTACCGCCCATGACGGCCTTTGCCCCCGATGAGGGCTTGCCCGGTGTCGTGCTGGCACATGGCCACTATTACCCGGATGATCCGGGCTGGTCGCTGCTGGGCTATGGTGCCAGCGATGGCGCTATACGGCAGCAGCAAGCCGCTTACCTGCCTATTGCGGCGCGCCTGCTGCTGCTGGGCCATTCACATCACGCGGCGCTGTATACGCTAAACGACCTGAACACACCGCAGGCGCTGGACATTGGCCAGTGGCAGGCCCTATCCACAGAGCACACGACGTTGATTGATGTGGGCAGCATCAGCTTGCCGCGTGACGAACGTGATTGCCCGACCTATATCTGGTTGGACGTGGACGCCGATGCAGGCTGGCACATACAGTTCCGTCGTTTGCGGTATAATACGGGCAATATTTTGCAACATCTCACATCGGGCTACCCGGCGGAAAGAGCGCTGCGCGAACAACTACGGCGCGTTGATAAATGCTAGCGGTTAATCAACACGACGACAGCAATGCGACGACAGCAATACGATGACAGCAATACGACGATGAACAGCGATCGGCTACACACGAAGGCGAACGACGTTATGCGTAAACGCATTGGTCACCCCCTGCTTACATTCTTGCTGTGCGGTGCGTTGGCCATCGGCCTCTGGTCACCCGTGCAGGCACAAGCCCGCTATGAGGGCCTGGATATTCTCTTCCTGGTCGATCAATCCGGCAGCCTCAGCGGTATCGGCACCAGCCGCGCCGCCACCGACCCGCAGGGCATCCGCTTCGATGCGCTACGTTATGCGCTGAACTGGCTCGGCATTTTCCATGCGCAGCAAACCTCGCTGGGCAACGACCTGGAGGTCAACGCGGCCTTTGTCTACTTCGGTGATGACACAGCAGCGATCAATTTCAACACACAGCAGAACCCGCGCTGGGCCAGCATCGACCCGGCCACATTATCCGCATGGAGTAATGACCTGGGCACGCTGGTAGATGCCATTCAACCGGATGAAGACAGCCTCGGCAATACGAACTTCCGCGCTGCTTTCAACACCGCCCTAAACACCTTCGACCAACTGGAAAGCAATAACCCGAACCGGGGCCGCCGCTTGCAGGTCGTACTGCTATTAACGGATGGTGCGCCCTGCGCCCCCAGTGACACGAATTGGGGCCGCTCGGACAATTCGCTGGCTTGCCTGGTGCAAGGCGACAAAGATGAGCACATCCGGCTGTTACAGGGCAGCCTGAACAGCCAATTTCGCAACCCCAACCAGCGTATTTTCGTCGTCGCTATTGACGAAAACGACGCCTACTGGTTCCGTTATGACGACGCCTGGACGGAAATCACCAACGGCAACGCCACCCGCATCGAAAGCGCAGAGCAGATCGGTAGCGAGTTCAACCGCATCCTGAGTGGCCTGGGTGCCGAACTGATTGACGAGCGCGTGAGCGATTTTGTGCGGCTCGGTGTTGATATTGCCCTGGCAGACAGGCCCGATACGGTCATCGTGCCGGAGCAATACGAGACGTTCTACATCAGCCCGTATCAGGAGCAGCTCACGCTGTCGCTGTTCAAATCGGCCTCCGGCGTGCGCCTCTTCGCCATCGACCCGAACGGCAACACCGTCAATGAGGATGCGGATAATGTCACGGTGGATGGCGAGACGACCCCGATTGAAATCTGGCAGATTGACAACCCCATCCCTGGCCAATGGCAATTTGCGGCAGGCACCAGCACAGGCCAACCGGGGCGCGTACAGGTCGATGCGGGGGCGTCTTTGATTGCGGATTTGTACCGTGCTGATTTTACAGAAGTGGGTGCTACAGACGCACGCATGTATCGTCCTACACGTGTCGAAGTGCGTGCCATCGACCGCAACGGCGACCTGATGCCGGATTACAACGACCCCACCTATGATCTGGCGGGCATCGTAGAGATTTCATCGCCCAACGGGGTGCTAATGCGCACCACGCTGCAAAACGAGCCAAGCCGCGAGGGTGTCTTCTACGTGGATTTCATCCCACGCGAAGCCGGTAGCCATCGCATCGGCGTCTTTGTGGAGGCGGGCCGCGATAACGAAATTCAGTACAATAACCAGTCCGACCCGCTGCTGCTGTCGGTTACGGGCACAGGGGTACAGTTGGCGGGCTTGCCGTCACGCATGGTAGAGGACATCGCCACCACTGTCAGCGTCACGTTTACAGAGCCAGACGGCAGCGTGCTTTCGTCTAATATCCAAGTTGAGCGCGTGGCATTGACGTTCCACGCGGGCAGCAACGTATCGTGTGCCGATGCAACAGGCGGTCAG
>DAOTTW010000462.1:0-4529 GCA_034437615.1 Anaerolineae bacterium | reverse complement strand
ACTGCGTGCAGCCAGCATTATTGACGTTGAAATCGGAGGGCATTATGCCTTTATTCCCTTTGCGGAGCAAATTTCAACCCGTCTGCATCGGCACGATTTCTATGAAGTGTTCTTGATTGCACAGGGAGAGATTACCCATCACATCAACGGACAGATGCAGCATCTGACAAGTGGTTCTCTGGTGCTGATACGGCCAGATGACGCGCATTATTTCAGCCAAACAGAGCATAAGGACTGTGAACTGATAAATGTTGCCTTTTTAACCCCTATCTTTGATGCTGTTGTCAGTTTCTTGGAATTGCAGCGTCATCTATTTGCGACCCCCGAACTTCCATTAATGAGACAATTGAACAGCGGTGATAAGAAACGGCTGCGGGGGCATTTGCAGTACTGGGGGCGTTTGTCTTATAGGGATGCCATCACTGCACGGCGTAACTTGCGCGCACTATTGGCGCAAATTGTCAGTGAGCACTTCGCTTTGGCTGCTGTTCAAATTAGCAAGCCAACGCCACCCTGGTTACATCAAGTCATATTAGAAATGGAAAAGCAAGAGCATTTTATCGAAGGTCGGGCGGCTCTCTTACGGCTTGCCAAGCGTACACCTGAGTACGTTGGACGCGTTTTCCAGCAATATCTCGACAAGACACCCTCTCAATTTATCAACGATTTGCGCCTGGACTATGCCGGTGACTTACTCTTACACACCGAACAATCACCTACTGAAATTGCCTTTGAAGCAGGGTTTGGGAATGTGAGTTATTTTTATCACCTATTCAAGGCGCGTTGGGGATGTTCACCAAACCAGTTTCGCAAAGATCATCAGCAAACCCTTATCCTGTGAGGTGACCGGAGATAGCATTTATATCTTTCGTTCGGCGGTTTCAAAGTATCTAGATATACTGTGATTGTTAGGTTATTAGGGCTTTTGCAAAGTCACTAAGGAAAAGGTTAAAGGGTGACTCTGTGGCTCGGTTTTGGTTTGGTGATTAAAACCTAATCCAGTCGTCACCCTTTTGCTGTTCTTTCATCCCCCTCTCAAAACATTATTGGCAATACTTATGCCAGGCGACCGCTAGCGTCCAGCGGGTAGGAGGTGAACCCCATCTATATCGTAATCCAACCCAATGGATGAGCCTTCAGCGTAGACGCGACCTACGCCTGGATTCTGCTCGACAACGATGAGACGCTGACCATTGTTATTGACGATATATTCGGCTTCCGAACCGAGATACATGGCCTGTTCAATGCTAACCTGGGGTAGGCTGTCATCTGGACGCAGGCACAGCATTTCTGGACGTAGCATTGCCATGAGATTACCGTGCTCTTGTGTGGTGAACTTCGGGTGAATGGTGACTGTTTTGCCTAACAGCTCAAAACGTAGGGTCCCCTCCGCTGGCTGTTCCATGTCTTGCGGTGGGATAAAGTTGGCCCGCCCAATAAAATCAGCTACAAAGCGCGTTGCCGGGTAACGATAAATCTCTTCAGGTGTGCCAATCTGATCAATTTTGCCGTTGTTCATGACCACAATTCGGTCAGAAAGCGCCATTGCCTCCACCTGATCATGCGTTACATAGATGCTTGTAATCCCTAACCTGCGCTGAAGCTGGTGGATTTCACTGCGCATCTGCACGCGCAGTTTGGCATCTAGGTTGGAAAGCGGTTCATCGAACAAAAGAATACGCGGCTCCATCACCAGCGAACGCGCCAAAGCGACGCGCTGCTGCTGCCCGCCGGAAAGTTCGTTGGGGCGGCGCTTATCCATACCCTCAAGACCGATAATCTGCAAGGCTCCAGCAACTTTCTGCTTGATCTCTTGGTGTGAGGCGCGTCCATTTTGCAGGCCATAAGCGACGTTTTCAAAAACGGACATATGCGGAAAGAGCGCATAATTCTGAAACACCAGCGCCATATCGCGCTTATTGGGGGGTTGGCTGGTGATGTTTTCGTCATCTAGCAGAATGCGCCCGGCATCAGGCAGTTCAAAACCGGCGATCAAACGCAGCGTCGTCGTTTTACCGCAACCAGAAGGGCCTAATAAGGTGAGGAATTCACCCTGGTGGATGCTCAACGAAATGTGATCAACTGCTACGACTGTTCCCTTGCCAGCACGATCCGAGAATTCCTTGACCAGATTGTCCAGCACGAGTTGTGTCATTGCATCTGTGCTCATCTTAGCGCCCCCCTTCTAAGCGACGTTCCGCGCCAGTTTGTGTTCCAACCACAGCATACAAAATACCAATTGCGACCAATACAATGCCAATCAGAATCACACAGTAGGCGAAGGCATTACCGTAACGCCCGTTCTCCACCTCGTTGAGAATTTGCTGGGTCATGATTTTTGTCTGTGGGGTTGTCAGGAAGATAATCGCTGAGATGGTGGTCATGGAACGTGCGAAAGCGTAAATCAAGCCTGCAAGAAAAGCTGGGCGAATCAGGGGGAGTGTAATACGGCGAAAGGTGCGGGCGTTGTCTGCCCCCAGGCTGATCGAGGCTTCCTCAATTGAGGGGTCAATCTGCGAGAGCGCCGCCACCCCGGATCGTAAGGCTGCTGGTACGCTGCGGACAATGTAGACCAGCACAATCGCCAATGCGCCGCCCAGGACCGCCCGCCCGCCCGTCAGCTTCGGAATGAGTGTGATGTCACCGACCATGATCGGGCTGTTGAACATGAGAATGTAGCCAATGCCGATGATCGTGCCAGGCACAGCGATGCCCATCATCGTGCCAAAGTCAACCAGGTTGCGCCCCAAAAACTCTTTACGCACGACTAAGTAAGCGATAATCATACCGACCAAACCGGCAATCGGTGTGGCGATGAGTGACAGGCGCGTTGTGTCTTCCATTGCCTGTGAACCAATGCCATTAATTACAAAATCGAAGTTACGCAACGTGAATTCCCAACGCACACCAGGAATGATGACAAACGCACCGTAAATAATTGTGCCGTAAATGAGTACAATCAACAGGCAGATACTCATTGCCAGTGTGAACAAGGGCCAACGCACCAGAGGATGGTCGATGGTTTGGGGCCTGCCAGAAGGTTTCCCTGTTATGGAAACCACATTCATACGGCTAATCCAATAACGCTGAATGAGAAACACCGTTAGCGATGGAACGAGCAAAATAGCGGACAAGACCGCCGCGCCGATGGTATCATAAAGTCCAATGATCGTAACGTAAATGCGCGTTGAAAGCACTTCATAATTGCCCCCCATCACAAGCGGATTCCCCAGGTCTGCAATCGCCTCGACAAACAGCAGCAAAAATGAGCTGGCAATGCCAGGGAACAGCATAGGTAGCGTTACTGTGCGAAACGTGCGCCATTTGCTCGCGCCCAGGTTCGTCGCCGCTTCATCGAGGGCTGGATCAAGAGCACGCATCATGCCAGCGAGGTTCAGGTAGGCAATGGTAAAAAACGAAAGGGTCATAACCAGTGTCAGACCATCTAGGCCGTAAATATCGTACCGCACATCGAAGACCCCACGCGAGATACTGCCATTACGCCCGAACAACACGATAGTCGCTGTGGCAACAGCGAAGGGTGGGGAGATGATCGGCACAAGTGCCACAAGGTGCATGAAGCGTTTGAAGGGTACGTTGAGCTTGACCTGGACGAAGGCAAACAAAAAGCCAATAGCCGTACCCAGTAATCCGACAGTAACACCCATAACTATGGTGTTTCGGATAATTGTCTGGTATACCGGTTCGGTGAGATAACGTTGGAAAAGTGAAAAGCCCTCTGTGGAGAAGCTAACGCCGATCATGGTGACCAGCGGCAGGATAATGGCAACTAGGATAAAAATGACCGTTGCGCCAAGGATGACCGCAAGCAGGGGGTCTTTGGCAATGGCTCTAAACTGCTTGTATTGCTGATTATCATGGATGGCTTGCACGCAAAACTCCTGAAGCATGGATAACCCCCCGCTCTGCATACGCAGAACGGGGGGGTGTTGTTGTGACAAGGGGTCAGTAATTACTCAGTGGGGGCGGTGGCGATTTCTGCATCGAAGCGTTCGGTGATTGCCACGCGGCTCAGGCCCGCTGCCTCGAAATTGTAATCCACAACATTGATCTGGCTCAGGTTAACCGCCAACTCGGACACGGTGGCATCCGGGTTAGTCGGTAATTGCAGAGAGTTGACCGTCGGGCCGATGTTCTGCGCTTCTGCCGTCAATGCCCAATCGTACCACATGCGTGCAGCTTCCGGTTCCGGGCCGTTCGCAATGATAGCCATACCGCCAATTTCATAGCCTGTTCCCTCTGTAGGGAAGGTGGTCGTCAGGATGCCATCAAAGCCTTCTTCCTGGAGCTTGGTGCAGTCGTGCGAGAAGATGATGGCAACTGCGATTTCACCCTGGCCGGCCAGCGAACCGGGGGCGGAACCTGAGCGGGTATACTGGAGGATGTTGTTATTAAGTTGCGCGAAGTACTCGAAAGCCACATCAACTGCTGCTCCAGTTGGTAAACCTTCTGCGGTATACCCTTCGCCCCCTGCTTCTGCCTCAAGGCTATTCGCTGCAAGTGTCACC
>DAOTTW010000461.1:0-6879 GCA_034437615.1 Anaerolineae bacterium | reverse complement strand
GTCAGGTGTTTTCGGCGGTCGGCACGCATATCATCGAGGGCATACAGCTTGATGAGCCAGGGGACTATACGGTTTGCCTCACGCTGAACGTGCTGCCACCCAACAGCGATCAACCCCTGACCATCGCCGACAACGCCCCGCTGACCAGCGTCGCGGATAACATCACGTCGAACAGGGTGGAGGTGCAGCCTGTCACGCGCCTCGCGCTGCGCCTGGAAGAACCCGACGTGCAATTCAGCGGCGACGACCCCGCAGCGCTACCGACGCAATACGACCGGGCGACCAGCATCGAGCTATCGTCATTGCGTTTTTTCCCGCCCAACGAAATCGCGCTGACGGTAGCAGTGGTGGACGCCAGCAACCCGCAGCAGGACGTTGCATTAGGCCGTGAGCTAACGGAGGCCCAGGCCAACGCGCTGCTGGCGGATTTTCAGCTTGTGCGTGAAGCCGACAAGCGCGATGTGGCCGCCCAAGCAGGCGTCGCTTTGTTGCCGACGGATGACCCGGCACGCTGGCGCGTTGTGCTACCACCATTAGAGACGGGCGACTATACGCTTCAGGTTGCGGCCCCATCACAGCCTATCGGCAGCAGCACGCTGGCCTTCCCCGTTGATTTTCGCATTCTGCAAGCGCGTCTTTCGGTGCAGCCGAATCCATTTTACACCGCCTGGATTGCCGGGTTAATCGGTGCGGCGCTGCTGGCGCTGTTGATCCTCCTGCTGCGGCAGCGCATGACCTGGTTAAGCGGCGAACTGGTGCTCATCAGGACGAGCGGCGACCACTCACCAGTGGAAATTTTGCGCTTGCCCTTAGGGGATAAACGCAGACGTCAGCACAGCTTTCCCCTGACGCAATTGCCGCTGGTGGACCCTGTGCTGACGCAGCTTGACGTAGCGGCGGAACGCGGCGGCATCATCGTGGATTGGTCCGTGCTTGGTAATTCCAGCCGCTTCACGCTGGACGACAAGCGCAACGCTGAGAAGCAACTGTACAGCAGCGAGGGTACCACCTACACGCTAATCTATGAGGCAAAGTCGCGATGAGCCGTCCGAGCTTAATCATCGGTGTGGGTACACGGGGTCAGCAGGTGGCGCAGCAATTACACGCCCAGGCACACCCGGCGACACCCCCACCCCACGTCATCAATATCTATATCGGCAACGAGGCAGCGGATGCACACAGCCCCGACCCCGACGCGGACAACGTGTATCACATCCCACTCAGCGCAGATGAGGAGAAGCTGCAAACGTGGCTGACGCGCCTGCGCAACGCGGGCCAGGCCGAGCAGATAGATAGCTGGTTCGGGTCGGGTGACGTGCAACGGACCAACACACGCGCCCGCGCCCGGCTGGCGCTGTTCTATCAGCTAGCCGATGGGTCCAACGCGCTGATGTATCGGGTGTGGCAGCGGTCCCTGCTGGATATTGAACGCGCCTTCGCTGCGGACCAGGACCGCACGCTTGTGGTATTCGTTGTGGCGGATGTGGGCGACCCTGCTGGGGCGGCCCTCTTGCTGGACATGGCGCACTTCACGCAGCAGATGGCCAGCCATAGCGCAAAGACGCTTTCCTTGCAGAATTGGCTGTACATGTTGCTGCCCCCGGCGGATGCATCGCGCCAGATGCAAGCCGCTGCCTATGCCGCCCTTGCGGAGTTACAGCGCTTTCAGATGGCGGCCCATGTGCCTTATGGCTACCCCATGCCCTATCATCACGCACAGGACCAGAGCAACCCGGCGGCGCTCTGGCGCGGCTATCTGGCGCAGAAGCCGTATACGCTGTGGTATATCTTCGAGGGGCCGCAGGCCAGCCACCGCGCCACCCATGCGATTTTGCCGCTGTTGCCTGCGCAGGCACGGGAGTACATCGTTTCCGTCAAGGTGAACCGCACATCAACCGTCAGCCGCGTACAGGATGATGCAACGACCTACGTGGGGACGGCCAGCAGCCGTTCGCTGGTGTTGCCGCGCCACTGGTTAGCCGAGCGCCTGACCGGGCGCGTTCTGCAAAGGTTACGCGACTATGTGTTGGGCGACAGGCAGCAGGCCAGCCGACTGGCCGACCCGCTGTGGGGTCGCCTGGGGTTGCGCAACTCCCTGCAAGGGCAGCTAGCAGGCTGGCATCAGCGCGGCGTGGATGCCAGCGTGAGCAGCATTACGCGCCAGAGCTTGATCGACACTTACGAGCAGCTACAGGATTGGCTGCTGATGAACCCCAATCAGCGCGATGCCGGCAAGATGAGCCACATCGAGCACTTCATAGAGAGTCTAGGCCGTTCACAGCGTCAGGGCGATGTCGAGGCATTGCGCAGTAACCTGCGCAATGCGCTGCGCGGATTAGACAGCGCCACCCGGCCCGATTTAAGCCGCCTGGACGATAACCCTGTGCTGTATCAACACCTGAGTTGGCCGCGTGAAATCTGGCGCTATAACCTGCTCAAGGCGCTGAACGCCCGCACGCCGGGGGCACTGCGGTGGCTGTACGAACGGGCACAAACCGCCCTGGAACACGTGCGCAACGGGCAGACGGTACTACAACGCAGCGCTGAATCCTACTGGGGGCAGCTTGACCACTGGCGCACGCAATACCTGCGCGGCGATGAAGCCGTGCGCAGCGATCAGCGCAGGCGCATCCCAAAGCAGATCATCAATAACCTGACTAACGACGCCCGCAACTACTACCGCGCCTACAAAGTCCCGGTGTGGCTGGAGCAGGCGGCGGCTGTGCTGGCCCGCTATGAGACGGAACTGCAAGCCGATCTACATGCTTTGCGGCGCTGGGTGAGCGCCTTCGAGGGCTTGCCCATACCAGAAGCAGAGGGGGACCCGCCGCCACCACAGGCCAGCAGCGATGACGAATGGCTGCTCCAAGATACGGAATGGGAAGCCAGCACGCTGCAAACGATCACGGCGCGCTCTGGCGATTGGACGCAGCGCCTGCACTGGGATTTAGACGGCGATCAGTTGCGGCTGCGCCTGGGGAATACGGTACTGACGGCGCAGCAGCTTACACAGCGCTTGCAGACCACATTAGAGCAGCACCATCTGGCGCTGCTGCAAGACGTGACGCTGCTGGATTACCTGGCCAGCAACCCGGACGACCAGCGCACCGAGGCCATCTTGGATTATCTGGTGGGCGCACAGGAGCAGACAGACCAGAATTTACGCATTTCGCAGCGCGTCGCCAACCATCGCCGCGATGCCTACCTGCTGGCCCACCTGAGCACACAAGAGGAGATGCACAACACAACCTGGCTAGAGGATGTCTTGCGGGCGGGCTTATTACAGCGTCAGGTGACAGCCGAGGCCGGTAACCGCACGCTCGCGCCCATCTCGCAGCCGGACCCGCATCGGCTGACCTACTACTATGAGATTGACGGTATCGACCTGCTGAACGAAGCGGAGCGCTATCAGACGCTAGCAGCGGCGTATCAGGGCCAGGGCACCGACACGGCCAGCGGGCGCTGGCATATCTTCGGTGCGGAACGCCACGCGCTTGAATTGCGGGCGGTGGCAGCGGCTCATGCGGATGAATTCGGGGCCTATGCGCGGCAATTGCCGCGTACATGGCTGGATGTGCTGCATACCCCGCAGCAGTTGGGCCTGTTCTGGCTGGCACGCCTGCTGGGGCTGCCGCAGACGTTGCGCTATGACAGCGTTGAATCCGGCGTGCAATACGGTTTGCGCCTGTCGCCCAGTCTATTCTGGTCGCTAACGCCGCGCAGCGTTGACGCGATTGATTACTTCGGTGTGTTGCGGGCGTTTGTGGCGCGTGTGCACATCTCAGCGGATAATCAGGCTGTGCGTGGTCAGATGGTCGAGCAGGCGCAGCGGATGTTACAAGCAGTCGTAGACGCCCATTTACAGGCCAAGCGCGAGGAACTTTTGCAGGCCGCAACGCCAGCGGCCCAGGACTTTTTAGCGGCCAACGGCTTTGGTGGCAACCTGCGGCCCTATCTGGATTTACACGACACAGCAGCTTGGCTCTACATCTGGCAAGATTACGCCGACCGTCTGGCCGCAGCAGATTACGCCGGACGGGAACGCGCCCAGGGTAACATGCAAAACGCCGCCTTTTACGATCTGGAACGGCTGAGCATTCAAGCACGCCTGGATGACCTGACCCGTTCAATCCGCAGTTACTATGCGACGCATTCATCTGGATACTAGTTCAGCTTTAGGCACTGAGGGGTTACGATGACCAGTACGTATCAAGTGATTGCACCACAAAACGCACAAGGCTATTCACATTTTAGTTATACGGGCATGGATGCCCGCTTCGGCAATCCGAGCGCGTTTGCACTGGTTTTCAAGGCCAGCCCTAGCCAAGCAGACGGCACGCCCCGACCCGAAGCGGAGCGCGAGCAATGGGTGCTAAAGGTGGCACTACAGGAACAATATCGCCCAGTGCTAGAAAAAGAGCATGAGTTACTGACGACATTAGCAGAGACGGCCAGCAGTCTGAATATCCCGGTGTACACGCCCGCGCCGACCTTCTTGCTGCGTGATGTCAACGCGGCAGATAACCTGGCTATTGCGATGCCGCGCTATCACGACGCTTTGATCAGTCGCCTGTTTGAGATGAGCAGCAACGCGGCCACGCCAGACGCCCGTAAACAATACGAAGCCACCATCGTGCGCCACCTGCTGGCCTATGTGCAGATGCTACAGGCCGTGCATGAGGCGGGCTATGCCTGTATCGACCGCCGCGAGGACGATCTGTTCATTCACACAATCGCGGACGACAACGAGCAATTGGTGGTGATTGATTGGAACGTCGTCTTTGATAAGCACAGCGACGAAGCCAACGCCGAGGGCAGCGTCACGCGCCGCGTGTGGTATACGCTGATGACGGGTAAGCGCCTGAGTGGTGGCGCGACGCCCTTCAATGATGCGCTCTGGAATCCCATCCGCGCCGAGTGGCCTGCTGGCGCGGTCAGCATCGGTACGCGCTGGTTGTTGGATGCTATCGCCAGACGCGAAGCCCACGAAGATCTGTCGGATTTGATCGACGCGCTGCAACAATGGACGGAGAAACTAGGCCAAAGGCCCCTAACAACAGAAAACGCCAGCAAGGGCCTCGGCCTGGATAACGCGAAAAGATACATTGCAGCGCTGATGCCGGGGACCAGCAACGATCAACTATTGGCCATCTGGCATGACATGCTGTGGCGCTTGACGGGCGAAGCAGACGAGCTATGGGGGCATCGACAAGCCGCCCTCGATAGGATCGTGCTGCATCCGCCGGAACTGGAAGCCCTAAAGGGCATTATTGACGAAGCTCGCTACAACATCGAAAACGGCGAGTATCAAGAAGCCCTGCGCGAGTTGGGCAGCCCACCCAGCGACCCGTTGCAGGCTGCCAGCATTCGCCGCTGGCGCTGGCTGGCGGAGCTAGCCGAGGACCTGGATAGCAACCGACATCCAGACCTGGACGACAGCATCGCATTTCAGGATTTTCGCGGCGAACTGGTCGAAGCGGTTGCTGTGCTGGGCCGCCCGCAGATGGGCGATGGCGAGGCCACACTGCAAACGACCGTGAGCAGCTTGCAGCGTGCCAATGGCTATCTGCAATCAGAGGCACGCCGCGAGGCGCTACAGGCGCTACAAGCAGACGCCGAACTGCGGCAAGCATGGCTGCTGACACAGGCGCTACAGCCCGAAGGCGGCACAGAGGGCCGCCGTGATCCGCGCCAGGTGGATGCATTACGCACTGCTCAGGCCGCCGCCGACCAGTTGCGCCGCATTGACGCCGCGCACGCTGACTGGCTGCTGCAAGATATGCCGATTGAGGATGAGTTGCGTGCCCTGCAAGGCGCAGAAAAGGCCACAGAGCGCATCAAAGAGGCCGAGAGCCGCGTGTGGCAGGTCTATCAGGCGGCTATTACTGAGCGTGCCTATGAGGGTGCCTATCTCCGCACGAGCGATGCCATCCTTGACGAAGTGGCTAAGCTGCGGCGCGACGAGGTGCCAGAAGGCCGCATCAATAGCTTCACGCAAAATGCGGACGACGTGCTACGGCCAGCATATGACCTGTGGCGCTTGCCAAAAGCCTCCATCAACGAGCTTGACGAGATGTTGGCCCCGCGCAATCGTGAGTTTGTGCATGTGCTGGATAACCACGCGCAGGTGATGGTGATGGTCATCAAACGCCTGCACGAGACGATACAGCCTGTGCGCAATGCCCTGATTGACCGCACACGCCGCAACGCGAACGAGGCGTCCGAGGTACTGCGCCAACTGGACCACACCAGGAACCTCGACTCGTATCGCGATAGCAGCCAGGGCATCGGGCAGGTATTGCGCGAAGTCGACGACCTACAGGAGCGCGTGCGGGTCATCAACGAAGTCTATGCCGACGTAGAAGCATTAGCGAGAGATGGCGACCGTCAGCCAGATCATGAAGCGGTTGCAAGATTGGTGCTAAGGGCCATGCGTGCCGGGGTGGACCTGGATCAGCCTGATCTGAGCGTCGGCTCATTAGAGGCCGTGCCCCTGCGGGATGTCATGCAATCTATCAGGCTCTATCCACAGGTCAAGCAACTGCTGGACGATAACCAGTATGAGCTAGAGCGCTTTGAACGACGATTGCGTGAGGCCGAACGTAAGGCCGCCGAGCGCCCCGCGCCGATTGCGACTGGCCCAGACATTGAGACCGTTCGCACAGAGGTCAACACCGCGCTACGGGAATCCACGCAGCTACGCGACCTGCGCACTAAAATGAACGACCTCGAACCATTTGAGCAACGGCTCACCTCGTTAGAGCATAATCTTGAAGATCGCCTGGATACAGTTAAAAAGGATGCGCAGGCTAAGGCAAGGAGCACGAGCCAAAAACAGCGCAACAGCACCATCCTGGGTGGGGTGGCCGTTGCCGTTGC
>DAOTTW010000460.1:0-6994 GCA_034437615.1 Anaerolineae bacterium | reverse complement strand
TTGATGTCTTGCACATCTCGCTAGCAGGCAAGCAACAGCGCCTCATCCTCAATCTAAATGATCTGCACCGACAGATCCTAGGCTATTTTGGGCCACACGTTCAAAAATACTACGTGGCACCCACTTAAAACTGCGGAAAGTGCGCCTGGACCCTACTCTGAAAGACAATTAACGTGGTGGCAGCACACAATAGCTTGGTCGTGCGTTTTTTCGCGCCGGTGTTGGCCGCATTGTGGGGTCATTTCCGCCTTATTGTACTAGGTTAGATGATGCCTTTGCAGCTTTTTCAGGAAGTCGCGGAAGATGGCATCACGATCTACGCCGTAGGCTTCGCGTGTCAGGTGTGAAGGCGTCGCGGGTTGCTGCCAGCGTTTGTCGTCGCCCAATGTCGCGGCTGGCAGCAATATCGTCGGCACCCAGGCCGGGTTCAGCAACCACGCGACGTTGATTAAATCCCAGATGACCCAGGTGCGCCCAAAAAGCGCCTCAGAGCCGTGACCCAGGCCCAGAAACGGAAAGAGCGGGTTGTGTGTGAACAGGTGATGCAGATAGTCACCGATGGCACCCTGTCCTTTTACCCAGTTTTCGACCTCCGGCAACGAAAGGCGCAATTGTGCCGCGATGTGGAACCCAGGCAGATACACCAGCGCTACGCCACTGGCGAATAACACTTGCGAGGCTAGCATGTCTTGTTCCAGATTAAACGAATAATTCACCGCGCTGCATGTCGTCGGATAGCCGGAGGTCCACGTCACGACGATATGCCGTGCAATTTCCGGCTCGATGAGCAGGGCCGAGGCAACGTTCGTCGGGCAACCGATTGCGACGACATATAACGGGTCGTCGCTGTCGTGTGCCAGGGCACGCTCAATCAGATGGCGTACTGCAGGGCTGTCAACCGGATCGTCCAGTGATGATAGATAACGTGGCGCACCACGAAACGCCAGATCACCAACCTGCATCCCCAGCTTATCGTAGACCGTGAAAATCTCTTGATAGCTACGCTCCATACCCTCTGCTGGGCCGACGAGTTCAATCGAAAGCGGGTCAACGCCTCGCGCCTGTAGGCGTTCGATCTGGCCTGCATAACGGGCGATCAACGTCTGATCTGCCGCGCTCATATTGTCTGTCTGCGCCTGATGAAATGCACGCTTCAGTTCTTGTGCCCGATACTGAAACGAGAACGGCTCAGCGTAAATGCCCTCGATTTTTAACACATCCTGCGAAAGCAGCATCCACGTCAGGGCGAATTGGTCGTCAATCTCGTTCGCCATGTCGCTATCCAACACGACGCGCACGGGACCGCTGGGTGGTTGTAGCAAGCGCAGACGCTCGTCCTGGGATAATGCGGCAAAGCGTTTATTGTCAACTTCGGTAATTGCCATTTTGTTATACCTTTCTAGCCAAAGGTGTCTGCCGAAGGTGTGTTATTCGACCACGCCGTTTGCGCGTAGCTGCTGAAGCGTTGCGGCGTCGTAACCGAGTTCTGCCAGTACAGCGTCGGTGTGTTCACCGAGGCGTGGTGGGGGCCGCCGATACGTCAGCGGCGTATCGGAAAGATGCACGGGCGTCGCCAGCGATTTGACCAGCCCCAACGCCGGATGTTCTAGCTGCACGATCATGCCACGCTCGACCAGATGCGCGTCCGTCAGTGCTGCTTCAACGCTGTTGATGCGACCACAGGGGACACCGACACGGCGCAGGGCGTCCAGCCAATCGCCTGTTGTGCGCGTCTTGATGATGTCACGCACGACAGGCATCAGCGCTTGATAGTTTTCGATGCGTTTGTGGTTGGTGCTGAAGCGCTCGTCTGCATAGAGTTCTTCGCGGTCCACAAACGTGCAGAAGTTGCGCCAGACGTTATCGCTACCCACACCGAGGATGAACCAGTCGCCATCTGACCCCTGCACGGCCTCGTAGGGCACGACCTGTGGATGCCGATTGCCTCGGCGCGGTGGGTCTTGCTCAGTGGCGAAATACTCCGCTGCGTAGTTTTCCAGCCAGGTGATCTGGCCTTCTTGCAAGGAGCTATCGATGAATTGACCGATACCTGTTGTGTGGCGTGCATGTAAAGCCGCCAGAATGCCGATCAGCGTGAACAGGCCACAGGTCATATCGGCTATCGGCGTCGGGAAGCGCATCGGCGGGCCGTCTACCGCCCCTGTCAGGTACATCGTGCCGGATTCCGCCTGCGAAACCAGATCGTAGCCCGGTTGATCCGAACGTGGCCCGCTACGCCCATAGCCGCTGATCGAAGCGTAGATCAGGCGTGGGTTGAGGGCACGCAGCGTCTCGTAATCCAACTGGTATTTCGTCAGCGAGGCGCGTTTGGCGATGTTGGTCAGGAACACATCGGCACCCGCGATCAAGCTGTGTAGGATGTCGCGGCCCTCATCCGAAGAAACGTTGAGCGCGATGCCGCGCTTGTTGCGGTTGACCGCCAGGTAATAGCAACTCTGATCGCCAATGTAGGGTGGTGCCCATTGCCGCGATTGGTCGCCACGCCCAGGGCGCTCGATTTTGATGACCTCTGCGCCCAGGTCACCCAGCATCATTGCGCAATACGGCCCTGCGAGTGCCTGCGTCTGGTCGATCACTTTAATTCCCGCTAAAGGTGCTGCCATTTTTTACGAATCCTTACGCTCGTTCGCGACAACCCAAATCCTATCCGGCGGGATGTACACGCTGATCTCGTCGCCTGCGTTCAGTTCACCGGGTAGATCGGCGCTGCGGATAGCCTCTAGTTCGTTGTCACCAAGCATCAGCTTGTAGCGCGTGTAGGTGCCCATGTAGATGCGCTCGTACACGCGCCCGGTGAATGTATTATGGTCGTGCGTCTCGCACAGCCGGATTTGCTCTGGTCGTACCGTTAGCAAGACAGCACCCTGTGGTGCGTTGCTGGCTTGTTCCGCTTCAAAGCGCAAATTGCCAAAGGGCGTCGTCAACTGGTCGTGCGTGCGTGTGCCTGGGACGAAGTTCAGGTTGCCGAAGAAGCGCGAGACACGCGCGGAGATGGGTCGCTGGTAGAACTCGACAGCGGATGCATATTGCTGCAATTCGCCCTCGAAAATCAGCGCGATTTTATCCGCCAGCAACACGGCTTCTTCCTGGTCATGGGTGACGAAAATCGTCGTCACGCCTAGCTCACGCTGAATCTTGAGGATGAGTTCGCGCATTTCATCGCGCAGGTGTGCGTCCAGGTTACTGAGGGGTTCATCCAGCAGCAACACACGCGGTTCTACGATCAGCGAGCGCGCCAACGAGACACGCTGCTGTTGCCCACCAGAAAGCTGCTTGGGGCGGCGGTTAGTGATGTCCGGCAGTTGCACCAGTTCCAGCATCTCCTGTACGCGCTTTTGGATGAGCTTCTTATCGGTGCCACGCATCTTCAGGCCGAAGCCGACATTTTCGCCAACCGTCATGTAGGGGAACAGCAGGTAATTCTGGAAGACCATCACAGCGCCGCGCTTCTCCGTCGGCACGTTGAGCACGTCCTCACCGTCGAAGGTGATGCGCCCTGCTGTCGGTCGGATCAGCCCGGCGATCATCTTCAGTGTGGTCGTCTTGCCACAGCCAGACGGGCCGAGCAGGGCGACGAGCTGGCCGGGTGGGATGTCAATCGAGACGTCGTTTACCGCCGGGATTGCTGCCCTGGGGTAGACTTTGCTGAGGTGTTCTAACTGTACGTGTGTCATACCTGGCCGAAACCTCCGACGGCATTGGATTCACCGGATAGAAAGCGGGACGTCAGAAACAGGATAAAGATGGCAGGGGCGATGAAAACCAGGGCCATCGCTGCGGTGTTGGCGTTGTTACCGCCGGATGCCGTTGAGAAGAGCAACACGGGCAACGTAATGACCTGCCCAGAGCCAATCAGGAACGTCAGGATGTACTGCCCCCAACTGACCAGAAAGGCGAACAGGCTCGCCACGACAATGCCCGGCAAGATGGCCGGAAACGTGACATACATGAAGGTCCTGATTGGCCCAGCGCCCAGCGTGCGAGCCTGCTCCTCAAAGTCGGCGTCGTAGTTGGCAAACACGCCGGAAAGCGTCAGCACTACGTAGGGCATGACGGGCACCAGATGCACAAGCGCCACGCCGAACAGGTTGCCACTCAGGCCCCAACGCAAGAAGTTGATGTTCAGCCCCATCGCGACGGCAATAGGCGGCACGATGGTCGGTGCCAGGATCAAGAATTGCACGATGCGCTTGCCACGAAAATTCTCCATGCCCATAACGCGGGCAGCAGGCAAGCCGATCATCACCGAGCCAACCGTGACGCCCAGCGCAATCACAACACTGTTGAACATCGCTTCGGGCACCCGTGAACGTGACGAGAAAATGCTTTCCCAGGCATCCAGGCTCAACTCGTTCGGGATGAGCTGTGGATAAAACCAGCGAAACGAGAACGCATTGACGAAAAAGGCCAACAGTGGCGCAACCAGCGCCAGCATCAGCAGCACGATTGCCAGCCGATGCAGCCAAAAAGCCAGCCGCTCGCGCCAACCGCGTGCGCCGTCCAGTTGCGCAGATGCAAGGGGTGTTTGATAAGTGGCCATAAGCTGTTCTCCGTTAGCCCTCGCCGCGCACGGTGCGGTTGGAAATCCACATATATATGATGACGAGGACCAGCACAATCCCCGCGATAATCATACTCATCGCCATGCCTTCCGCACGTGAATTCAGGTCGGGGTCGGAAAAGAAACGCAACGACGATACGGGCAACATACGCGGGAAGCGCACCCCCAAAATCGCCGGGACCTCGTAGGAGCCGAACGTAAACGCGAACACGATGATCGACCCGGACAGCACACCAGGCATAATTAGCGGCAAGATCACATGGCGGAAGCGCTGCCAGGGGTTCGCGCCCAGGCTACGCGCCAGGTCTTCGTAATCCGCACCTAAAGACTGCAAAACCGCCAGCACAATCACGCCGATGAAGGGGGTTTCCTTCCAGAGATAAGCCAGAATGATGCCGATGCCGTATTGGTCACGCACCAAAACAGGGAAGTCCCTGGGGTAGCTAATCAGGTCCATCTGTGCGCCAATGCGGGACAGCAGACCGCTTTGCGAGAATAAGAACAGGATGCCAATGGCGGCGACGACATGCGGAATCGGCAGGTTAAGCTGATACAAGAAGGTCGCCAGGCGTTTGCCGAAAAAAGTTCGCCGCAGCAGTAGCGCGCCGATGATCGCCAGCACCGCAGAGAAGAACGTACTGGCAAATGACACCCACAGGTTTAACAGTAGCCCATTCCAGAATTGCTCTGAGTGCTGCTCGCCAAACATAATGTTGATGTAGGCGTCCAGGTTGATGTCGAAGTTGCCGATGCGTGGTTGCCAGCCGAGGCTTTGCAACAAGCCATAGCCCAGACCCCCGATGAACAGCACAATAATGATCGTCAGCGTTGGGGCAAGCATCAGAGGGATACGCCAGCGTTCCCACCGCATAATTAAGTCCTTTCAAAAAAAAGTATCTTGTTAACAGGGGCACACCGACGATATGCCCCCGTAGCTATGGTTCTGTGTTTATATTAGTCGCCACGCAAGACGTTGGCTTCCCAGTCTTGCTCGATCATGGTGTGATACTCAGCGGCGACATTCGGCACAACCGCGCTCAGTTCTTCGGGCGGTGCCGCACCCTGAATGCCAGCGAAGGCTTCGTTAATCGTCGCGATCATTGCCTCGTCTTCAATTTTGGTTACGTCAATGCCGAGGGCGTAGCCCGCGCCGTTTTCCGGTATGATCTGCGCCGCTTGCATATCCGGGCGCAGGATCATGTCAGCGTAAACCAGTGCAGCAGCTTTGTTGGGCGCATTGAAGGGAACAGCCCAGAAGCTATAGCCACCGATCATGTTCTCATCGAAGAAGAAGGCTTGCGCGGTCGGCGGTACTTCGCCTGCCGCGATGAAGGAGGCCGCACCTGTGCCACGTTGCGTCAGCGAGAAGACGACCTCGCCGTTTGCGAAAAGCTGGTTGAGTTCCGTCGCGGTTGCGGGGTAGGTCTCGCCCTCACGCCACAGGTACGGCTCCCAGGCGTTCAGCGTCTCCCAGACCATCGGCGCACAGTCGTCATAGGTCTCCTGGTCGAATTCTGCGAAGGCTTCATAGCCACCGCACATTTCCAGGAATAGTTGCTTTACGATGCGCGTACCCTGGAAGGCACCTGGCCCAGGCGCGGGGTACGTGAACAGGCCAGGGTTCTCCTGCATCCACTCGAACAGTTCGGCATAGTTGCGCGGTAACTCCTCTTCGGGGATGCGTGCTGTATCGTACATCCACTGGAAGGGGAAGGACGCCCAGGGGGTCTCGTACCAATCCGTGTCGATGCCGAAGTCGGTGGCGATGGCGGGATTTTCCCAATCGACCAGCACAGAGTTCGGGGTGTTGCGTGCCCAGGGGCCATACAGCAGGTCGGCTTGTTGCAGGGTAGCGAAGTTCTCGCCGTTGATCCAGATCAGGTCAATCGAGCCGTCATCGCCTGTCACATCGGCTTCGGCTTCGCTCAGCACCTGGTTCACAGCGTCCGCTGTGTCGGCAAGCGGAATACGGTTGAGTCTGATGCCGTAATCCGCTTCGAGCGTCGAACCATAGATCGTATCAACGAACTCGTTCAAGCTATCAGAGCCGCCCCACATGGCGACATTCACGGTCTGGCCGCGTGCTGCTTCCAGCACGGCATCCCAACTATCGAAACCTGGCGGTGGGCACTCGTTGGCGCTCACGTCACGAGTAACCGCACAATCAGCGGCTTCTTCTGCATCTTGGGCGGTGGCTACGCTACTGATAGCCAGCAGCACAGCGAAGAAAATGGATACGAAGGTCATACGTTTAAACATCTTGAAGCACTCCATAAGACTTTATATGTAATATAGATACGCCTGCGGGTCCTCATGTCATGTCATGTCATGTCATCTCATGTCATGGTTGCCAGGTGCCCACACGCGATAACTACCTCGGCTAAATATTGATGCCCTCAAGCTGCAAATGAT
>DAOTTW010000459.1:0-5453 GCA_034437615.1 Anaerolineae bacterium | reverse complement strand
CTAAAAAACAAGCAATGCGGCTGACGCCGCTCGGACACCCAGAAGGGTGTCCCTACAGGACATCGTTCGTAGGGACACGGCTTGCCGTGTCCGCAAACCGTGTCAATTATTCTGTTGGGATGGCCTAAGTTGGTTTAATGCAAGCTATGAACGCCCAATAGTATAGCCAAAACACAGCAGTGGCTGGTTGTTTGCTCCAACCCACATATACAATGGCCCATATCATCCTGATTGTAGCATCCTTGCCTGAACAGTAGGCTAGAGAATGGCGCGTTTCAGCATTGATGTTTGCGGCGCAATCCGGCATGATGTGCGCCGTTTCGTAGGTGATTCTTCAACAGAGCAAACAGAGGCCGCACATGGCAACACAGACCAGCACGCAGCAACAGCAACACAACAACGCCATCATGAAGGATTTATCGCACCCCCGTAGCGCCTGGGAACACCTGCGCATCTTCTTGACGGGGCTGGCAATGGGCGCAGCAGACATCGTGCCGGGGGTTTCCGGTGGGACGATGGCCTTCATCCTGGGCATATACGAGACGTTGATTAACGCCATCAAATCCTTCAATTTGCAGGCGATTCGCTTAGCGCTCAAGTTCGATTTTAAGGCGCTGTTCCAGCATATCCCCTTTGTGTTTCTGCTCTTGCTCGGCGGTGGCATCGGCCTCACGCTGATTACGTTATCCGGTGTGCTCAGCAGCTTGCTAGCGGACCCCGAAGGCCGCATTTTGCTATTTGCGTTTTTCTTCGGGCTGGTTGTCGCGTCGATTATCGCCGTCGGGCAAAAAGTGCAGTGGGCAGCGGGCGCGTTTGGCATGTTGATACTGGGCGCGGTTGTCGCCTTTGCCATCGTGAATATCGTCCCGGCTGAAGGCAGCCATGACGCGCCTGTGCTCTTCTTCAGCGGCATGATTGCCATCTGTGCCATGATCCTGCCCGGTGTCTCCGGCTCGTTTATCCTGCTCGTGCTCGGCCAATACGATTACATCCTCAACTCGGTCAGTGGTCTGGTCAGCGACCGCGACCTGGGCAACCTGCAACCGCTCATCTTCGTCGGCCTGGGCGCAATCGTAGGCATCGTGATCTTCTCGCGTGTGCTAAGCTGGACGCTACAGCGCTACTACAATACAACCATCGCGCTGCTGGTGGGCTTCATGGTCGGCTCATTGTGGAAAATCTGGCCCTTCAAGGCGTGCGGCATCGAAGATATAGACCGTCATGGCGATGTGCGCTGCTTACAAGAGCTTAACCTGCTGCCGGATACGCTCAGCAGCTTCTTGATTGCGTTTGGCTTGGCGTTTGCGGGTTTCGTGCTGGTCAGCTTGTTAGATCACCTGCAAACGCGGGATAACGCCTTCATTCGGCTGTTCGTGCGGCGGCAACCCGCGAATATGGCCCCAGCAGAGGGCTAATTCACCAGCCTAAAGCAACCCGGACGGCGCATATGCGTTACACTGGAAAGGTACAACGAACATCGTGCCTTTTTTGATTACGAGGCAAATGCCTATGCAACAGACCGACTATAAAAAGCTGGTGGCGCAACTGACGCAAGGCCACCCGGCACAACGCATGGCCGCGCATTTCATCTTGATTGCATTGCAAGAACAGGCCGTCGAACCACTGATTGATGAGCTATACGCAGGCGTCAGCGACCAACAGGGCGCGGCGATTATTAAGGTGTTGGCGGAAATTGGCGGGCCGGATGCGCTGATGACGCTGCGTGATGTCTTTGAGCGTGCTGGTGAACGTCCGGCATTACAGCAGGCCGCAGCGCTGGGCCTGCTGCGCAACGTCGATAATCTCAGCCCTGATGAACGCGACCACGTGGCGGCATTCCTGGCGCATTGAGCAGACGCAGCAAGCCGCGCACGCCAAATTATGATACATCCGCCTCCGTCGCAAGGTTATGCTGCCGGAAGCGCTGCAAACGCTGTTCGCCGTTGGGCGTCAGATATACGAGATTATTTGCAATCTGTATCAGGTTCGCGGCACGCAGGCGTATCAGTACGCGCTGCATCCTGGCATGGGGCCAGCGGAAATGCTGATACAGTTCATCAGCGCTGAGTTCTTGCCGGGCTGCATCGGTGTGCTGATGGTTATAGATGTGGCCGAGCACCAACTGGTTGTTAAAGCGGCGGCTCTGGTTGGCACGTCGCAACAGCGTAGACACCAGCCCATACTTCGGGGATGCAACCCAGGCCAGCAGAAACAAGCAGAAGATCATCAGCACCATAGACGCCGAAATAGACGAGTTCCATTTTTCCGTTAGCTCAAGCCCGAAAGCGCGATTCAGCACGGCGATCCCGTCACCAACCTGCACGATACCCAGGAAGCTGCCGCGTGCGAGGTCGTAGCCGAAGAAAGCCCCCAGACTGCCGATAAGTGCGCTCAGGGCCAGCATCCACGACAGGCGATCCGTCAGCAGGTAGGCCGCTGCGGGTGGGATGATAAAGAAGGCGACCACGAGGATGCTGCCCACCGCGTCAAACGCGCCGACAGCCACCAGACTCACCAGCATCATCAGCGCGTAGTGCAGCACACCAGGCCGGAAGCCGAGCGCCCTTGCTAGCACCTGATCGAACGAGGCGAGCTTCAACTCTTTATAAAATAGCAGCACGAAAGCTATCGTCAGCAACGATAGCACGCCCATCACCGTCACAGATTCCGGCCAGAAGATCAATATCGGCTCATCTGCAAGTCCAGTCAGGCCCGCTTGCCACGCTTGGCCAGGGCTATAGGTGCCGCAGTTCGTACAAATTTCGCGGAATTCTGCGCCGGGGTCACGTGGGCTGATGCCCAGTTCGCGGCAGTTCGTGCATTGGCGCGTGATCTCGGCGTTGTCGTCGTCTGCCGTAATCGTGATCGTTGTGCAGTTTTCGATGCAATGGCTATTCGTGTTAGCCCACGCTAAGCCGATCTCACCGACCATGACCGCGTGTTCGTCCAGGTGCACATCGTCAATGTAGCGCGATACCAGGATAATCGACACAGCGAACAGCAGCGGAAAGACCAGACCCAGCGCTGCATCTTGCCGCACTAAGCCAGAGCGATAGATTAGCTCCGTCAGCACGACCATGACGACGCCCGCCACTGCCGCACCGAGGATCAGCCAGGGCGACGACGGGCTGGGTGCCTGATTAAACAGGGCGGTCATGATGATAAACGCCATGACGATGCCGAATAACACCGTATGGCTGATGGCGTCACTTGTCAGGGCCATACCACGCAGTAGCAAGAAGGTGCCGAGCAAGGCACCAGAGACCGCAATCAGCGTGCCGACAATCGTGGCTGTGTGCTGTGGATTGCGAAAAAATGCGTTGATCTCTTCACGGGTAAAGACGTTCAACAGCAGGTCGATGAGTAGGCTTTCGAGTCCGAGCATGGTTTATCCTTTCGCCTGGCTTACCTGGCTGGTCTGGTGGCGCTTTTCATTGACGCTGGTCGCTGCAAAACGCCGCCGATCACCGCGCCGCCGTAATGCCATCCACAGCAGGCCGCGACCGGGCGCAAACCCCAGCGAGATCAGCACAATCATAAACGCCACGACGATAATCATGGGGCCAGTCGGCACATTGGCATCAACCGCGCTGAGGATGGCCCCGACGCCGCCTGCAAATGCCCCGAACACAGCAGCTAAAATCACCATCTGGCCGAGCTTCTGCGTCCACTGGCGTGCTGCGATGCCGGGTGCAATCAACATGCCGACCATCAAAATCACGCCTGCAAGCTGCAAGCCCAGCACAATCGCCACCACAATCAGCGTCGATAGCAGCGTGTTCAAGAAGCCCACGCGAAAACCATTCGCGCCAGCAAAGCCGGGGTCGAACGTCACCAGCTTGAACTCCTTCCAGAATAGCGCCAAAAACACGAAGGCCACGCCGCCGACCAACGTAATCAACCACACATCGCTTTCGACCATCGCCGCCGCCTGACCGAAGATAAACGTATCCAGACCGGCCTGGCTGGTATCGGCGCGGCCCTGAATGTAAGCTAGCAGGGCGATGCCAGCCGCAAACCACGTCGCCAACACGATGCCCATCGCTGTATCCTGCTTGATGCGTGTGGTATGCAAAACGCTGCGGATAAACTGCACGCCGAGCCAACTCGCGACCCCTGCACCGAGCAACAGAAGCGGCAGTTCGCGCCCTGCAAGCAAAAAGGCCACGCCCACACCCGGCAGTGCCGCATGTGAGAGGGCATCCCCCATCAGGCTTTC
The DNA here is from genome assembly GCA_034437615.1 of Anaerolineae bacterium. Taxonomy (GTDB): domain Bacteria; phylum Chloroflexota; class Anaerolineae; order Aggregatilineales; family Phototrophicaceae; genus DAOTTW01. The sequence continues at coordinate 1,234 of DAOTTW010000459.1, read as the reverse complement.
ATGGCGCAGCACCGCAAAGCAGCCCAGCACGCCGCTGACGACGCCTAAAATCGCGCCACCGATGGCAACCGTGCGCAACGTGTAGGCGTAATTGATGTCTAATATGATCTGGCTGAATGGGATGAACAGCACACCGAGCGCGGCCATCACGCCGATCACCACCCATACACGCCGATCATCTGCACTGAGGCGTTTCATAAGCTAGTCTCCTGCGGCTGCGATGCTCTCGCCGCCCTCTAAATAGGCCACGCGCCCACCGTAGGCTTTCTGTAAATTCTCCTGCGTAAAAGTCTCGTCTGTTGGACCAGAGGCGATCACTTCGATATTCAGCAGCGTCACCCAATCAAAATACTCTGTGACGGTTTGCAGGTCGTGATGCACCACGATCACCGTCTTGCCGCGTTCACGCAATTCACGCAGAATGTTGACGATGGCACGCTCCGTCACGGCATCCACTGCCGCGAACGGCTCATCCATAAAGTACAGGCTTGCATCCTGCACCAGGGCGCGTGCCAGAAATGTGCGCTGCTGCTGCCCGCCGGATAGCTGGCTGATCTGGCGTTGGGCGAAATCCGCCATCTCGACCTGATCGAGCGCGTGCATGGCGAGTTTGCGCTCCTGTTTGCCCGGTCGCCGCAACCAGCCGAGCTTGCCATACAAGCCCATCGTCACCACATCAATCACGCTGGTCGGAAAATCCCAATCGACGCTGCCCCGCTGCGGCACGTAGCCCACCAGTGACCGTGCTTGTTTATACGGTCTGCCATAAAATAGCGCTGTGCCTGCCGCACGCGGTATTAAGTTCAGCACGGCTTTAATCAGGGTGCTTTTGCCTGCGCCGTTCGGCCCGACGACGGCCATTAGCACCCCTTCGGGCACGTCAAGGTCAACATCCCAGATAGCGGGCTTGCTGTTGTAGGCGACGGTGAAATCGTCCACGCTGAGCGCGATAGGCTGTTGATGGGTGTTCGTTTGTCCGTTCGTTGTGGACATTGGCATTTGCCTTCTTTTGTATACATCATCATTTGTGTGCATCAAGCGTAACGACTCAGCCCTCACCCCAAACCCCTCTCCCGAACGTGCCTTCGGTACTGGGAGAGGGGCTTTAAACGGCTTGCTTCCCCCTCTCCAGGGGTAGGTATTTTAGATTTGTCGTCGTCTTCGGTAGCGGACGCAGCAAGCCGCGTCCCTACACAGCCGTTCTGGACCGTAGGGACGCCATTCTTGGCGTCCG
>DAOTTW010000458.1:0-4564 GCA_034437615.1 Anaerolineae bacterium | reverse complement strand
CAGTTTTCTTGGGATTTTGCCCATGTTTTTCTCAACTTAAGATCAATCTTGGGCAAATTGTGACTCAGAGCGATTGTCTGCAAATTTAGGCACACCTAAATGGCAATCCCTCGACGAATTTTTCTCACAACTCAAGTCGTGCCGAAACTTGACATTGTCGAAGTAGTTACCAAGCGGATCACACACGTTCTTATCAGGCATCGTAGCGAAGGGCTTACAGGGCGTCAATGTAGTGCTGTGTGAAGGCGCTGGCCTTGAGCCGCTGCTGACCATGCGCTACACTACCGCCAGAAGTCGTGTGAACAGCATCAAATACACCTATGCACAGCAACCAAACAAGCACCAATCCAAGCATCAAGCATAAACGCGCTCAGCGTGCGCTGCGCCTCTTGCGTTATGGCGCTATGCTGCTGCTGATCCTGACGCCAGCCATCGTCGCAATGGGCCTGTTGTATCACTTTCAGGGTGTGGGGATGTCGCGCCTGCTGCCCATCTGGAGCGATGAGATTTTATACTGGCATCAGGCGCAATCGTTCAGCGTGGCCGGGTTCAATAGCGGCTACTACACGGTTGCTGGGGTGACTGCACCGCTAGGGACGCCGTATTATACGTGGGGTGTGTTTATCCCAGCGTTATATGGCGGATGGGCGGCCCTGTTCGGTTGGGGCTTGGCGTCCATCCCCATGATTAACCTGCTGGTGCTAACGCTGTCGCTGGTTTTTCTAGTGATCGTCACACGTCCGACTAGCGTGCAAAGCCTGACATTATTCGCACTGCTAGCCACGTTCAGCCCGTTTATCATCTGGTCGCCGTCCAGCCTGATGGCTGTGCTACAGCTTGGGCTGGCAGTTGGGCTGGCGGTTGGCTTCTGGGTGCTGTTGCGCAGTGGTGCAGGGACGCCCCGTCGTGTGCTGATTGCGCTGCTGCTGGGCATTGCGTTGGCGTCGTTGGTGCGTGTGTGGTGGGCGATGCTGTACTTACCTGTGTTGCTGCTGGTGCTACCGAGTTGGCGTTGGTGGCGTGTGCTGCTGATGGGGCTGGTGTCTGCTGTGCTGATGCTGGCGCTGGCGGTGCTGACCTATGGCATGATGGCCCCGTTCCCGAATTGGCTAAGCGATGTCTTTGCATCCGAGAATAGCCGCACATTGCTGGAAAACATCCGCAATAACCTGAAACATTTCAGGCAGGGTAACATCTTAGAAATTACGTTGCGTTGGCAGGTGCTCAGCGTGATGGCTGCACTGGCTGCATCGTTCCCACTTATACTATGGCTGGCGCTGCGTGCAGGTCGTGCCCTGCGTCCCCTGATTGCAGAGTTTGGGGTGTATGCGTATATGCTGTTAGGTGGCTGGGCCTTTGTGATGATCGTGTATGAGACGTTCGAGTGGCGCGACTTTCGCATTTTGGCACCCTTGCTGCTGATGGTGCTGGTGTTGCTGGCGCTGCGGGGGCGTTACTGGGTTGTGTTGGGTGTGGTTGCGTCTATGTTGTGGCTGATGCCGGAAACGCTGATCGTCTATGATCTATGGTCGGGCTGGCATACGGATACGGAAAAGCACAATGCTTATTTTGCGTGGGAAAACGAACTTGATAAAGTGCTGCAATACGAGCCGAATGCGCCTTCGCAGTGGTGCAACACGCTATGGCACACGATGCATTATTTATTCGTGCCCACGTCTACCCTGCTGGCGGTGGATGCGGGTATCGGCTTGACATCGCCGCTATTTCTGGATGATTACGCGGTGCCATCACGGTCGCGTTACCTGATGCTGGATGATCGTACATACGAGCAGATAGCGCCGGATGTGGATGTTTCGTTGTTGCGTGCGGTGCCAGATGGTGGTTTGTACCTCAACCATGCAGCAATGTGCTGAGCCTGCGTTGGCTTAACGTGTGGTTGCAAAAAGGGCCACTGTCGCACATAATGGCTGTGTGAGAGTGTGCATTTATATAAGGAGCAGGCGCCTTGTCAACGTGGATGGTTGTAGAAGATGAACCGGATGTTTACGAAGTGTTGCTGGCAATGTTTGAAATGTGGGGCATTGACGGCGTAGCGTTCGTTGATGGTGAAGGCGCAGTTGCTTGGATCGAAGATGTTGATAGTGGCCGCTTTCAGGGCGAATTGCCACAGTTGGCGCTGCTGGATATCCGCCTGCCGGGTCAGATCGACGGTGTTCAGGTCGGTGAACGTTTACGGCTTAGCCCGGTGCTCGGTCAGATTGCTATTGTGCTGACGACAGCGTTTAACGTCTCGCCGGAAGAACGCGAGGACTTCATGCAGCGTTCCGGCGCGGATTTGTGGTTGCCGAAACCGCTGCCGAAGTTCAACGAGCTACAGACGACGCTTGAAGCCGTCATCACGCGATGCAGCGCACGGCAGGCCAGCAGCGGAGATGCCGCGTCCGGCAATAATAACGGCAGCAGCCGTCAAACGTCGTGGCCATCACAATCTTAGCCTCACTGGAATAACAGGAAAGCAGGCCATCAATGCGTAATCTGGTTCCGCAGCGTGTCTTGGCACGCCGCTCACAAGATTTCATCTATGGGGGCGGCTTGCTGGTGGTGATCGGCATCGTGCTGGACATCCTCGGCATTGCATTAGCGATCATCCCGCTGCAAGTGCCGAGTAACCCTGGTTATGGCACCTATACGTTTCTGCGTGCTGCTATGATGGCGCTGGGGGCTGTGCTGATTTTGGTCGGCATCGGCTTGATTGTGCGTGGCCTGACGTGGAAGCAAGAAAACCCGCTGGCAGAGCAAGTCGGTGCCGCGCTGAAAGATACATTTGACGACAATTTTGTTTTCATCCGCAACGTGAGCAAACTCTCGCTGGGTTATATTGACGCCGTGCTGATTGGGCCGCCGGGTGTGCTGGTGCTGCGCATCACGAACCGCGAAGGCGTCTTTTTCAACGATGGCACGCGCTGGATGCGCCTGATTGAAGATGACCGTTGGAGCGCGTTGGATTGGAGTCCGACGGAAGAAGTGCAATCAGATATGCGCCGCCTACGCCAGTGGATGAACAAGCGCGGGATTCATGAGGTGCCGATGTATGGCGCAATTCTGTTCGTGCAAGCGTATCCGCTGGCGCGTATCAACCAGAAGCCGCCCGTGAAGGTGCCAGCCGTGCACATCGGTGATTTTCGTAAGGCACTCGAAGCAACTTATCTCGCAGAGCAGACGCCTGTTCAGCCGCAAGTGCTGCGCCGCCTGACGCAACTCATCCTGAATTGACCGGATATGCCCACGACCATTCTACAAGCGACGGTTGGCGCAGGCAAAACCGAAGCCGTCTTGCAACGGCTGGCCCAAGTCGCCAACGCTGACCCGCACGTATTCCCGAAGATCTGGGTGCTGCTGGCCACCAAACGTCAGGAAGTCGCCTTCCGTGAGCGTTTGGCCCTGCTGGACGATGCCCAGAGCGTTTATTTCAACGTCGAATTCTTTGAATTTTACGAACTCAACAACCGTCTGCTGCGCCTGGCTGCACAACCCACCCGCCGCATCAAAGAGCCTGCACGTTTTGGCCTGCTGCGCCACATCCTGACGCAGATGCAAACGCAAGGGCAGTTGAACGTCTTCGCACCGATTGCCACAAAGGGCGGTTTCGTGCGTGCGGTGGCGGATTTGATCTATGAATTGAAGCAAAATCTGGTCTACCCAGAGCACTTCCGGCGCGTGGCTGATGCGTCTGACATGCCCAAAGACCGTGAATTAGCGCTGATTTACCAGCGCTATCAGGACATCTTGCGCGAGCACGAACTCGTAGACCGGGAAGGCGAGGGGTGGCTGGCGCTCAGTGTGGTGCAGGCTCAGCCGCAATTGGGCCGTGATGTGCGCTTGCTGCTAGTCGATGGCTACGACCAATTCACCGAGTCGCAGGCGCATTTGCTGGCAGCACTCTCGGAGCGCATTGAAGATGTGGCCATCACCCTGACCAACGTGCCGGAGCGCGAAGCGACCATTGGCCGACGCTTTGAGCGGGCGCTACAGCGTTTGCGCAAGGCACACGCAGGCAAAGCGGATTTACACACGGAAACGCTGCCTGACCTGACGAATCGCCACCCCGAATTGCTGACGCTGGGCCAGCATATTCAGCAAGACGTGGCCCCAGTAGAGCCACAGGCAGATGTGAGCCGCGTGCAATTGATCGAAGCGCCGGAGCCACCGCAAGAAGTGGCCGCTGTGCTGCGCCGCGTTAAGGTGTTGCTGCTGGATGGCGCGCGCCCCGATGACATCATGATCGTGCTGCGCGATTGGTCGTTGTATACACCACATTTTGAAGCCTACGGCCAGCTATACGGCTTGCCGCTGCTGCTGCACCACACGCCGGACCTGCTGCGTAACCCAGCACTGGTGGCCTTGCTGGATGTGCTGCGCCTGTCGGACGGTCCACCTGATTCACAGCAGCCCAACAAGGGCTTCCGGCGGCGTGCTGTGCTGGATGTCCTGCGCTCGCCCTATGTGCATGTCCCCGGCCTGGCTGACCCGCGCCTGATCGACCTGCTAGAGCGCGTCAGCCGTGAAAAGACGGTTGTCGGGGGGCGTGAATTGTGGCTGGAAG
>DAOTTW010000457.1:0-2257 GCA_034437615.1 Anaerolineae bacterium | reverse complement strand
GGTGCTGGTTTGCGCACAGACGACAGTACGATCATTTTACGTCAGGTCGCTTTCGTTGGTAATGTTGCCACAGGCGATGGTGGCGCAGTCTATAGCAACGCCGCCACTGTGATGTTCGAAGATAGCATCCTACGCGACAATACCAGCGGCGCTAACGGTGGCGCGATCTTCACGAATGCGGGAACTGTCGAGCTAGCGCGCCTCATCGTGCATAACAACACAGCGACGGGTAACGGTGGTGGCATCTATTCCAAGGTCGGCACCGTCGATACGGAAAACCTGATGCTCAGCAACAATACAGCGGCTAGTGGTGGCGGCCTTTACGTCGAGGCCGCAGCAGTCGACCTGCTTCATGCGACGGTCGCAGGCAACAATGGCGTCGGTGTTGTCAACGAGTCAGGCACGGTCACGCTAACCGCCAGCATCCTCGCGCTATCGGACCTCAACGCACCATCTGCCATCAGAGGACAAGCCAACCTGGCCCCAGAATTACCAGCAAATACAGGGGGTGATTGCGTCGGGGAATTCGTCTCGCAGGGTTACAACCTGATCGGGAACGATACGAATTGCACACGTACAGGCGATACCGCATTGCTGGCAACAGACGAACTGAACCTGGCCCCACACCTCACATTACCTGCTGACGATCCAGCTATCGAATTGGGCTATGGATTAAGCGCATCCAGCCCCGCAGTAAATAACGTGCCAAGCAGTGTCTGTACATTAGCGAGCGACCTTTATGGTGTTATACGACCACAGGGGAACGCTTGCGAAAGCGGTGCCATTGAGCTTTTGAGCGATCTGGCTCGCCTAGTAGTAGATAGCTTGATCGTGTCACCGGATCACGTGCAGGATGCGTTGATCGACCTGACAGCGACACTGCGCAACGACGATACCGTGCCAAGTGGTGCGTTTAACCTGCAAGTCTACCTGAGCGACGACGACATTTGCGAAGCAGATAACGATACACCCCTGCTAGAAACACCTGAAGCCATTTCACCGCTGGATGTCGGCGCGACAACGGATGTGACGTTGGATGATTTGTCGTTACCGAAAGAAGTCCTCTACGGTCATGCGCTTGCAGAAGACCCTTCAGGCCAGGGGGCAGGCACAGACTCACGTCATGTAGATTACATCTGTGTACTAATCGCTAGCGGTGCCGACTTAGCCAGCACAGCGTTCGATGACATCACCTACTTCCCCTGGGATGTTGTGCGTGATGGTCAGGTGCTGCCAGATGACGCACTTGTACTCATTGATGCGCTGGGTACAAGCCAAACGGAATTTGATTTCGATGGTAACGGCGTAGTGTCACCATCTGAGGCCATTAACCTGTTGCTACGCCTGGGCTATGCCTTGAGTGATGATGTATGCGAAGGAGCCGACTGCAATACACCTTTGGGCAGTCGGAATGCAGAAGACCTGCCGATTGGTGAACGTGCAACCAGCACACAAGCCTTCGTACAATTAACCATCACGGAATTAGACAGCGAACCTGGTATTCGCGTAGGTGAGTCGTTTAACCTCAATATCATCATGCGCGATGCATCTCAGGCGGCGCTATTCAGCGGCTTCGTTGACCTGCAATTTGACCCGGCACTGCTACGTGCAGAGGGCATCCGCTATGCTGAAAGCTACAGCACGTTGCAACTGGGCAACATCGAGAACAACGCGGGGCTGATCCGCGAATTAGGGGCTGTCTCTGGCAGCTTTACAGCGCAAGGTGACGGTCTGATCGCCATTGTGCGCATGACAGCCCTCAGTGACGGTCTGGCTCTGCTGGCAACACGTCCGGCAACAGCCACCTTGGCGCAGGTCATCAGCTACGATAATCGACGTGATCTGCGTAGCCAGATGCAGCCTGCTATGCTCAACATCGGCATACAACCACCGATTGTACCCTCGGCACCGCTGCCTGTTGCGCCACAGCGCGGCAGCAACGGCGGGCAGCCGGGTAACGTCAACCCAGTAAACCCACAACCCACACCCACACCGTTACCGGTGTTGCCGGTTCAGGGTCGCTAACATACAAACTATATCGAGGGGCGCATCGAAGCGAGATGCGCCCGCTAGCGCTTTCGTAAAGCAATGACATGAGCATCATTTTAGGGGGAACTATGCACGCAGCATCTCGAAAACGAGCCAGTCGTAAGGGTCTGGTTGGTGTCCTACTCATACTTATTTTTGTATTGTCCGTATCCAGCACGTATAGCCAGGGCAATATCACCGTCAATAGTCTGGCCGATACAGTAGCAGT
>DAOTTW010000456.1:0-1661 GCA_034437615.1 Anaerolineae bacterium | reverse complement strand
CGACAAGACGCAAATCGTGGTTAACAGTAAGCGGATCATACGGGTTTTGTCCATCGGGTAACGTGTCCTTTAGCTATACTGGGCGCAATGCATTGCGCCCCTACTACTACTACTACTACTACAGATCACACTTTTTGCACATGAACCGATAATGAAATGACATGTAGGGACGCGCTTCTGCGCGTCCACCGGACACCCAAAAGGGTGTCCCTACCAACCACACATGGGTTTTAATGGCTGGCCAAATACTAGCACAGCAGCCTAACGATTCTGTTATGTCCTGTGGCGTCTCATGCTGACCCAGCGCCACAACCCTGATCGGCGCGTTCCAGCGACATAACCACGACATCTGCCGGGGTGTAATATACGCGATAGAGCACCCCTTCGGCAATCAGGCGGTATTGCTGTGGCGTCAGGTGAAAGACCAGCGGGTTATCGCCAAGCATCAGCTTGTGCTGCTCGATGGTTTCGGCGTGGTAGAACGACATGATTTCATGCTGCTGCCGTTGCAGATGGGCGCGACCACACACCGTTTCGACGTGCAGCGCGTGGCCGACGGGCAGCCTATCCGCGATCAGGCCGAAGGTGCGGCGCAGCGCCAGCGGAATGCCCCACTGCTGCGCCAGTGAGAGGTAGCCTGCACGGTTGGCGCTCAGATCATCCATTGTAAAGCCGAAGGCCAGCGCCAATTGTCGATCAGGAACGGCGTGCCTGCTGGTTTTGCTCTTGTTCTTGCTCACGGGCTGTATTCTGGTCGTCATCATCGTAATTGTACGGGTCCATTAGACCGTCGCCGGGGTCCCGGTCATAATCTGCTGCGAGGTTGTCTGCGCCGCGCTTGTCTTGGTTTTTGGCCTTGTCTTGGTTTTTGGCCTTGTCTTCGTTTTTGGCCTTGCTCATGGGCGCGGCCTCTGCCGCCAGCAGTGTTTTCGTCTCCGGCGTGTAATAGACGGTGACCGGCGTCATCTCGTGTTGAGCCAGCAGGTTGAACGCCTCTAGTGACAGCGGAAAGCGCTCTGTACCGACGCGCATGGTGAACGTGTTACGTGCATCGAATGCGCCGCTGCGCTCCAGCACAGCAACATCGGTGACGCGCTGAATGCGAATCTGTTGCGTTTCCTGCTTCAGGTTCGTCTGCCGACGATACGCGCCCCACACCAACGGCAGCAGCAGAATACCCGCGCCGATCACCAGATACAGCAACGGAATGCCGCTACTGGTCATAATCAGGGCCAGCAGCAGCGTCACGGCCAGCATAATCGTCAGCAGCAGCCACATGCCATCGGCCTCTTGTTGCAGTTCGTCGCTGAGCAGGGATTTTTGATGCTGTGTGACGTAGCCCTGCTTGTTGGCGCTTAAATCCGTGCCGGAGAAGTTGAAGGCATCCATCAGCGTGCCCGTATCCAGCGGCAGGCGTTCGCTTTCTTGTGGTTCGTCTCCTGGTGCTGCTTCGTCCGCATAATCTGCGTCTGTGGGATGCATCAGGTCGGGTTGTTCGTCGCGGTCATCGGTTCTGTTGTTCATCGCTTTGGCCTCGCATTTGTCGTCAGGTGTACGCGGGAGGGCTTGCCCCTCTCCTACAGAGACTACTCATATTATTCCACCACGCCATCACCAAGAAAGGCACAGGAGAAACATGAAACGCGCATGAATCTAGCAGG
>DAOTTW010000455.1:0-3274 GCA_034437615.1 Anaerolineae bacterium | reverse complement strand
ATCTCCTCGAAGCGTATTGCAACCGCAACGGCTTGGTTTTCGACATGATCTATATCAGCGAATTCTTCTTGCAAAATGCCAAAGTAGGCACGGGCATCGGGTCGCTGCCGGATAGCTGTGGGAATCGTTTTGTCAGCGCCGTCGCGTATCGCATCCTGTACCTGCTGTACACGTTGCAAATATCCCGCATCACTGATGCGACCGGCACGGTGGGCTTCAATAGCATCCTCAATCATTTCCGAAAAGCGCCGATAGGTTGCTGGGTCTTTTTCCATCTCTTCGGTGATAGTGCGCTTGGTACGGTTAGCGATGGTGTCGGCCTTTGCTCGGTCGCCTTCAATTTTGGCAACTTCAGCGTCAAACGCCTGTTTGTCGAAGATGTTGACCATCTCAGTGATAATTTCAACGTCATCTGCCTGGATATGCGTGTCGATTAGCTTGCGTATGCGCTGCTCGTATTCGCCATATGGTACGGCTTCAGCATAGAGTCGCTTCACGCTGTTGCGCACACTATGGAAGCGTTTGAGGTCATTTTTGTACGTATTGATCTGTCGTTCTGATGTCTGGTCGTAAAACTCGGCACTACTGAGGGCTGCACCCAGAACGCTAGAATATTCTGACAGGGCATCGTAGAAGGCGTCGCGGCGATCTTCTGGCTCTAAATGCTGTTCGAGTGCTGCATTGTCGTCTTTGTTTTCGATAGTTTTGAAGATGTCCCAGAGTTGTGCATGAACTTGGGGGAGTCGGTTAAGCAACGCGCTGATGTCCGTAACGGTTCCAACAACGTCTTCCGCATCGAAGTCTTCCAGGGCTGTATAGGTTTCCATCGCATCATTGAGCTTACCCAGGATGCCGCGATAATCGACGATAAAGCCGTAGTCTTTGCCTTCGCGCAAACGGTTTACACGGGCGATTGCCTGTAAAATAGCGTGGTCGCGTAGCGATTTGTCCACATAGAGTGCCGTATTGCGTGGTTCATCAAAGCCGACCAGCAGCTTATCTACCACAATGATGATTTCAATGCCTTCGTCGCTGCCAAAAGACGCCAGGGTATTGCTATTGTATTTTTCCTCTGTGCCGTGCTGATCCATCATGCGCTTCCAGAATTGTTGCACAATGGGCGCATTTGTGCCGTAGATGTCTTCACTACCTTCGCGTGTGTCTGGTGCGGAGATGATGACGGCTGTGCGGACGATGCCGAACTCTTCAAAGAATTGGTGGTATTTCACAGCCATTTCTTTGCTAGCGACAGCGAATTGACCTTTGCGGCCTGTGCCTTGATGATTCTGCTGGTAGTGTCTGCTGATGTCGTAGGCGATTTCTTGTAGACGTTGCTCGGCCTTCGATACCTCTTCATTGCGGCTAAACTGACGTTTGAGGTCGCGTTTTTGCTCGTCTGATAAGCCTCGTGTGACGCGGTCAAACCATTTGTCCATTGCTGCTTCATCGACACTGAGCATTTCCATGCGACCTTCGTAGAGCAGGGGCACAACAGCTTGATCCGCGACGGCCTGACGCATGGTGTATTTGTGGATGAAGCCCCCGAATTGCTGTGCTGTGTTTTTGTCCTTCTTCAGCAAGGGCGTGCCAGTGAAACCGATGTAGCAGGCGTTCGGCAGGACGCGCCGCATCTTGGCTTGAATGCTGCCGTACTGGCTACGATGGCTTTCATCGACCAGCACAAACACATTGGGATTGTCGTCTGTGATGCGTTGTCTGTCGACTGTCTCAAATTTGTCGATTACAGTTGTGATGATGTCGGCCTGTGTGCCTTGTACCAGTTCCAGCAGGTGCGCGCCGGACTGGGCTTGCTGGACTTCTTTGCCGCAGGCGCGGAACGTGCGCGTGATTTGCGTATCCAGGTTAATGCGATCCGTAACCAGCACCACACGCGGATTCGTGATGCTGGGATGTAACGACAGACCCTTCGCAAGCATGACCATCGTCAAGGATTTGCCGCTGCCGGTTGTGTGCCAGATGACGCCACCTGTGCGCTTTCCGCTCGGATTTAAATGGCTGATGCGGTCCAGCGTGGCATTGACGGCGAAATATTGCTGATAGCGGGCGATTTTCTTCACACCAGCGTCGTAGACAATGAAACGATAGGCGAGTTCCAGCAGGCGGGCCGGAGACAAGAGGGCGTATAACGTGCGATCTTGTGCAGTCGTCAGGCGTTCATGTTGGTATTGTTGGCCGAAATAGCGCCGAATCTGGCTTGCTTTATCACGCCAATCGTATAAATGCGCTTGCTGTTCGTCTGTCAGTGGACGATTGACCAGTTCGGACAATTCCGGTTCTGTGTCGTCTTCTTCCTGCCATGACATCCAGAATTTCTTATCCGTGCCTGTTGTGGCGTAGCGGGCGTCGTTGCTACAGACTGACAGCAGAATTTGCGGATACAGAAACAATTGCCGAATTTCGTCCGGCTTCTGGTTGCGGAGCATTTGCTCAATGCCAGCCGTCACAGGCTTCTCACCGTTTTGACGCACGAGATCAGAGCGCTTGCACTCGATGACAGCCAGCGGGATGCCGTTTACAAATACGACAATATCGGGCCGACAGTGGTGGCCGTCTTGAGCCTGTACGCTGAATTCTTCTGTGACGTGATAGACATTGTTTTCGGGCTGCTGCCAGTCGATAAAATGCACCTGACCGCTGCGCCGATTGCCGTCTATCGTCTGTTCCTCGGATGTACCCAACGTCAGCAGTTCATAGGCGTCTTCGCTGGCCGGGATTAGCCCCTGTATCAGTGGGATGGTGCTTAGCTTGCGGATGGCGCTTTGAATGGCATCTGTTGAAAAGGGTAGGTCTTGGCCTTTGTAGCTGAAACGGTTATGACGCTGCATCCAATCGACCAGGACGCCAGTTAGTAGCACATTGCGCTGTTTGCCATCGCGCAGCGCGTTGGCTTCATCCGGCGTCAGATAACGATAGCCTGCTTGCATTAGCACCTGTAGCGCCGGAATTTGTGAGATGATGAGTTCCTGGTAGCTGTTGGTTGCCATGACTTAAGCCATTGACTTATTTAGTTGCAAAATGTGGTCCTGCTTTTGGATGTGATGCTTGTTCATTGCTCACCACGCACACGATAGCGACCCGGCGACACGATGACCAACACAGCTCGCAAGCTATCTCGATATAGGTCTGTGAGCGCTGTTTTCAGTGTTTTATCGAGTGCGTTTTCGTCTTCGATCTGGTAGCGCATAACGATGATGCCGCCGTAATTCTCAGGTGGATAATCCACTCTACTTTCCGCTAAATGAGGGTTGGGGCT
>DAOTTW010000454.1:0-2209 GCA_034437615.1 Anaerolineae bacterium | reverse complement strand
GCGCCCGCCGCGCTGCACGATGGGGGCAAAAGCGAGCTTGCCGTAGTAGCCCTCCCGCTGCCGGCTGATGTTTGTCTCGAACTCAAGATTGCCGCCGACGCCCCCAGGTGGTTCGAGCAGAACAGCACACAGTACGATGTCGTCTACATGTCGTATGGGACGCTACCCTGGCTGTCGGATATTCAGGCGTTGGGTCGGGGTGTGGCGGCTGCGCTTAAAGCGGGTGGGCATTATGTGCTGATCGAATTTCACCCATTGTTAGCGGCGTTGGATGACAACGACAGTAGCAAATTAGCCTATGATTATATGGGTGGGCGGCATTACGCCTTCGAGTATGGCGTCGGGGATTATGTCGGCGGGTCCGGTGATGCGCTGATACCGAGCACAACGGATAAGGCAGAAGCAGATAGGGCAGACACAGCAGATACAAATGAAAAGGTTGATGCTCAATCTTTATGGAACAACCCCAACCCAAGCCATGAATTCGCCTGGGGCTTGGGCGAAACAGCCAGCGCATTTTTGCAGGCAGGGCTGATTATCACGCATTTGCAAGAATACGACTACACCAATGGCTACAGGCCGTTCGTCGGTGTAGGGCAGATGCAGGCATTGCCGGGTAGACGCTTCACATTACCGCACGACAGGCCGAAAGTCGCGCTGATGTTCAGCCTTGTGGCCCAAAAGCCCACAGACCACATTCCGTAACTACTCAGGCAGGCATATTTTGCCCGCGAGTTGGCCCTCACTCCCTCAATCTTCACAAGGGTAGGTATTTGATGTTTGACCGTATTTTATGGCGGCTGACGCCGCCTCGGACAGGTCAGTGCCCTGTCCCTACAGGCTCGCAATCATTCACAATAGGTCTGTAGGGACGCGCCACTGGTGCGTCCGCCACACAGGAACAACGAAAAACCAAATACCTACCCCTGAGAAAGGGGTCTAACGCAGGCACTACGACACGTTTGCGAGAAAAACACACCTGTCGAAGTAGCTACTGTTTTTACGCTACACTGCGCTAAACGACTTCGGCATAACGCACGCGGAACTGCCCTACGCCGCCATCATAGCGGATGACGATGCGACGCTGGGCCAATTCAAAACCTGCTGTTTGCCACACGCCACCGTTATCCATGAAGTCGTTTTTACCGCTGACGCGCTCAAACTCCGCTGGAACGCTGACGCTACCAATGCCCGTATCGGCTTTGATCTGCACCGCGACATTCGGCGGGATGTTGATTTCCGTTGTGCCCACGCCGCCGTCGATGTCCAGGCGCACATCGGCACCGTCCGGGATATTGACGATTGTTTGGCCCACACCGCTATCGAGTTCCACCGTGTAAGGTTTTTCCTGTGCGGGCAGGTCCATATCCATGCGGCCAACGCCTGTATCCACATCTAACTGCGTGATGGTCAGGCCAGTCAAGTTTAGCGTGACGTTGCCCACGCCGCCATCCACATCCAGCGCTAGCGGCAGGTCCGGCGAAACGGCCACGTCCCATTTCAGGTCTTTGCTGCTGGCCAGCGCACGCAGCCCTTGCCGCAGCGGGCCAGCGCCCACTTTCGGCTCCGATTGCTTCAGTTCGATGGTCTTGACTTCGTGGCCTGTCGCCTCAAAGTCTAGCGTACCAACGTGGTCAACCTCTGCCTCAAACAGGTTCGGGCTATTGGGGGCTAAGGCACGTAAGCTGCACGCGCCAAGCGAAAAACCCAGGTCGATGCGGGCGCTCCGGCTGTTTTCCTGCGCTACGTTGTAGCTGCTGTGGTTGACTTCTTCATCACCGGCTAGCGATGAGATGAAGCGATTGAAGCCTTCCGAGAAGTTGGCGAAATCGAACGACCATTCCACGCGGTCGTTTTTGCGCTTTGTTTTCGGTTCTTGTGGTTGATCGTTCTTCTGCTTGGGTTCTTGTTCACTCATGTTTTAGTCTCCCTTTGATTGATCCAGGATTGTTTAATAGCCAGTACGGATGCGGGGCGCATTGGTTGCGTGCTCATGCGACCCTTGTTTGTCACACCTGCCATGTTAGGCTGACGTTAACAATTGTCATACGGCAAAATGCGCCCGATGTCGGTATAATGACTTTTAACGTGTGCCACGCGCTTGATCTGTGGCTTTAATTTTTTGCAGTGGTCGCGATGGTGTGGTTGTGATGATGATTGGGTGATTGACTTATGGAAAAGCGCATGTCCCAGCTAACAGAATTGGTCG
>DAOTTW010000453.1:0-6043 GCA_034437615.1 Anaerolineae bacterium | reverse complement strand
CATCAAGCACACGCCTGAAATTGTGTCACGTTTGGTGGAGCATCGCACCGCAGATGGCCCGTATGGTGCGAAGGGCGTCGGTGAAATTCCGTCAATCAACACGACGCCCGCTATTTGCAATGCGATTTACAATGCGACAGGTGTCCGCATCTTTAGCATCCCTGTGGATCAAGACGCACTTTTGCTAGCGTTCAAGCGCAATCAAGTTGCGGTTATGACGGCATGGCATGATGTGCGCTAAGATTAGTTATCTCAGGCGCAGCCGTGCTCGTCGGCGATGATGAGTGTTTGGCCGTCTTGCTCGAAGATGCCGATTGCGCCGCCGTATGCCTGTCGTAGCACCTGTGGACGCATGACCTCGTTTGGCGTGCCGAATGCAATGATTTCGCGCTTAAGCAGCATGATTTTATCGAAGTGGCGTGCTGCTTTGCCGAGGTCGTGTGTCGCCAGCAATATTGTGATGCCCTGTCCATGCAATATATCCAGGGTCTCCATGATCTCACCCTCGGCGGCGGCATCGACGCCTGTAAATGGCTCATCGAGCAGCAAAACGTTGGTTTCTTGCGCTAAGGCCCGTGCGATGAATACACGGCGCTTCTGTCCGCCGCTGAGTTCACCAATTTGGCGTTTTGCTAGATGATCCAAGCTGAGTTGTCCCAGCAGTTTTTGCACGCTGTCGTGGTCTTTGCGGCGCGGCCAGCGCAACCAGCCAATTTCACGGGTGCGCCCCATCAGTACAACATCGAAAACGTTCACCGGAAAATCCCAGTCAATACTTTCATGCTGCGGCACATAACCGACCATGTTATGGCTGGTGCGGCAGTCTTCGCCATGAATAGATACTTCGCCCTGCGTGAATGGCAGTAACCCCGCAATTGATTTGAACAGCGTCGATTTTCCTGCTCCGTTCGGCCCGATGACAGCGACACTCTCGCCGGGCATGACATCAAACGTTGCGCTGTCCAACGCTCGGCGCTCACCGGGATAACCTGCGCTGACATTGTATGCTGATAGGGCAGGATGGGTGTGGGTAGGCTTTTCGTCTGGACGCATAGCCATTGTTGTTTGCCTCATTGCTTGTTGACCGAATGCATAGAGATTCTACCAGTGTCCGGGCTGTTGTTTGGGTCAAAGCCATGTTCGAGTTGTCGCATTACATCCAACGACATCATGCAGATTATATGGGTCGTTGCTCTATGCCTGTATTTGCTACATCCCGTGCGTATGTGGTGGGTAGCTTGTATCTGCAATCGGGACGTCTTCGAGCCGTGCAGCTTCGTCGCGGTCATGCGTCATGCGCTTGATTTCACGACCGATTACATGTAGGCGAGCATCGCGGATGATGGGCACGGTGAAGCGTTGTGTAGCCACTGCTTGTACGTCGATCTCACCGAAGACAAGTGCTTCGTCATCGTAAGGTGCTTTGACGACCACTTCACCCTGCGGGCCGATAATCTCTGAACCACCCCAATACGTGAAGTTGCCGTATATGCTGCGCCGGATACCCGCACGATTGACAAAGATGGTGTAAACGCCTGTGGTAGCGCTGTGTGTGCGGTTGATGTTTTCCCAGGTGGTCGGGATGTCTAGCTTTTCTTGCAGGGTGCCGCGTGCGCTGTTTGCGGGTGAAATGACGACTTCTGCGCCATCTAACGCTGCGAGGTAAGGCAAACCTCCGTGCCACATGTCGTTACACACCAGCATACAAAAGCGACCGTGCATTGTATCGAAGGCCTCCAGATTATAACCGGGGACATAGTGCTTGGCCTCGTCGAACACGGAGTAATTGACCAGCATCAGCTTGCGGTGGCGATGGATGAGCGCACCTGCTGCAAAGTAGAACGCTGAGTTATAACGATTGTAGAGATTATCGTGGCTCTTCTCGTTCAAACCTACGACAATATCAATGCTCTTGCTGGCCGCTGCCAAGCGTTGTACGGGCTGGTCTTCTGGTAATAGGCCGACATCGGGCACCACCGGCCCAATTTCATCACCTGTCAGGCTCAACTCTGGAAATACAATCAAGTCTGCGCCAGCTTGCTCGGCTTTGTGGATGTAATCCAGGTGTTTTTCGAGGTTGATCTGTACATCATTTTCATGGGAGTCGATTTGTGCAAGTGCGATTTTCATCTGCTGACCTCTATTCATCATCTCATCTTATATCGCTTCAACGTATCTACCTGATTGGCGGTGCTGTCCGTAATTATGGGTGTTTGATGCAAGGTTGCTCTTGGTGCCTCTGTAGCATTTACGTTATAGCCGGGTAAGGGTTCTATGCTGGAATCGGTGTAGGTTTTGAATGTGCCTGCGTGCAGTATACTAGGCCTTCGGGGGTAAACCGAAAGGTTGCTTTTCGCCTTATCATCCGGCTTTTAGCGGGCATCAATTGAGTCGAGTTGATTAGAATGGCGAAAGTGTTTTGGTGTCTGATGCATCAGGAATAGTAATGACATTGAACGAAATTACTACCGATGCATTTGAGATTATCTACGCATTAAACACGAATTCGCACATAACGAAAACATCGCAAGAGAAAAGAGGAATACAAAGGCATGACACACGCGCACCAGTTATACAATCAGTACGGCCAGTCAGTGTGGTTGGATTATATCCGGCGTCAGTTCATCACGAATGGCGGATTACAAGAGATCATCGACAACGGCGTTCGCGGGGTAACGTCGAACCCGTCAATCTTCGAGAAGGCAATTTCTGGCAGTTCGGATTACGACGCAGCTATGAAACCACTAGCCGAGGCAGATCGTTCAGCCGATGACATCTATGAGGCGCTGGCGATTGCAGATATTCAGATGGCCGCTGACTTGTTGAGGCCGATCTATGATGACAGCGATGGTATTGATGGGTTCGTCAGCTTAGAAGTTAGTCCGAAGCTAGCCAATGATACAGAAGGCACAATCGAAGAGGCGCGGCGTTTGAATGCTGCTGTAGGGCGTCCAAATGTAATGATTAAGGTGCCCGCTACTCCGGCAGGCATTCCAGCTATCGAAACACTGATTGGCGATGGCATCAACATCAATGTGACTTTGATCTTCGCGATTAGCGCTTACGAGCAGGTGATGAATGCTTATATCAGCGGCCTGGAAAAATACGCCGAAGCGGGTGGGGACATCAGCAAAGTGGCCTCGGTTGCATCGTTTTTTGTCAGCCGTGTGGATGCCAAGATCGACAAGCAGCTAGAAGCGTTGGGTAACACTGACTTACAGGGCAAAATCGCGATTGCAAACGCCAAGCTAGCTTATGCACGCTTCAAGGAAATCTTTGGTGACGACCGCTGGCGTACACTGGCTAATCAAGGCGCACGTGTTCAGCGCCCGCTATGGGCCAGCACCAGCACCAAAAATCCAAGCTATCCTGATACGCTGTATGTGGATGAGTTGGTCGGTATGGATACGGTCAATACGATGCCAATGGATACACTGGATGCCTTTTTAGATCATGGCACGCTGGCCGCAACGCTGGCTCAGGATGTGGAGGCCGCCCGTGAGCAGATCAAGCAACTCAGTGAGGTCGGCATTGATCTGGACCAGGCCACACAAGACCTACTTGATGAGGGCATTGAGAAGTTTGTGCAGCCGTTTGAAAGCCTGATGGCCAGCATTGAAGAAAAACGCGATTTATTGCAAGCAGGCAAGGAGCGCGTTGAATTTCACCTGGGGGCATATCAAGACCGCTTCGAGGCTGCGACACGCGCCCTGCGTGATAATGAAATCATGAAGCGCATCTGGCAGCAGGATCATACGGTTTGGTCGGATTCTCCGAAGGAGATCAGCAATCGTCTAGGTTGGCTGACAATTGCTGAAAAGATGGCCAGTGAAATGGCACGGTTTAATGCATTGGTCGATGTAGTACGCAAAGACGGCTATACCAATGTGCTATTGTTGGGCATGGGCGGTTCCAGCCTTGCACCAGAGGTATTTGCACGCACGTTTGGCGTTGCTGATGGCTACCTACAGCTTGATGTACTTGATAGTACGGACCCAGATGCAGTGCTTGCTTACGCAGACAAGCTGGATGTTAGCAAAACGCTGTTCATCGTCGCCACCAAATCCGGCGGCACAGCCGAAACGCTGTCTTTCTTCAAGTTTTTCTATAACCGCACATTGGATGCTGTTGGCGCGGATAGCGTCGGACAACACTTCATCGCGATCACAGACCCCGATAGCAAGCTAGAGACGTTGGCACAGCGGCTTGGTTTTCGTGCGACGTTCTTGAATGATCCAAACATCGGTGGGCGTTACTCTGCGTTGTCCTATTTTGGTCTGGTGCCTGCTGCCTTGATTGGTGTTGACCTAGCGACGTTGCTAGAGCGTGCTCAAAAGATGGCTATCAACTGCGATTACAACAATTGCCCATCGGAAGGTGATAACAACGGCGGGCGTATCGGGGTTTTGCTTGGGGAATTGGCTAAAGCAGGACGTAATAAAGCTACGTTTGTGATTTCACCGCAAATTGCCGCTTTTGGCGATTGGGCGGAACAACTTATCGCAGAAAGCACAGGCAAGGATAGCAAGGGCATTCTGCCTGTCGTTAACGAGCCGATCGGTTCGCCTGATGTTTACGGTGCGGATCGTGTGTTTATCTACCTGCGCTTTACTGGCGATACGACGCATGATGATGCAATTGAGCAACTCAAAAGCGCTGGTCATCCGATTGTGACACTTCACGTGGATGACTTGTACGACATCGGCGGCCAATACTTCCTGTGGGAAATGGCTACGGCGGTTGCGGGTCACAGCCTGAGTATTCACCCGTTCGATCAACCGAACGTGGAAGCTGCTAAGGTGCTAGCGCGTCAAATGATCGAAGCATATCAGCAGACAGGCAAACTGCCGGAACTACAACCGACATTGCAGGCTGATGGTGTGACAGTGTATGGCGACGTACATGCCGCAACCCCCGGCGATGCATTGGCGGACTTCATTGCGAATCCACAAGATGGCGCTTATGTAACGCTGCAAGCATACATCCAACCAACATCAGAAGCCGACGAAGCCCTGGAACAGTTGCGCACAGCGCTGCGTGATCGCACAAAGCTAGCAACAACCTCGGCTTATGGCCCGCGCTTCTTGCATTCCACCGGGCAATTGCACAAGGGTGATGCTGGACGTGGCTTGTTCATTCAGTTCATGGACGCTACTCAGCAGGATGCAGACATCCCCGATGAAGCAGGCGAAACACGCTCTAGCATGAGCTTCGGCACGCTAAAGCTGGCACAGGCACTAGGTGACCGGCAAGCGTTGCTGGATGCCGGTCGGCAGGTCATTCGTTTCGACCTGGGTAATGATGCTGCCACCACTCTAAAAGCATTGGCTTATGCGCTTGCGTAGTTCGACATTGACTAGCACATAACGGCGCAAACACTGTGGCCGCGTTATAGGCCCATTTCCGCTGTTTTGTATCAGGGGCATTGGTTTGCCCCCGTCAGCATCTTTTTACGACGATGCGATTTGCTAAGAATAATATCCATTGGTGAGACACGAGGTAGGCAAACGACAATGAAAAACAACGTGCCCACAACAATCGTTATCTTCGGGGCATCTGGCGATTTAACCCGGCGCAAGCTGGTGCCAGCTCTGTACAACTTGTTCATCAAGGGGCGTATGCCAAAACGGTTTAATATCGTCGGTGTATCACGCTCTCAGTACAGTCATGATGCTATTCGTGAGCGTTTTCAGACGGGTGTGCGGGAATTTTCTGCTGATAGTTACGACGAAACACGCTGGTATGAATTTGCGCCGCATCTGTACTATCATGCTTCTGATGCTGGCCAAAACGACGGGATGGCCTCGGTTAAGGCATTCCTGGGAGAACTAGAGGGCGATGCGGCAAATCGCCTGTACTATCTGTCGGTTGCGCCCAAGCTGTATTCAGCGATCACAGGTAATTTAGGCGCACAGGATATGGCACAGTCCGAGGGTTGCTACCGCCGGATGATTATTGAGAAGCCGTTCGGGAATGACGAAGCATCTGCACATGCACTAAACGGAGCAGTGCATGAGGTCTTTGAGGAGGAGCAGATTTACCG
>DAOTTW010000452.1:0-1935 GCA_034437615.1 Anaerolineae bacterium | reverse complement strand
GACCTGTTGTGAATGATTGCGACCCTGTAGGGACAGGGCACTGATCTGTCCGGGGCGGCGCAAGCCGCCATAAAATACAGTCAATCATGAAAAACCTACCCTTGAGAAGGTTTGGGGTGAGGGCCGAGTAGTTACTCTTTTTCATCGCCATCTTTATCTTCATTATTTTATTTTTCATCTGCATCTGCATTATTTTATTTTTCATCTTCTTTTTTTTCTGCATCTGCATCTGCATCTGCATCTTCTTTTTCATCTTCATTATCGTCATCGTCATCGTCGAATTCCGCGAGGAAAGCCGCAGCTACTTGATCGCTACGGATGAGCACGGGCACATTCGAGGCGTTCTTCAGCTCGACCAATTGGCCCTGTGAGCGCATAACGGTGGTCATGGCGCTTTTGGCCTGTCGTTCATCGGCAAACGGGATGTCTACAAATGCGGGTTCTTCAGTGGGCAACGTCAACACAAAACGCACAATTACAGCTTCAGCCGCCATGTGGTGTCTCCTGAATAGCTATCACGAATAAAAGATACTGACATCATAAACGCTGCGTGTTGTTTAGGGATGAAAAGATCGTTAATCATTGCCACTTTTGGATATTTTTCAAGCCTTCAGCAGCATTTCCAGCCGATTTAGGCGTTGTGCATAGGTGTGGTGCGTAAGGGCATGTTGACGGGCCGCCTGCGCGATGGCTTGCCGCTGGGCTTGGTGTTCTGGTGCCAGATAGTAGGCCACCTGCTGCTGCAAATCGTCATGATCGCGGTACGTTTGCAGGTGCTCACCCACTGTAAACCATGTCGGCACGCCGGGACGGTCATCCACAAGCTGAAACGCGCCCATCGCTGCCGCTTCAAACAGGCGCATATTGCCGCCGTAGCGCATAAAATCGCCGTGTACATTCAGGCTAATTGTCGCGGCAGATAGCACCCGCATCATCTGTGCGCCGAGGGCGTAACCGCGCAAAAATGGCCGTAACACCTGTGGCACATCATGCACGCTCCAGATGCCGAGGTTATGCGCCTGCAACGCGCTTAAAGCGGCCACGCGCTCGCTGTATAACTGCTGTGGGACCAGCGTACCCACGAACGTCACGTCAGCCTGATATGCGGCCCGTTCTTCGTTTGTGAACGCCTGGGGCTGATGAAAGTCGGGGTCAATGGCGACGATAGGGGTACAATCCATCTGCTTTGCGCCCAATTCCAGCCATTGCACACCATGATAGTAATCGTTGACCAGCACCCAATCATAGAGGCGTGCGGCGGCGCGTTCGATGGCGTGCGAAAAGACAATCGGTGAAGTGCCGCTGGCATAGATGAGCAGGCATCCGGTCTGACGCTTGATAGTGGCCAGCGTTTCGGGGTAGATGACCGTGTTATCGCCCACCAGCCACAGAATGTCCGGCTCGAAACGGCGTGCCTGGTCGATTAAGCGGGCGTTGCGCTGGCGGTAATCGGGGTTGGCGCGGCTGGGCAAGCGGCGCAGCATGGCCCCCACGATTTTGCCTGCTGTCAGGCGTTCGCTGTGCACCTGCGCACGGAGGCGTGAGGGGTCCTGGCTGCCATATCCGGGCAGGTTACGCCAGAAGACATCGCACACATAGCCGCGTTGTCGCATCGCCTTCACCCAAAAATGCTGGCTGGTGCTGCCGGGGAACAGCGGCGGCGTTTGCTTGGCGTCTGTGGCCTGTGCGATGTCGCGCTGAAGTTGTTCGGGGTGATGCAGCGTGGCGACAAATAAAACGCGCATGGTCAGCGACCTTCGATAGTGATTCGGTAGCACCACAGGAAAACGCGGGCGGTGAAAATCGGTAGCCACCCCGTAACTGCTCAGGCCAGTCTGTGTGTGTCGCCACCCTGGACGCCAAGAATGGCGTCCCTACGGTTCACAGTGGTCATGTAGGGACGCGGCTTGCTGCGTCCGTTATGAAAAACGCACG
>DAOTTW010000451.1:0-4023 GCA_034437615.1 Anaerolineae bacterium | reverse complement strand
CCTCGCAAGTCAAATTGATCGTGATGCACCAGAAAAAGTGGCGGATGAACACTTCAGGCTGTTAGCACAAGCCAAGCGTGAACGGCGCGAAGTTAGGGTCGAATATCACGCACTGAATCGTACGGAGCCACGTGTATGGCGCATACGCCCCCATCGCTTTACCAGCAACTATTTCTCGGATGGCCTCTATATCGCCTGTCATGCGTCACTTGACGGCAAGCATTATCAGCCCGTGACGTTCAAGCTTGAACGCATCACGGAATTGCATTTAACGGATCAAACATTTGAACTTGTAGAGAGCGCACGCTTTGCGACGCATTTAGGACAAGCATGGGGCGTGTGGCACAGCGAAAGAGCGCCCATTGAGGTTATGCTGCGCTTCGAACCACGTCATTATGATCGACTGCTGGAAACCGAATGGCACCCCACGCAAAGAATCCGTGTGGACAACAGCGGATATGTGATTTTCTCCGTTGAGGTTTCAGAACCAGATGAGATGGTGCCCTGGGTCCGTAGCTGGGGATCGGGCGTCGTCGTGCTAGAGCCAAAAACCCTACGTGATCGCATTGTGAATACAATTCAGCGACAAATGCAGCACTACGCTCTGTCTGCCTCATCGGTCAATGATCCAAAGCAACATCTATGGGCTAAATATGATCGCAAAACTGGTGCCTATCACTTGCTGCTCTACCATTTGTTGGATGTCGCCGCCGTTGCATGGCAAATGTGGGAACAGGTTCTGAGCGCATCACAGCGGGAATGGATCAAGGCTCAGTTAGGGATGGAATCTGAAAGCGCACGTGCAGCGCTGGCGTTGTTGGTCGGTTTGCATGATATTGGCAAGGCAACACCTGGTTTTCAGCGTAAGGCCGAATCATTGTATGAGGCTTTGCTTGCGGCTGGCATCCCGGACGAACGTAGCTTTGATATCGCACATGGTATTCTCTCGGCGGTGATCCTACCCGCGTTACTAATGGAACGTAGGTTAGATAAAGCCACAGCCAAGCGGCTGGCGCTGGTAATTGGTGGACATCACGGTGAATGGATTAGTCAGACAGCATATCGCGATGGTCGTGCGGCTCAAGGTGGCAATGACTGGCGCAAATTACAGGCAACGTTGTTCGCACAATTAGCCGATGCGCTGGGTGTTGCTGAATTCAGCCTTACTGACGATAGCACACAACGCAATGTATTCTGTGCTTGGCTCTCCGGCTTCGTCTCCGTGTGTGATTGGATCGGCTCGGATGACACCTACTTCTCATACGAAACTGCGTTGATACCACCTGATACCTACTTTGCCCGCGCACAAGCGCAAGCACAGCAAGCGCTGAGTGAAACCGGCTGGATGAGTTGGCGACCCGATGGCACTGCGGCACAATTTGAGCAACTTTTCGCCTTCCAACCTAATGCAATGCAAGCCGCTGTGATGTCGGCAGTCGATCTCTCGCAAGCGCCGCCGCGCCTGATTCTGCTTGAGTACTTGACAGGTGGTGGCAAGACCGAGATTGCGCTCTACCTCGCTGATCTGCTGCTCAACCTGTTCGCGCAAAACGGCGTCTATGTCGCCATGCCCACGCAAGCGACTAGCAATCAGATGTTCAGCCGTGTTGTGGATTATTTACAACGCCGCTATCCGGGTAAAGCCATGAATATGCAGCTTATCCATGCTCAAGCGCAACAACACGCCGCCTATCAACAGCTTACAGCTCAGCCTAATCGTGAAGGGAACGAAAGTGCGCTAACGGCAGCAGCATGGTTTCAGAATCGCAAGCGTGCGCTGCTAGCTCCCTTTGCAGTCGGCACGGTTGATCAAGCGATGCTCGCCGTGCTACAAGCGCGGCATCACTTCGTCCGGCAGTATGGATTGAGCCACAAAACGGTAATCTTTGATGAGATCCACGCTTATGATGCCTACATGAACGAGATCATTGAACGTCTGCTGCAATGGTTAGATGCCCTCAATTCACCCATGATCTTACTTTCCGCGACGCTGCCACGCACAAGCCGCGACCGCTTACTAACTCAGGTCGGTGCATCGACACAGGATATGCCCGATGTCACTTACCCTCGCTTGACGATTGTCGATCATGAACGCCATGTTCAGGTCATACCGCTACCTGCACCGGCAACACGGCAATTATATCTTCACTTCGTTGCAGAACGTGATTTGCTGGCACTTTTGGTTGATGTCTACGATCAGGGCGGGTGTGTCGCGATTATCTGCAACACCGTAGACGAAGCCATCGTGACCTCGCATATGCTGCTGAGTAGTGCGCAGATTGATGCCGCCGATGTGCTGCTGTTTCATGCGCGTACAACCCCGGCATGGCGCGGTGAAATCGAACAAGAGGTATTACGACGCTTCGAAAAAGGCGGTGATCGTCCAAAGCGTATGATCCTGGTTGCTACGCAAATCATTGAGCAGAGCCTGGACCTGGATTTTGACCTGATGATTAGCAGCATCGCGCCGATCGACCTGCTGATCCAGCGCGCCGGACGCCTGCATCGCCACGACAGCACACAACGCCCTGAGCATTTGCAAACCCCACCAACACTTGTTATCCGCGAACCTGAAATTAGCGCCGATGGTGTACCCGATTTCGGCATTGATGCCGTAATCTACGCACGCTACATCCTGCTGCAAACCTGGCGTGTGCTGCAAGATCGCGATGCTTTCTTGTTGCCTGATGAGATCGACACGGTGATGAATGCTGTGTACAACCCCTATGACCCGGCTACAACAACGGTTCATTCCACGTATGACCAGGCACTAGCAAGTGCTTACGATGACATGTCGCTAGGCGAAAGCGGCAGCGCTTTTCGCGGTGCGCAGTTTTGCGTTGGTTCGCCCAACAGTGATTATCTTATTGGCGGCACAAGCTTTGATCTACCGGACGATGAAAGCCGACACATCGCCACACGCGACATTCAACGCGGTATCGACATCATCTGTTTAAGCGCTGGTGACGGCCCGGATAGCTTACCAGTAGCCCCCGATCGTGTTCCGACACACGACGAAACGGCTGACTTGCTGCAATACAAGCTTACTGTGCGTAAGCGGGCAGTGCTGGACGCTCTAGACGCTTTGCCGACACATCCAGAATGGAAACGCATCCCCCAGTTGATGCATGCCCGCCCGGTTCACTTTGCAGATGACATTTTCCGCATCCCCGGAACCGCCTATCGCTTACGACTGACACCTTTCTTCGGACTGGAAATAATTGAGGAGTCTGACACATGAGTGCAACGTTTTCGTTTAACCTGATCGACCAACCCTGGATACCCTGTATCGACTTGCAAGGCCGTTACGCTGAACTAAGCCTGTGGGAGATGCTGGCAAACGCTCCTAACATCCGCGAAATTGCCTGTGAAACGCCCCTGATGAATGCTGCCATGCTGCCAATGACGCTGGCACTGCTGCATCGTGTCTTCGGGCCGAAAAATACGCAGGAGTGGGCTAAGCTGTGGCAGGCGGGTCAGTTTCCGCTTGACGCGCTGGAAGGCTATTTACAGCAATGGTACGACCGCTTTGACCTGTTTCATCCAGAGCGCCCGTTTTATCAGGTCGCTGATGAACGGGTGAAGCCAAAGTCGATGATCCATCTGATCCATTCTATTGGCAACACAGGGACGTTGTTCACACACGCCTCTGAAGACGCGCATCCGAAATTATCAGCAGCAGAAGCAACACGCTACTTGCTAACTGCGCAGACATTCCGCACCGCTGGCTTAAGCGGGCTAAAAGAAAAGTTCACAGACGCGACGCTGACAAGGGGCGTGCTCTTTTGGGCTAGCGCAGACAATCTTTTCACGATGCTGTTGCTGAATCTGTACCCGCCCGATGTAACGCAAATCGAGCAGTCAAATGACGATGCACCAGCCTGGGAAGTGGACGACCCATTTGGCGTGCGTGCTTACCCGCATGGACTGATGGATTACTTTACGTGGCCCAGCAACCGTATTCTACTCTTACCAGAGGCGAGCATAAACGATCAGCCTGTTGTCAGTCAGATGACGGTCGCC
>DAOTTW010000450.1:0-5126 GCA_034437615.1 Anaerolineae bacterium | reverse complement strand
AAGCATGATGAAAATCAGTATGCTTTGTGCTGATTTCTAGTATAACATCACAATCAAATGACCGTTAGATAAATCAAGCTGTTGGGTGAATTTCATTTTAGAGGCAGGTTGGGAGCAATGCACATGACAGAGGTCAAGATCAATCACTTAGCTGTTGCTGTGACAAATATACAGGCGGCGTTACCGTTCTGGCGGGATGCGCTGGGCTTGCCAGTGGGCGACATCGAGGACGTACCCGCAGAGCAGGTACAGGTCGCTTTTTTAGAAGCAGGCGAAGCACATGTCGAGTTGGTGCAGCCGACGAACGAAGAAAACGGGGTCGCCAAGCACATCGCCAAAAAGGGGCCAGGGCTGCATCACGTCTGCTTTGAGGTCGAAGATATTGAGGTAGCGCTGCAAAAGATGCGCGATAACGGTGTGCGCCTCATCAACGACGAAGCGCGTGAGCGCGACGGGCGGCGCTATGCCTTTGTGCATCCGAAAAGCACAGGCGGCGTGCTGGTGGAGCTATACGAGCTAGCGAAAGCGTAAGCGGCGTCTGCTACATCTGCTACATCTGCTACAATGGTAACAATCGTCCGCTGATTTTGGGTGTGAGCACAACATGCCGAAGATTACCATCAGCGAGGAGGCGTATAACTTCCTGGCTGAGCTTGCTGAACGCGAAAATACGACCATCACACAATGGATTGAAGATTACGTCGAGCGCCTGAAGCTATTGCAACCAGGGGCAATTGATACCAGCGATATGCCAGAAGCGGGCACGTTGGCCGCGTTAGCTTGGGCCGCACGAAAGTATTCAATCATTCCAGACTCAGACGAAGATGGTAACACGCCGCATTGGAGTCGAGAAGTCCTTAATGAGGAATATGCGGATCATTTATTAAAGCGTGTGAGAGAGCAAAATGAAGCAGAATCCACAGATTCTGATTGACTCTAGCTTCCTATATGCGTTATTGATGCCATCAGATGTCTATCACTCCCGTGCACAGCGATTTGCGTCAGATTCGACTGAAGGGTTTCTGGTTCCAGAGGTCACTTCAGTGGAAGTACTGTTTTTGGCGAATCGCGATGATGGTGTACGTGGCAAGGTCAAGACGTTAAACGCTCTAAAGGCAGCGCGAGGGACATTTGTTAACATCACAGCACAAGACATTGAGCGAGCAACAGAGATAATGGCTAGCTATGCTAGCGCAAATTTTGATTTCGTAGATTGTGTTATCATGGCGCAGGCCGAACGGCTGAACATCACGCGGGTCGCGACCTTTGACCGCCGCGACTTTCATATTTTTCGTCCGCGCCATGTCACCCATTTGGCATTGCTGCCATAGGCTAGCCCGTGATTGGCTCTACGACGCCTGCGATGGTCTCCTGTATCAGATGATCCATAACCGCTTTAATCGCCTCGTCATTGGTCGCGCCGTCTGCTAATGCACGCTGAAACGTCGCAAGCTGACGATCTGCGCTGGTGCCCTCTGCTGTGATCGTGCGGATATACTCGATCTCCTGCCGCGAGCCTAGCTCATCAACGACATCATCCACAAATTCGAGCATTTCTTCTGCTAGGTCGCGCATCGGCAGCGCTTTTAGCTTGCCGAAGTCGATCAGGTTGCCATCCAGCCCATAACGCACAGCCCGCCACTTGTTTTCCGAGATGAACTCGGTGCGATAGATGCGCCAACTCTGATTATTTCTGCGTAGCTTAATCAACTTGGCCATCAACGCCTGAATCATGGCGGCGATAGCAACGGCTTCATCCACCCGCGTGCAAATATCACTGACGCGCACTTCCAGCGTGCCAAAATCTTCCTGTGGGCGTGCATCCCACCAGAGCTTGGTGTAGTCGGCTTTGCCATCACTACGCTTACCGAGCGCCCCGGCTTGATCGAACACGCTCAGGAACGTCAGAAAATCCTGATACGATGAAAACACGGGTGGGATGCCTGTACGCGGCATATTCTCGAAGATGATGCTGCGATAGCTTTTCAGCCCGGTATCACGGCCCAGCCAGAAGGGTGAACTGGTGGTCAGGGCGAGGATGTGCGGCAGGAAGTAGCGCAACTGGTTCTGAATGTCGATCATCAATTCACGGGCTGCGGGCGTGGTGCCAAAGCCCACATGCACATGCATCCCGAAGATCAACATGCGCCGCCCGACCATCTGCGTGGATTGCGCTAAAGCTGCATAGCGCTCGCCAGTGGTGATGGGTTGCTCATCCCAGCGTGAAAACGGATGCGTGGAGGCGGCCACGATAGAGCGCCCGTTCTTCTGCGCAATCTCGTGTACAGCACGCCGCAGGCGGATAATCTCTGAGCGCACTTCCGATACATCCTGGCAAATCCGGCTGCCGACCTCAATCTGGGATTGCATGAACTCTGGCTTGACCTGTTCGCCCAGAACCAGCTTGCTATCGTCAATCATTTGCTGCACAAAAGCGGATAAACCGCGTGTATCGGGGTCGATAATCTGATATTCTTCTTCGACGCCAAGCGTCAGGGGCGCATCTACGAGCATGGGTTGCGTCCTTCAGGTGTTTATCTAACGTTTATTATTATTTTAGTTTTTCGCGGCGGACGCAGCGAGCCACGTCCCTACAGATCACAATTTTTGCATATGAGCCTTTGATTTATGGTACTTGAAGGGTGTGCCGAGCACAAACACAACTCACAAAAAATTATGGCCCTTGCAATTGTGCGAAGTGCCCAGTGCCAGATAGCCAACGGAGCAACATACATGGCCGATATTATCACCAGCCAGCAAAACCAATGGGTGAAGGAAGTCAAGAGCTTACAGAGCCGCGCCCGTTTACGCCGTTCAGAGCGCAAAATCGTGCTGGAAGGCACCCGGATCGTAAACGATGCCCTCTCGCAACGCGGCAAGCCGCTGTATGCCCTGTATCACCCAGAAAGCGCGGATTACGACCTGATCGCCAGGTTGCAGGATATGAAAGTGCGGCTGCTGGCGGTCTCATCGGAGGTCAGCAAGGCCATGAGCGATACACAGCAACCACAGGGCATCATCGCTGTGTTTGCGATACCGATGCCGCGCCTGCCCAAAAGCACGCAGCGCCTGCTAATTCTGGATGCGATACAGGAACCGGGCAATATGGGCACGATTTTGCGCACAGCGGCGGCGGCGGACGTACAACTGGTTATATTAGGGCCGGGCAGCGTGGACCCCTACAACCCGAAGGTGCTGCGCTCTGGTATGGGCGCACATTTCCGCGTGCCGATTGTCGAGGCGCAGTGGGGTGAAATTGCTGGCTACAGCGAGGGGTTGCAGGTGTATGTGGCCACAGGCAGGGCCGAAGCTACTTACACGGCTGTCGATTGGCGGCAGGCGTGGGCGCTCGTGATCGGCAATGAGGCGCACGGCGTCAGCCAGCAGGCCGCTAAATTGCCGGGGCAGGCGATTCGCATTCCATTGGCTGCACATACAGAATCGTTGAATGCGGCGGTTGCTGCGGGTGTGATTTTATTTGAAGCGCAACGCCAGAGGTCATCATCATCGTAGGCAGGCAGGCACGAAGATCATGAAGTGAGCCAGTAGGGACGCCATTAGGTCAGGCTATGATATGAACGGGATGTCTTGCGGGTGTACGACCTGTTCATCCACCAGCAACGTCAGGCTGACCAGCGGCACGCGGCTGCGTGTCGTGTAGGCCATGAGCAACGTCAGCAGATGCGTGTCGAGTTCGATGGTCATGCGTTGGGGGGATGGCTGATTGAGGTCTATATCCGTCGCTGTGCGCTGGAACGGTGCGCCGTCGCGTTGATCCAGCACATAATAGACGTGCAGCAGGTTCATGGTGCGCTCTAAGCCGACCTGCACCGTATGGTAACCATCCGGCAGTTGAAAGGCCCAACGCTGATTCACTTTTGGGCGCGTCTGGGATGAACTGTATGGCCCCGGTTGGCGCGTGACGCTGGTAGCTTGCACAGGCTGATTATCCAGCAGCAGCACAAAATCCGTCGGTGAGCGCCGCAATTCCAGTGTGACCAGATGCCCGTCATATTTCAGCGTGTAGGCGTCGTTCAGGGCGCTGTGTACGTTGCCCGTGCAGCCGCCAGCGACGTTGAGCAGCGTCTTGCCATCAGCCAGGAACCAGAATTCGTTACGTGCGAGGATGGCCTCTAGCAAGTGCTCGTCGTCGCCCCAATATGAAAGCCAGGTTTTATAACGTGCCATGACAGCCGTCGTACAGCGCTAGCGTCAGGTTACCATGTGAGCAGATCAGGCGGGTTGCCTTCGGTTTTCGCGTCGGATTGCCAAACGTCTTGCAGCCAATCCAGCAATTGCGCCATTACGGGGGGTGTGATGCGAATGGCGGCTTCAAAGTTACTGGGGGAGAATGCATAGAGGTTGCTGTAATACCTGCGCGAAATGCAGATCAGGTAATCCCGCGCCCAACGCTGTGACCCCCACAGAAACGCCAGGCCGCCTTCGTCGCGGCGCATCAATTCCAGCCAGTGCTTGCGGTCCATGTGGCTGAGGTCAGCCAACGAGAAGCGCAAGGTCAGCATCGACGCGACTGTAAACGACATCTGCACGACCTTGCTGTGCTTATCGGCCTCCAGCATGACGGATGTCGAGCCATCCTGCGCAGATAATGTCGCCACATGCCGCCCGGATTGCGTACCGAGCGTGCGAAACTTGACCGTAGACATCATCGGCAGCGCCGGAAAGCGCTTGCCGAGTTCGGCTTCCAGATCAATTTCGCCCTTGAAGAACTGCTGCAAAATCCAGGGGGTGTCCGCGTTGATATGCGGCAGGCGCGTCGTCGTGCTGGCGAGTTGATCGTCCTCTAGGATGGCAATAGCGCGGCGCACAGCGTCAACCGGGTTGGTGAGCGTGGTGCGTACAGGCTGCGCGTCATCAGGTGACAAGGTACGCCTCGCATCTGTGTCGGTATCCGCTGCTGCTTCTATAGGTTCTATCGGCTTTATCGGTTCGGATGCAGCCCCCGTGACGGAATCGTGTGCTGGGATGGTTGCATCAGGTGCGTTTTTATCAGACGAGTCGTGGTCTGTCATGCGAGTGGCCTCGGACTTGGACTGCGGATACGGTGGTGTGTGTTTCAAAGGTAGCAGGATTATAACGAAATTCATGCCGACACACAAAGGCGA
>DAOTTW010000449.1:0-5565 GCA_034437615.1 Anaerolineae bacterium | reverse complement strand
TTGCCGCGCCGCACGTTGGACATATCCGGGAAGCGCTCGATTAGCGGGTCAGCCATATCTGTAATCGGGATGGTGATTGTTTCGAGGCCCAATTGCTTGATGATTTCGTCGGCGTGCGTCAGGCTTTCCTCGGATGAGGTCTTGTAGGGCATCCGCACAGCCAGCACATTCTCTGGCCCCAGCGCCTCAGCGGATAAGAAAGCCGACAATGCGGAGTCGATACCGCCAGATAAGCCCATCACGGCGCGTTTCATGCCGCTTTTGCTGATTTCGTCGCGGATGAAGCCCGCTAGGATTTTGCGTGCGACATCCGTGTTAATATCCAGGCGGTGCAGGATGTTCGGGGGTGCTTGCGTTTGTGTGACCATAATGCTATCCCTGTAAATCTCGTCTATTCGCTGATTTCGTCTATTCGTTCATCTCGTTCATCTGCTGGAACAGATAGCGCGTGATCTTGTGCGGGTAATCCGTTTCGACCTGCACTTCACAGTAAAACAGCCCTTCGGCTTGTTGTGCCTGCATGACCACGATAGCCTGATGCTCATTGGTAGCCATCACCTGCTTCACCCTCAGCTTGCCGACCTGCTGCAATGTCTGTTGTAAATCGTGCAGGCGCGTTTCTGTATCAGCCTCTTGCAACAGTGTATCATGATAGCTATCAGCGATGAATTGGCGTAGGCGCTCGGTGTTTTCACTGTTATAGATGGTCATCTGCGCGATGAAGCGCATCCCGGCCTGGCTTCTGCGCAGTGCGAGTTTATCTTGTTGCATGTCAGCCTTTCAGCTTATCAGCGTGTCAGCATGTTAGCGTGTCGGCAATTGGGGCTTGATCGTCTGATGCGCTTTGCGGGATCACGGCAAAACCTCATCCATGCTGACGGATTGACCAAGTAGCGGCGACGAGAACGTTTCACCCGCGCCAAAAGCGCCATGCTGCACAAAACGCCCCGCATCGTTGCGCTGCCACACCAGGATAAAGCCCTGAGGGTCCGCAATCCAGTATTCACGCACGCCATAGCGCTCATACGTCTGGAACTTGATCCCATAATCGCTTTTTGCTGTGCCAGGCAATAGCACCTCAACTACCAAATCCGGCGCGCCGTTGATGCCATCATGCACTAATTCGCAGTTGGGGTTATCGTCGGATACCCATAACACATCAGGCTGGTAAAAGTTGGCATTGTCGAATTTCACGCTGATGGGCGCAAAAAAGACCTCTCCACCTGTCACCCACCTGCTGACAAGCTGAAAGATCATACGAGCAAAACGTTGATGATTAAGTGTGGGCGATCCACGCATCACCAGTTCTCCGTCGATCAATTCGGTGGGTAAACCACGTTCCGGCAATGCGATGAATTCGTCGGCTGTCATGCGCGTGCGTGTCGTTGCATCTTGCATCGGTCCTATCCTGTAGAAGCTATGCGTTCGGATTATAGCCCGGACCACGCACCACACGCCCCGGACGCGCCCCGGTATGCTCGCCATCCCTGAGCACCTGCCCACCGTTGACGAAGACATGCAGCATACCCGTCGAATACTGGTGTGGATTTTCAAACGTGGCATGGTCCTGCACGAGTGCCGGGTCGAAAACAGCGATGTCGGCATAATGCCCGACCTGCAAGCGCCCGCGCTTCTGGATTTTCAGCACATCCGCAGGCAGCGCGGCCAGCTTGCGCACGGCTTCCTGTAGCGTCAGCAAGCCCTCATCGCGCACGTACTTGCCGAGCACCCGCGCAAACGAGCCGTAAGCGCGTGGGTGCGCATGGTAGGTATCAAATGGGTATTCGGGAGTGAGTGACCCCGCATCCGAGCAAAAGCTGAGCCAGGGCAAGGCCACCTGCTTACGCAGATTGTCCTCGGTCATGCTGAAGTAAATCGTGAAGATGCGGCTATCATCCTCAAGGATCAGGTCGAGCACCGTATCTTTCGGGGCTGTGCCGCGTAACGCACACACTTCTGACAGGCGTTTGCCCGTGTAATGCTTCAGGTCAGGGTTTTTGAAGCCCGCCAGCAGGATATTCTCCGGTGAATTACTGCTGTACATATTCTCCCACGTATCCGCAGGGCGTGTCATCTCGTCTTTGACCTGCTCACGTATCTCAAGGTCGCGCAGGCGTTCCATCATGGCCTCATGGCCGCCATCCTGCACCCAGGGCGGCAGGCAAGACGTTAGCCCGGTGCCGCTGGCCGGATACGTGTACATATCCGCCGTGACCTGCAAGCCCTCAGCACGTGCCGCTTCGATGTGCGCAATCACATCATCCATCAGCGGCCAATTCTGCACGCCTGCGGCCTTCAGGTGATACACCTCTGAGCGCACAGCAGCCTCGCGTGTGATCGTCAGGAATTCATCCAGCGCTTGCAGGATTTGGCTGCCCTCACTGCGGATATGCGAGATATACAACCCGTCGTATTCCGAGACGACTTTGGCCAGTTCAATCAGTTCGGGCGTCTTGGCGAAGGTCGCCGGGGGATAGATCAGCGCGGTAGAGAGGCCGACGGCCCCTTCCTGCATAGCCTGATGCGTGAGTTGCTTCATCAAATGCAGTTCATCGGGCGTTGGGTCGCGGTCCTCATAGCCGATGGCATACACCCGCAGCGTTGATGAGCCGACAAACGACGTGACATTGGGGGAGACGCCAAGCTGCTCCAGGTGTTGCAGATACTCGCCCAGTGTCGTCCAGGCAATTTCATAATCGGCCCTGGGGTTTTCTGCGATTAAATCGCGGCGGCGTGCCTTCATCTCGGCGTTGAGCGGCCCCATTGACGCGCCTTCACCCATCACTTCCAGCGTCACGCCCTGCCGGATGTCGCTTTGTGAATTGCCGTCGATAATCAGCGATTCGGTGGCCCAGCTTAGCATGTTGATAAAACCGGGCGCGACCGCCAGCCCATCGACATCAATCAGCCTAGCGCCGGAGAGCGTGCCGGGGGCGTCAATTGCCGCAATCACATCGTCTTGTATCGCCACATCGCCCTGAAACGGCTCTGTGCCGCTGCCATCGTAAATCATGCCGCCACGCAGCACGGTGTTGTAATCTGCCATGATGTTTTGTGTGCTTTCTGTCTAAGGTGAATAGATACCTCGGATACCCCATCGCAAGTCCCTACGCTTCACAACACACGTGTCGGGATGCGCTGGCTAGCCGATAAAGCGGAATTGGACGCTCCATTCTACATAGGCGCTTTGGCCCGCAGGCGGCGCATTCAAGCGCACAGTAATCGAACCAGCAGTCGGCACGCCTTCATACAGGTATTGCAGGAAGTTATAGGTGCCATCGCGACAATCCGTTGTGCTACCGTCTGCAAATTCAATCACCACCGACCCAACACCTGTACCCCGGCAAAGAACCCGCACCGAGAAATCCTTATCGTCCCGCCCGTTCACATTAACCCAGCGATATGTCACCGTGTCCTGACGATCACCATTCGGGTAGGAAATCGCGCCACTGACGCCGATTAGATCGCCGTTGTATTCCACCTGCACGTCCCGATATTCGTTATCGCCTGCGACGCGCTCAGGGTCGGCGGTTGGCGTCAACTGATCGAATGGTAGCGGCGTCGCTGACGGTTGCAAGGTCGGTGTTGGCGTGGGGGGTAACGTGCCCGTCACGGGCAGGTTGTTGCAATCGCCGCCACGCCGCGTAACGAAACCCGCAACCCAACCGCTTGTACCGTTCGCCAAAATCTGATACCAGGATGAATCCGCGACACGCCCGACCACGCTGTAAACCTCAAGCGGCGAGATGGTCGTCAGGATCGGTGCAAAAACCGCTGGTTGCCCGCGCAGGTTCACATTCACCGTTTCCTGTGTGGCCAGCACACACGGTCCACTGCCGGGCAGCGTCGGTTGGCCACCGGGGGGCGGCGTCACGGTTGGGATAGCGCCCTGCGGCGGCGCGACAACGGGCGTTGCAGGATTCGCTGTGCGCAACTGCACCGCATAACCCAACGACAGAATATCGCTGGTATCGTTCGTTAGCTCCAGGCGATAGGCGGCGTTCCCTGCTGGAATGGTGATGCTGCCAGCAGGCAGCGCACTGCTGAACTGAGCCAGCACATTACCAGTAGCATCAAGCAGGCGTGTCGCTGGCATCCGTGCGCCGTTGCTGCTGCTGATGCTAAGCTGTTGCGTCTGTGTCGGGTCAGCACTCAGGTTGTAATCAATGCCTTCACCCATCCCAAGCAAGCCGCTGACAGGCTGATTTTGTAGCAGCGTGGGTTGCTGTGGCGCAGGTGCTTGTGGCGCGTCGGCACGCACCTGAAGGATAAATTGCCCTTGCAGGCCGTTTGCGCTGGCGAGCTGTATGCTATACGGTCCGGCCTGTGGAAATGTCACCGTGTCGTTGATGCGAATCTGTTGCGTCGGGTTGCCGACGGCTTTCACCAGCGTCCCATTAGCGTCGCTGACCGTGAACTGCATCGCTAGCCCGTCCGTCGCGCTAACGACCTCAATCATCACCGTTTGGCCGGCATTCGCCGTAAATGTAAACACCGATGTCGGCAGGGCTGTACTGACTGTACCCAGCTTAAGTTCGTCCAGTATGATGGTCTCTTGCGCCTGTACAGGCAATAGCAATAATGCAAGTAGCAAAATCCCAACAAGGCGTCGTTTGAATCCCCGCATAGCATCATCCTAACTTTTATTTTCAGTAACTGTACCACCCCAGGTATCAGCACACAACAGCGTGGTGCTATCCGGCGGCGACAGTTGCCGAAAAATACGGTAACTACAGGGGTCCTGTGTGCTGCTCATCGGCGTAGGGCAAGCGGCGCTTACACCAAATGGCCAAACACTTCACTCATGCCGGGATCATGGTACAGTATGCGCTCAAATGACCAGACGTGACACACACTATGACCGACCATTACAATCGCTGCTTGCCAACCATCACCAAAACCCTGTGGCTGCTGTTCGCCGTGCTGCTGAGCACAGGCTGTAATATCGTCGCATCCCAACCCACGCCATCGCCCACCGCGACGATTACGCCATCCAGCACACCGACAGCCACCGTCACGCCATCGGATACGCCCACAGCCACCGTCACGCCTACGCCCAGCATCACGCCCACCCCATCCGATACGCCTACGCCGACGGTGACAGCCACACCCAGCCAAACACCGACAGTCACGCCCACGCCCAGCATCACACCCCAACCCGCGATCAACTTCAGCTTCGATAATTATGATCTGGTGGACGTGCCAGCAGGCTTGCAGGGTGGCTCACAACGCCCGTTGATTGCCTTCCTGAATAGCAACAACCGCGAGAGCATCGGCAACATCGCCACCGCACAGCCCGACACGGGCCTGCAAACGCTGTATTTCACGCCGCCGGGGTCACGCGGTGGGCGCATCAGCGTGCTACAGATGGCTTCATCGACTGGCGAGCGCGTCTACCCATCGCCACGCGCTAATGCTGTCGCCTATTTCATCGAAGCAGGCGGCGATACGGGCCTCTATCTCGCTGATTTTACCGATGGCATCTCCGGGCGCATTGCACGCATTAGTTCATTGGTGCAGCGTAGCCTCGTCAACGAGCCGACATGGTCGGCGGACGGGCGCTAC
>DAOTTW010000448.1:0-1617 GCA_034437615.1 Anaerolineae bacterium | reverse complement strand
ACCATGTCTGAGGCGAACCTTTTCGTACTTCATTTTTCGAAGCAAGGGAACTAAGACGTTCTCACGGAATTCGGCTTCAGACAATGCTTCTAGCTGTTCTCGCTTATTTTTAGTCATTACTACACCATCATGAAGATTGCGACTCTCAGATTTGATGATATGGCTGTAGTTAGAAATTTCAAGGCACATTATTTGATGAGTCCATTTAGTGTCTGATATTTTGACTAGCAGAAGTGTGGTAGGTGTTTTCTATTGTCACTCATCCTCTTGTACCGCAGGTCTGCCACTGCCTTTGCGCTTGCCACCCCAATCACCGACATCGCCAGCTAGATCAACATCTTCATACCCCATGCGCTGGCAGTAATCAGTTACGGCCCGTTTGACCAGCATCGAAATCGTCACACCCTGTGCCTCGGCAATCTGCCGGATAAGCTCGTAGTCTTCCTGCGTGACAATGGTGGATAGCCCTTTCTTATCTGATTTTGACACAAAAACCCCTACCTTAACTTTTCAAGTTATAACTTGAATGCTACAATCGAGTTATAACTTGATTATCTACCTTGAGCAATCGGGATTTCTCCCATGTCGAATTCTCAGCTTATCAACATGACAACCCACCTGCGCAACTGCTACGCCGACATAGATGCCTTTGTCGCGCAGCCCGCCTACACCCGTCAGCTTAGCACGTTGCTGAGCTATTATAACAATGCCATCGTGCTGGTCGATGATCTCGAAGCCTACGCTGCGTCCAGTTATGCCGACCTCATGCTTGAGGAGCTGCGGCTTATCGCAGCGATAGGGCGTGCAGCAACGCAGTTGCAACGCGCCGTGCAGGATTATCGTAGCGATGCGGCCTACTTCCCACGTGTCGGACGCATTGCGGTGGCGCTTGGCACGGCGCGTGATCTGGTGCAGCAACTCTACGTCGCTGCGCAACGCATTCCGCCACAGCTAGCCAGTGTGATGCAGGGCGATCTCGTGAATGCCCTCAAGACACTGAGCGCTGCTGTAGACAACACGCCACCACTGCCTATTCTCGCATATGTGCATCTGCGTGGGGAAGCCCAATGCCTCACTCTGTCGGCATCCAACCTGGAAACCACGCAAAGTGTGCGCATTCCGGCAAACGTCCACAGTGATGAATTCGCGTGCTTGCTGCCATTTCGCACACTGCATGATCTCGCGAAGCTGCTGGACAAGGAACGCATTGATCTCACGCATCATGCACAACACGATATGGTTGAGATGCGCCAAAAGCGCAATTTGACGCACTTCATCACCGGGCAGTTGGATGGCTTTCCACCTGTGCCTGCGTTGGATGCTGACGCCGAACTACTTGCGAGTGTGCGTGATGTAGACGGCCTGAAAGCGCTCATCCGGCA
The DNA here is from genome assembly GCA_034437615.1 of Anaerolineae bacterium. Taxonomy (GTDB): domain Bacteria; phylum Chloroflexota; class Anaerolineae; order Aggregatilineales; family Phototrophicaceae; genus DAOTTW01. The sequence goes on along the minus strand of DAOTTW010000448.1, from coordinate 235 downwards.
TTGCAGCCAATATGCCGTGAAGCCCAGTAAGCGCAAGCATCAGCCTCACTTTACGCACTATCTACGCCTGACCTTCGGCAATGGGATGTTGACGGTTCACGCTACCAATCGTGTGAGTGTGTCGTCTGCTCAAATTGAAGTAGATGATGCTCCGTCTGACACCGAAACACTGTATTTGTCGCCACAACTGCTGACCAAAGCGCTCACGGCTGCTGCGCAGGATGCGAAAGCGGAT
>DAOTTW010000447.1:0-13805 GCA_034437615.1 Anaerolineae bacterium | reverse complement strand
TGCATCCTGCAAAATCAATCTTGATGGTGTTATACTGCACGTTATGATTAGCCTGTACGATTTACTCAAAGCCGCCAACGGTCAATTATTTGGGCAACCAGCCGCGCATCTATTCAAGGGTTTCACGCTAGACCCCGATAGCGTCGGCGATGCGGCCCTGTATGTTGCGCTGCGTTCTGGTCAGGGGGATATTCAGAATGCAATAGCCCGCGCCATCCAGAACGGGGTCAGCGGCGTTTTATGCAGCGAACCTCCCACCGTCGATACGGATGGCGTGACGGTGCTGATGGCGCGTGACCCGCAAAAAGCGCTGTTGGATTGGGCAGGCTATATGCTTAAGCGGCTTGGCGTCAAAGTGCTGGCTGTAGGCGGCACAATGGGCCGACCGACCACCATTGCGACGATTACCCAGGTGCTTGGTCGGCGCTATAGCGTCTTTCCAACACATCCCCATGCTGACGGGCAACTCGAACTTGTGCTGACGCTGCCGAAACTGCGCCCCGGTAATCAGTTCATCGTGATGGATTTCAGCAGCACGCGCCCCGGCGAAATGACGCAACTCGTGCAGACCTTCACGCCCGATGTGGCCGTCATCACGCACATTCACTGCGATTATCCGCTGGCCTTTGATAACTGCGATCAGTTTATTCAGGAACAGGCGGCGCTGGCCGCACGCGACGACGCAGCGCTGACCATCCTCAACAGCGACGACGATTACAGCAGAGGCTTACGGCAGCAGGCAAGCACGCGCGTTCAGACCATCGGCATCGACCACACCGACGCCGATTTACTGGCCGCACACGTCGCCATCGGGATGCAACACACCGAATTCAGCCTGCGCCAGCAAGCAACAGGTGCCGCATACGAGCAGCAGCGCACCCGTTTGCTGGGCAAGCACAACCTGTACGGCGCATTGGCTGCTCTGCTTGTCGGGCAGCATTACGAAGTGCCGCTTGCCGAAGGCTTGGCCGCACTCGCCGAAATTGAGCCACCGCCAGGCCAGATGAACGCGCTACGTGGCGTCAACGGCAGCTTACTGATTGACGACAGCCATCAGGCAGACACGGCATCCACGCTGGCAGCGCTGGATTGGTTGCAGGCGGTGCGCTCCGAAGGCAAGCGCACGATTGTCGTCATGGGGTCAACGGGCATGGCCTCCGTCAACGGCCAGCGCACATCAAGCGCTAACCTGATTGGGCAGCGGGTTGCAACCTGCGCCGACGTGTTGATTACACAGGGCACCGGCTCGGCGCTGATCGCACAAGCTGCACAAGCCAACAATATGCGCAAAGTGCAGGCCGCATCCAGCATCAAGGGCACCATGCAGACGCTCAGCTTGCTGCGCTTAGGTGCTAACGATGTCGTGCTGGTCAAGGGCAACAGCGCCGCAGGCATGGAGCAGGTGGTTAGCGCACTGCTGGAAAATAGCGCAGACCGTGAACGCCTGCCACGTCGGGATTTCGCACGCTCTGAGCCTGTCAACGTTGGTGCTCGTCCCCTGCAACCAAGCTGGGTGGAGGTGGACCCACAGGCCTTAGCCAATAACGTGCGGATTTTACGCGCTGGCCTGACCTCAGATGTGACGCTGATGGCAGTCGTCAAGGCCAACGCCTACGGGCATGGCGCAGTGATGGCCGCACGCACGGCGCTGATGGCTGGTGCGGGCTATCTGGCGGTTGCGTCGATGGCCGAAGCGATGGAGCTACGCTATGCAGGCATCACCGCACCGATTCTGATCCTCAGCTACACCCCCGATACAGCGGTGCAGCAGGCCATCCGGCATGAACTCACGGTGACTGTGTTCGATCTGGAATCCGCCACGCGCTTTCAACGCGCAGCGCAGATCACCGGAAGCAAGCTCAAATGCCATGTAAAGATCGACACGGGTATGGGCCGCCTGGGGATGCTGGCCGATGACGCCATCCGCATCTTCCGGCACTTCTCCGTCATGGAAAATCTCGCCATCGAAGGCGTCTATACGCACTTTTCGGTGGCAGATGAGGACCCGGACTATACTCGCGAACAAGTCAGCAGCTTTAAGCGTGTGGTGCGGGCGTTGCGGGCGGGCGGCTTCCAGTTCAAATACATCCATGCAGCCAATTCTGCGGGCACCCAACTCGGTGACGGCTTTCACCTGAATATGGTGCGCCCCGGCCTACTGATGTACGGCGTCAATTCATCTAGCGTCAGACCTTTGCCGACGGGCGTCAGGCCGCTGTTCACATGGAAAACCAGCGTGCTCCAGGTGAAGCAATTGCCGCCGGGTCATCCGGTTGGCTACGGCAACACCTACCGCACGCGCAATCAGGAAACCATCGCTATCTTACCTGTGGGCTATGCGGATGGGCTGCGCCGTTCACCGCGCACCTGGCGACATGTGCTGATTCACGGGCAGCGTGCGCCGCTGGTGGGGCGCGTCAGCATGGAAAAATGCGCCGTGAATGTCAGTTACATCAGTGGCGTGGCCAATGGCGATGAGGTCGTGCTGATCGGCAAACAGGGGGACGATGAAATTACGCTGGATGAAGTCGCCACCTGGCTGGATACAATCCCGTATGAGGTGCTGGTGTCGGTGCTGCCGCGTCAGCCGCGCCTGTAAGCATCAGGTCCATTCAATGATCCGTGCATCAATGTACAGGTTCCCCAGTGCACGCCCCACCGACACACGATGATTGCCATCCTGCACATGATAGACCGCGCCAATTTTGACGACCCGTATTATCATGCTACAACGCGCATATGAGCAAAAAGCACAGATTTGCAATTGGATGCAGGATTCATAATGGTTATTGACGCACAACGCATCAGCGTAGACGCCTTCGATGAATTGGTATTCCTGCCAGAAAATGCAGATAAGCTGCTGGAATACATCGGCAGTGAGGTGGTCGTAAAAGTGGTTTCAAATAATCGTCCATCCAGAGTCGCCATGCTCATCGGCAGCTATATGACAATCTATGCTCAGCAAAATGACCTGGGGCGTACAACCGGGTCCGACGGTGGCTACCGCGTAAACGGTGAACGCTACATCCCCGACGCCGCCTTTATATCGAAGACAAGGCAGCCGGACCCCAACGCCGATGCATACAACCCATTAGCGCCGGACCTCGCCATTGAAGTGCTATCGCCGAGTGACGATATGAAGCATGTGCGGATCAAGCTGACGAACTATCTGCTTGCGGGAACGGTCGTCTGGCTGGTTGACCCAGAGCAAGGGCACATCGAAGTTTACGAACCCGGCCAGAAGCCCCGCGTGCTAACGGCTGCTGATACGTTAGAAGGCGGCACGGTGCTACCGGGATTTTCGTTGCCGCTGAAGGGCGTCTTCGCCTGATCGGTTCAGGTGGTGCCCCTACAGCTTTTGCGTGCTGCATGATACGCTAGGCTGCATTCCGAACGCTAGCAATTTGCACGAGGCAACGCATATGAACCGTCTGCAACACGAGACCAGCCCCTACCTACTACAACACGCCGATAACCCCGTCGATTGGTTCCCCTGGGGGGATGAAGCCTTCGCTCAAGCCAAAGCCGGCGACAAACCGATTTTGCTGAGCGTCGGCTATAGCGCCTGCCACTGGTGCCATGTGATGGCGCATGAGAGCTTTGAACACGGCCCTACCGCCGACCTGATGAATCAGCTTTTCGTCAATATCAAGGTGGACCGCGAAGAACGCCCTGATGTCGATGATATTTACATGCAGGCCGTGCAAGCCATGACGCAACATGGCGGCTGGCCTATGACCGTCTTTCTGACGCCGGATGGCCGCCCGTTTTACGGTGGGACGTACTTCCCGCGTGAGGACCGCTATGGTGTGCCTTCGTTTCGGCGGGTGCTGCAATCCATCCATCAGGCGTGGACTGACCGCCGCGATGAGATCGAGGAACAGGCCAGCAAACTAGCCGATGCATTGAACCGTGATGCGCTAAATATCGACGCGGATGTAAATGGCCTGGATGCCGAGTTGCTAGATATGGCCGCAAAAGGCGTCCTCGATAACTTTGACGCGCAATTCGGCGGTTTTGGCAGCGCACCCAAATTCCCACAACCCATGAACTTGGCGTATCTGCTGCGGCACCACGCCCGCACAGGTGACGCGGACGCCTTACACGCGGTGACGTTCACGCTGACGAAGATGGCGCGTGGGGGCATGTACGATCAGATCGGCGGCGGTTTCGCACGCTACAGCGTAGACCGTTACTGGCTGGTGCCGCACTTCGAGAAGATGCTGTATGACAACGCGCAACTGAGCCGCCTGTACCTGCACGCATGGCAGGCCACCGGCGACGATTTCTTCAAGCGCATTGCCGAGGACATTTATGATTACATCCTGCGTGAGATGACCGCGCCCGAAGGCGGCTTCTACAGCGCCACCGACGCCGACAGCGAAGGCGAAGAGGGCAAATTCTTCGTGTGGGATAAGGCCGAGATCGAAAGCGTGCTGGCTGAAATCAGCGATGAGGTGCCCGACGCGGCAAAAGTGGCGATAGAGTATTACGGCGTGACGCGCAGCGGCAATTTTGAGGGCAAAAACATCCTGTATGTGCCGAACGACGATGCCACCGTTGCGGCACGCCTGGGTATGACAGTCGATGCATTACGCGAGACGCTAAAGCGCGTCAACGACCATCTGTATGCGGCACGCACGCGCCGCGTCCATCCAGGCTTGGATGACAAAGTGCTTACATCCTGGAATGGCATGATGCTGGCATCGCTAGCGGAGGCTGGCCGTGTGCTGAAGCGTGAGGATTACACCGCAGCAGCCGAGCGTTGCGCCGAATTCATCACCAGCAAGCTGATGACAGAGGATTACCGCCTGCACCGCACCTATAAGAACGGCATCGCGAAGGGCAACGGCTATCTGGAAGATTACGCCAACCTGATAGATGCCCTGCTGGAACTCTACCAGACGACATTTGTGCAGCGCTGGTATACAACCGCAAAAAATCTAGCGGATGTGGTGCTGAAGCACTTTGCGGCGGATGATGGCGGCTTCTTCGATACAAGCGACGACCACGAAAAGCTGATTGTGCGCCCGCGTGCGCTGCAAGATAACGCGGTGCCCTCCGGCAATTCGATGATCGCCAAGCAATTAGCGCGTCTCGTGGCCTACACAGGTGATGCTGATTACGATGATGCCGCCCGTAAGACGCTGCGGCCACTCATCCCGGCCATGCAACAGGTGCCGCAAGCGTTCGGTGAGGCGCTGAACGCCGCCGATATGCTGATTACAGGCATCGCAGAGGTCGCCATTGTGGGCAATCCGACGCGGGCAGGCACCCGCGCCCTGCTGGATGTCGTGCGCGGACCCTATCGCCCGAATGTGGTTACAGCGCTGGCCCGTGAGGACGTGGCCGGTGATAGCGAGATTCCGTTGCTGAGCTATCGCAAGCAGGTGCAGGGTGCGCCAACGGCCTACGTCTGCCGCCATTTCACCTGCAAGCTGCCCGTCACGACGCCGGAAGAGACCGCAACGCTGCTGAGCGAAGCGCAATAAATCGTGTGAACTGGCGCTACCTGCCCACACAAGGCGGTGTGTTGCTGACGCTGGCGCTATGCCCGCTGTGGCTGAAGCACGGCAGCCCACCGCCACCCTTCACAGCGACCTATACAACGGGCTTCGTGCTGTTCTGGTCGGCGTTGCTGACGCTGGGCGTGTGGCTGCTGGCGGGTGTACCGGGCTTGCGTGCCTTCATGGGGGACCGTTTGCGCATCGTGTGGGCACTGTTGCTGCTGCTGCTGGTTGGCTGGGCTGTGCTAGCACAGGGCTGGGCGCTGACGCGCTCGCATCACCCCGGCGTGGCGCAGAATGCCGCCTTGCAGCTTGGGGTGGTGGCGGGCTTTGTGCTGGTGGTCGCCTGTGCGGGGCCACCGCTACGCGCTGTGATTGCTGTGCTGGCGCTGTCGTTGCTGTGGAATGCGCTGGTGGGTGGCCTACAGGTGGCTGTGCAGGGGTCTATCGGACTGGGGGCGCTGGCAGAACTCGCGCTCGACCCGGCACGCTCTGGCGTCAGTGTGATACAGGCAGGTGATGTGCGCTGGTTGCGGCCTTACGGTTTGCTGCCGCACCCGAACGTCTTTGCAGGTGCGGTGGTGGTGTGGCTGCTGGCTGTGTCGGGCTGGCTGCTGCACGATAACAAGCGTGTGCGCTGGTCTGCGCGGCTTGCGTTCGTCGTGGGGTTCTGGTTGCTGCTGCTGACGTTTTCGCGTGGGGCGTGGCTTGGCTTTGCAATGGCCACTTTGGCGTTTTTGCCGATGATTTTGGCGCATGATGGCACATTACGGCGTTTACTGCCCATTGTCGGCGTAATGATTGCGCTTGGCCTAATTTTCTTGCTGCTGTATCGTCCGTTAGTGTTCGCACGGGCAGGTATTAGCATGGGCGATAGTGACACTATCGAAAATACCGAACAGCGCTCAATAATAGATCGGGTTATCTTTATCGACATTGCGCTGGATGCCATCAACCAAAACCCCATGATCGGGTTAGGCGGCGCAAATTTCCCCTGGTACGCGGCAAATTACCTGGCTAACGAGACAGATTACGATCTACAGGGCGATAACGTGCATCATGTGCCGCTGGGTGTGTGGGCGGATTATGGCATTGTGGGCCTGGGCCTGCTGTATGCGTGGCTGATCGTCAGCGTTGAGCTAGCCTTGCAGCACGTCAAACGCGCTGGCTATCCACTGGCTGCAATAGGCTTGCTAGCGGGGTTCCTGGCGCTGGTCGTCGTCGGGCAGTTCGATCATTACCCCTGGACGCTGCTGCATACGCAATTGTTGTGGCTGAGCCTGCCTGCTTTCTTATTGCGTCAGCAGATAATCTCATAGGCTTCTAAATCCGTGTTGGGTGCAGGCTTGATGTGGGTGCGGTACAACTGATCGCAGGATCAACATTTATTTACACGCTAGCTAAAAAAGGTCTTGCATCATGAGCGAACGTATCTGGATCGGCAACGGCGACCAATTTGAAGAAGGCAAGCTAAGCAAGGTCGATGCGGGTGGCACTTCTGTTATCGTCACGCGCTACAATGGCCAAATCTGTGCAGTACGCAACCAATGTTCACACATGAACATCCCGCTTGATGGCGGCAAGCTGGAAAACGGGACAGTCATCTGCCCTTTGCACAACTCTAAGTTTGAGATGTGCGGCGGCAAAAACCTGGACTGGACGCCGGGCATTATGGGCGTCAAGGTGCCGAAGTGGACGAAGCGCCTGATTGCGCTGGGCAAAGAACCACAGGGCATCGCATCGTATGCGGTCACAGAAGAAGGCAACGACGTTTACGTTGAATTGTAACCAAGTGAATTGACACCCTTTTGGGGTGTCGGTAGCGTATTGAATTCGGTTGAAATGTATTTTTGGGTTTCGGACGCAGCAAGTTGCGTCCCTACACAGAACGTAATCGTAGGGACGCCATTCACGGCGTCCGCCAGACTTTGTATCTTCGTGGTTGAGTTTGTGACATGAACGTACTGATTACCGGTGCAGGGTCCGGCATCGGCCTGGCGACGGCAAAGCGCCTGCATGATGCCGGCTGGCGCGTGTTTGCGGGCGTCCTGCCCGCCGAAGCCACCGATGCGCTAACGCCGATCACAACGGCTGTGCTGCCCTTCGACATCACACAACCTGAGCAAATCCAAACGACCTATGAGCACATCGCAGAAGCGACTGAGGGCGCATTGCATGGGCTGGTCAACAGCGCGGGGATTAATTTACCGGGTACGCTGGAAACCATGCCGATAAGCGGTGTGCGCCGCGTGTTTGAGGTGAACCTCTTCGGGCATTTGCAGGTGACGCAGGCCATGCTGCCCTTGCTGCGTGCGGCGCGTGGTCGTGTCGTCAACGTGTCGTCTATCATGGGGCGTGTTGCAATGCCGACACTGGGCGCGTACAGCATGAGCAAGCACGCGCTGGAAGCCATGACTGACGTGCTGCGTCTGGAGCTTGCGCCGTTTGGCGTCGCTGTCGTCTCGGTGCAACCGGGGGCGGTGCAAACGCCGATGACGGATGGCATGAGTGCGGCGCTGGATGCGGCTTTTGCGCAATTAGATGCTGATGCGCAGGCGCGTTATGGCAGGCTATTTGAGGATATGAAGCAGGCGCTGGGGCGGCAGGCTGGCAATGCAACAGCAGCAGAAGCCATTGCCGAGGCCATCTATCATGCGCTGAGCGCCAAACAGCCCAAAACCCGCTACGCTATCGGTGCAGCAGCAGCGGGCTTATTGCTGATGCGGCGCATGGCCCCGGACGCGGTTGCCGATGGGATTCTGCGCCGTGCGCTGGGCTTAACGTTTAAGGATTGAGGGCGTTGAACCAACGGATTTTTAGCATCGGTGGGCGCACAATCGGGTTTATTTTGCCCAATTGAGCAGGTGGCTCCGGCTGTGGATTAAAACCGCCAGCGACGCTGTTAAGTTCCGCTTCGTCCATCTCGCCGTATTGCTCGTCTAGCGCTTCGCTAAGCGCTTCCAGTGTGAAATCGTAGCCATTGTCGTTGGCGTGGCCGATGACATCCACCAGCGACATCTGCGCTACGCTTTGCAGCAGGTTGCTATCGTGGTCCAGCTTGTTTAAAAAGGTCTTGGCGTTTTCGACAGACATTTTGCATATGCCTCATCTCATTTAACGATGCACTTATCATACGCGGATATGCAAAATTTAGTCAATCAAAATGTAATAAAAATTACAGCCTGCATGACCATCGGCCTAAGCATCGGCCTCGTCAATGCGGCGCACGCGCAATTCGGCCTGATCGAGCAAGTGCTGACAGTGCGCAGATAGCCGCCGCCCACGCTCAAACAGATCAACGGATTCTTCTAGCGCCAATTCACCGGATTCAAGGCGCGTGACGGTCTCTTCCAGCGCACTATAGGCTGCTTCAAAGCTCATGGTGTTGATGTCGTCGGTCATGCGTTGCTTTTGCCTTTTTGTTTGTGTTCATAATACATTATTACGGCTTCAGATGATGTGTGTAGGGACGCTATTCTTGTCTTTTATTCTTGTCTTTCGATGCGGGCGGCCTGTTCACCATCCGCGAAACGAATGCGCACGGCATCGCCTGCTTGTAGCACGTCTGCTGCTGTAATCATGCGGTCATCGTCCTGGCGGCGCACAATGGCATAGCCGCGCTTCAGGATGGCATCCGGGCTAGCAGCATTCAACGCGGCTGCACGGGCTTGCAGGCGCTCACGTAATAGCGCCAATCTGCGTTGCTGTGCTGTGCTGACGCGCTCATGCCATTCATCAACACGTTGGCGAGCGTCCTGAATGCGCTGCTCCGGCGAGACGTATTGCAGATTGCGGGCGGCGACATCCAGCGCGTTTTGCCCTTGATTAAGCCTGTGCTGCATGATGTCGCGCATCTGGCGGTTGGCTGCGGCGAGTTGTGCTTGCAGGTCGTCAATAGTGATGCGCGTCACGATTTCGGCGGCGGCGGATGGCGTGGGGGCACGCATATCGGCCACAAAATCGGCAATGGTGAAGTCGGTTTCGTGGCCGACGCCGCTAATTACAGGTATCTTGCTGGCGACAATCGCACGGGCGACACGCTCATCATTGAAGCACCACAGGTCCTCGATGCTGCCACCACCCCGGCAGAGCAGCAGCACATCGACAGCGGCAACTGTATTCAGGCGCTCGATAGCACGTACAATCTGCGGGGCGGCGGTCTTGCCCTGCACGAGCGTCGGGCTGAGCGTCACCTCTAGCAGCGGCATTCGGCGCGTCAGCACGTGCAGAATATCCTGAAACGCGGCGGCATCCGGCGACGTGACGACACCCACACGCAAGGCAAAGGCCGGGATCGGCTGCTTGATGGCGGGGTCGAACAGCCCTTCGGCCTCTAGCTGGGCTTTGAGCGCTGCAAACTGCTGATACAGGTCACCAACCGAACCAGCGGATTCGATGCGGTCAGCGTAAAGCTGATATTCACCCCGCGCTTCATAGACGCCGACGCGCCCATGCACGTTAATCAGGTCGCCCTCATCGGGCTGGATGCGCTGGCGTCCGGCTTCCATTTTGAACATCACACAGCGTAGCTGCGCGTCGTTGTCTTTAATCGTAAAGTACCAATGGCCGGATTTCGCCCGATGCAGGTTGGAGACTTCGCCCTGTATCCAGATGTCCTGTAGCACGGGTTCACCGCGCAGTAGGCTATGGATGTAGGCGTTCACGCCTGCGACGGAATACAGGTTGCTCTGAGGGTCATTTGCCATAAGATAAGTCATTCATCACAGTCAGCTATGGTATTCTTCGGGTTGCGAACTACAATTATCCTGTATTTTGATGATGTTATCATGGGAGCATCACATTATGGCGTTTATGAATAAAGCCGAACGCGACGCCCTGCTGGATCGCATCAAGGATAAGCGCTTCAACCGCATTAAGGGTATCCTACGTGGCGTAGATCGCAAGATTAAGCTGGCCTACTATCGCAATATTCAGGAAGTGGGCCGCTGGATGACGCGCTACGTCCTACCCACATACGGCGTGCAGGTGACGCTGGTCGAAAATCAGGCCGTGAAGGGCTTCAAGGCAGAGTACGAGTTGGTCGAAATCATCGTAGAGCCAACCGCCGATAACCGCTTGTGATGCGATATGAAGCCACAAGCCACATTTGTAGGGACGCGCTTCTGCGCATCCGCCGGACACCCGGAAGGGCCTGCCTACGTATAGATTGTTGCGAATCGGTGGTTTCGTGGTTAAATTTTAATCGTTGTATATCAATCACTGGCAAAGGATGAGAGACATGCTACGTACATTACCACAGACCCGCGCAAAGAGTGATTTCGTGCGTTTGGCAGGCATCGCCCTCTTTACGATTTTGACGGTCATCTCAGCCAAGATCAGCATTGAGACAGGCAACCCGGAAGTGCCGTTTACGATGCAGGTGCTGGTCGTGCTGCTGAGCGGTATGGTGCTGGGTGCGCGTGATGGCGCTGGCAGCCAACTGGCCTATATTCTGCTGATTGCGGCCAATGCGCCGGTTGATACACGGGGCATCGGTGCGGCTGCGCTGTTCGGGCCGACGGGCGGCTTCCTGATCGGCTTCGTGGTCGGCGCGTTTGTCGCTGGTTGGCTGGTGGAGCGCGCTGGTCAGCGCTTCTGGCAGCGCTGGCTGGCGGGTGTGGCGGGTATCCTGGTTATTTACCTGTTTGGGGCCAGCCACCTGCTGCTGTGGACAGGCATGGACCTGCGCACAGCGTATCAGGTGGGCGTGCAGCCCTTCATCGCGCTGGATTTGCTGAAGGCGTTCATCGCGGCGGGCTTGGTGGAAACGGCGCGTAGCTGGATGTTGCCGAGCAAATAGTATTTCGGCTACTCAGCCCTCACCCCAAACCCCTTTTCAGGGGTAGGTATTTTAGATTTGTCGTCGTCTTCGGTGGCGGACGCACCAGTGGCGCGTCCCTACACAGCCGTTTTGGACCGTAGGGACGCCATTCTTGGCGTCGGGGGCGGCGCAAGCCGCCATAAAATACAGTGTGGCGGACGCACCAGTGGCGCGTCCCTACAGACCTGTTGTGAATGATTGCGCCCCTGTAGGGACAGGGCACTGACCTGTCCGAGGCGGCGCTTGTGAACGGTATCTGTGATGTCTATGACCAACCTGCGCGACCAGTTCATGCTGGACGCTGACTATGTGTTTTTGAATCATGGCTCGTTCGGTGCGACGCCAAAGCCTGTATTCGCCGCCTATCAACAGTGGCAATTGCAACTCGAACGCCAGCCCGTCGCGTTTTTCATGCGCCACTACGATGCTGCGCTCGACCAGGCCCGTGCACGCCTTGCAGCCTACGTGAATGCGCCGCTAGCTGACCTGTTCCTCGTGCAGAATGCGACGGCGGGCCTGAATGCAGTGGTGCGCTCACTGGATTTGCAGCCCGATGACGAAATCCTGACGACGGATCATGAATATGGGGCGCTCAATAACCTGTGGGCGTATGTCTGCCGGCGTAGTGGCGCAAAATACGTGCAGCAGACGTTGCCACTGCCCTTCACCGACGCTAATGCGATCGTAGACGCGCTCTGGCAAGGTGTGACGCCCAAAACACGGGTTATCTTCCTCAGCCACATCACATCGGCTACCGCGCTGATTATGCCCTTACAGCAGATTTGCCAGCGTGCCCGTGAAGCCGGGATCATGACGATTGTGGATGGTGCCCATGCACCCGGTCAGATGGACCTGGATTTGCAGGCGCTTGGCGCGGATGTCTACAGCGGCAATTGCCATAAGTGGCTGTGTGCGCCCAAAGGCTCTGCGTTTGTGACCGTGCGGCCAGACTATCAAGATCAGGTGGTGCCGCTGGTGGTGGGCTGGGGCTGGGATGCTGAGGCGTTCACGCGGCGGCACCACTGGCAGGGCACACGCGATGCAGCGGCGATGCTGGCCGTGCCGGATGCGATTGATTTTCTGCAAGCGCATGATTGGGGTAGCGTGCGGGCGCGTTGCCACCAGTTAGCCAGCGAGACCCGCGCACGCATCAGCGCTCTAACCGGATTAGCGCCACTGTCCGACGATGCGCCCCAGTGGTTCGGCCAGATGGTCGCGCTGCCGCTGCCAGCAGGCACCGACGGCAAGGCGCTACAGGAACGGCTCTATCAGGATTACAAGATCGAGGTGCCCGCTACGCATCACAACGGGCAGGCACATCTGCGGGTGTCATTCCAGGGCTATAACAGCCAGGCGGATGCCGACGCGCTGCTGAATGCCCTGCAAGACCTGCTCTAGCGCTCGACCTGCACCTTGCCGGGGTAAAAGGCCACGTGGTCGCGGATGTTCTCGGCGGCCTGCTTCGGTTCCGGGTAATACCAGGCGGCGTTCTTCAGGTCGTCGCCGTTCACGCTGAGGTTGTAGTAGGCTGCCTGGCCCTTCCAGGGGCAGTTTGTGGCGTGGTTCGAGGCGCTGAAATATTCCTGCTTGACGCTATCAGGCGGGAAGTAGATGTTACCTTCGACCACTTCAAAGCTATCGGCTTCTGCCAGTACAACACCGTTATAGATTGCTCGTGCCATGATAATCCTCATATTGTTTCGCGGTCTACAATCATTATCATAGATGCAGTTATCGCCCAGGCCCTTACCTGAAACTTACATGAATGAGGCTCTATGCCCATCAAGAACCCTGCCGCTGAACTGCAAAAAGCGCCCATCAACGACCTGATTTTTGAGCTATTGAGGCAATTTAAGCGTTTGCTAGAGGCGCAGCAGATCGAACTGTCGCACGCGGATATGCAGCGCAGCGCCCGCCAAGCCGCCGAGAAGCAGCCCGTGCCCAAACAGGCCGAACTAGTACAGGCGATGCGTACTATCGTGGATGAGAGCGTGCGAGAGCTACAAGAACGCTTCGATCTGAATTTCGCGCAAGCGCTGGCGACGCCCAACGTACAGGGCTGGCAGACGACAGCCGAATTTCTGCAATTGCATAACGTCAAGAGCAACGCCGAATTGCGCATTTCTGCGGGTGCGGCGCTGCTGGCCATGCTAGGGGACGCCCATCACGCGGGCCATCTGCTGACCGTCATCCGGCAGGACGCAGGCGCAAACGACGTGGATGCGGTGTTTGCGCGGCGTGCCCTCTCGCATCTGACAGGCGTTGCGCCACGCGCCGAGGATTGGCTGGCGCAGGTGCAGCGAGCGCTGGCCGATACTTAACACAGGTCAAAATGGTAACTACTCAACCCTCACCCCCTCAATCTTTTCAGGGGTAGGTATTTGGTTTTTCGTTGTTCCTGCGTGGCGGACGCAGCAAGCCGCGTCCCTACACAGCCGTTTTGGACCGTAGGGACGCCATTCTTGGCGTCCGGGGCG
>DAOTTW010000446.1:0-2545 GCA_034437615.1 Anaerolineae bacterium | reverse complement strand
CGCCCCGGACGCCAAGAATGGCGTCCCTACGGTCCAAAACGGCTGTGTAGGGACGCGGCTTGCTGCGTCCGCTACCGAAGACGACGACAAATCTAAAATACCTACCCCTGTAAACCCCAAACCCCCTCTCCCTTCATGCCCAGATAACAATGGAGAGGGGCTTTTAACAGCGTACCTCCCCCTCTCCTAGCCGCGTAGCGGCGGTCGGGAGAGGGGGATTGAGGGGGTGAGGGCCAATTCGCGGGCAAAACACGCCTGCCTGAGTCATTACTACTTGCCGAATCGCTCCAGCAGTTCCGCAGCCGCCTCGACAACCGCCTTCGCGGTGATGCCGTAAGCCTCGTAGATGTCCTGATAGGGTGCGCTGGCCCCAAACGTATCCACACCGATAGCAATGCCCTGCGTGCCGACGTACTTGTGCCAGCCCAGCGTAACGCCCGCTTCCAGGCTCACGCGCAACGGCACGCTATCCGGCAGCACGCTTTGCTGATAGGCGTCGTCCTGCGCATCGAACAGTTCCCAGCTTGGCATACTGACCACACGCGCCTTAATCTCGGCTTCATCTAGCGCATCCAGCGCGTCTAGTGCAATGCTGACCTCGCTACCTGTCGAGAGTATGATGACTTCTGGCGTGCCCTTGCCGACGTGTGAAGTTTCTGCCAGCACATAAGCACCGCGTTCAACACCCTCGTAAATGCCCTCGATGTTGGCATCTGCGTCGTCATCATCACCCAGCACAGGCAAATCCTGCCGTGATAAGATCAGCGCCGCCGGGTGGTTCAGGCGCATAATCGCACGCCACGCGCCTACGGTCTCGTTGGCGTCTGCTGGACGAAAAACATGCAGGTTCGGGATGGCGCGTAATGCCATGACATGCTCTACGGGCTGATGAGTGGGGCCGTCTTCACCCAGGCCGATGCTATCGTGTGTGTAGATGTAGACGGTTGGGATGTCCATTAGCGCACCGATGCGCACAGCACCGCGCATATAATCGCTAAATTGCAGAAAAGTTGCCGAATACGGCTTGATGATGCCGCCATGCAGCGCCAAGCCGTTGACAATCGCGCCCATGCCATGCTCACGCACACCGAAGCGCACGTTACGCGCTGCCGGTTGATGCAGGGCTGTGTGCGCCTCGCCTTTGAGCAGCGTCTTGGTGCTGCCTGCCAAATCAGCATCACCGCCGATCATGGTCGGGAAGTGCTTGGCGATGGCGTTCAGGGCCTCGCCGCCCGCGTTGCGTGTCGCCATGCGCTTATCGCTGCTGAAGCGCGGCAAATCGGCATCCCAGCCTGCGGGCAGTGTGCGCGTCCAGGCGTTGCCCCATTCCTGCGCGGCGTCGGGGTTGGCTGCACGCCATGCCGCGAACGTCTGGTCCCACTGGTCCTCGAAATCCTTGCCCCATGTAAGCGCCTCGCGGAAATGCGCAACGGCAGCTTCGGGCAGATAGAACGGCTCCATTGACGGCCAGCCGAAGCCCTCTTTTACAAGGCGCACTTCTTCAGCACCCAGGGCTTTACCGTGTGCTTCGCTGCTGCCTGCTTTGTTGGGGCTGCCGTAGCCGATGACGGTGCGCACAGCGATCAGGCTGGGTTGGTCGGTGACGGTCTTGGCCGCTTCGATGGCGTTATCAATGGCGTCCGGGTCGTTGCCATCGCGGACGCTGAGCGTGTGCCAGCCCTGCGCCCTGTAACGTGCGGGGATGTCCTCGCTAAAGGCAATATCGGCGTCGCCATCCAGCGTGACCTGGTTGTCATCGTAGAGCACGATCAGCTTACCCAGGCCCCAATGCCCCGCCAGCGCGCTGGCCTCAATCGCTAGCCCTTCCATCATATCGCCATCACTGGCGATCACATAAGTGTAGTGGTCAATGACCTTGTGCTCTGGCGTGTTGAATTTATCCGCCAAAAACACCTCGGCCAACGCAAAGCCTACCGAAGTCGCCAGGCCCTGACCCAATGGGCCGCTTGTGGTTTCGACGCCGGGTGTCTCGCCGTATTCGGGGTGGCCGGGTGTCTTGCTGTGTAATTGCCGGAAGTCCTTGATCTCATCCAGCGACAGATCATAGCCCGTCAGGTGCAGCAGTGAATACAGTAACATGCTGCCATGCCCTGCGCTCAGGATGAAGCGGTCGCGGTTCGGCCAGGATGGGTTCGCCGGATTGTGGCGCAGGTGCTTGGTCCACAGCACATAGGCCATCGCTGCCGCGCCCATCGGTAGGCCAGGGTGACCACTGTCGGCGTTTTGCACGGCGTCAATCGACAAGATGCGGATGGTGTTGATTGCGAGTTGCTGTATATCGGTGGCAGGTGCCGTCATTTCGTTTCTCCCAGATGCTTTAGTCGGACAGTTTCAGATGATAGACGAAAAACATAAAGGCAGGCTTACGCAGCCTGCCCAAAGTTGGGTCGTTTGACCGATTTCAGGTATGGTGGTGACTACTCAGGTACGTGTCCCATTCTCAGTCGCCAGACGTTAAAACGTCCGGCTCCGGTACCGACAAGCCTGCTCAAGCAGGCTGTATGCAGCGTGCAATAGCCCCCTT
>DAOTTW010000445.1:0-8470 GCA_034437615.1 Anaerolineae bacterium | reverse complement strand
GCCATCCCAACAAAATAATTGACAAGGTTTGCGGACACGGCTTGCCGTGTCCCTACGAACGATGCCCTGTAGGGACACCCTTCTGGGTGTCCGAGCGGCGTCAGCCGCATTGCTTGTTTTTTAGCTGGAAAAGCCTTAGCCGATCACAGCCCGCAGGCGGCCATCTGCCGCCACCAGCAAAGCGCGTGCTTGTGCGGCATCAACGCCCCGGCGCTGCATCACCACAGCGACCTTTACGCTGTCATCGGCCTGCTGTAATAAGACTGCCGCTTGCCTTGTATCTATCTCATCATTCGTCAGGCGCAAGATCAGATTCAGCGCACGCTGACGCAGCTTGGCGTTCGTCACCTGCACATCCACCATCAGATTACCGTAGACCTTGCCCAATTTCACCATGCTGGCCGTGCTGAGCATATTCAGCACCAGCTTTTGTGCGCTGCCTGCTTTCAAGCGCGTGCTGCCCGTGATGACCTCTGGCCCCACATCAACACCGATGGCGATGTCAGCGGCGTCTAGCAGGGGCGCAGGCAGATTACAGGCAATGCCGACTGTCGGCGCACCGATACGCTTGGCATAGGCCAGCGCCCCCAATACATAGGGCGTGCGTCCACTGGCAGCGATGCCCACCACGACATCATTTGCGCTCAGGTGACGTGCTTGCAGGTCATTTTGTGCGGCCTCGTGCTCGTCCTCTGCGCCTTCAACGGATTGCATCAGCGCGCCGGCACCGCCTGCAAGCACGCCTTGCACCATCTCTGGCGATACGCCGAACGTGGGCACGCATTCGACTGCATCCAGCACCCCTAAGCGGCCACTGGTGCCAGCACCGACGTAAAACAAGCGGCCCGCGTCGGCTAATCTTGCGGCTATGAGGTCCACCGCTTGCGCGATGGCTGGCAACACCTGCTGCACGGCCAGCGCCACCCGCTGATCTTCGTCGTTGATCGTGCGCAGCATCTCTAACGTAGGCATCTGGTCGATGGCGTGTGTCTTGGGGTTGGGTTGTTCGGTTTGCATGTTTACGTCCTGTGTGTGATTTTGGCCAGCAGCGCCGCACCGACAACAGGCTCGTATTTTGCTACGGGCAGGGCATCTAGTGATAGGCGCTGGCATAGGGTCCGGCTCAGCAGATTATCCGATGTGAGCAGGCCACCCGCAAAGGCAAGCGCCGCATCCCCGAAAGCGAGGCGGCGCATGGTGGTTCGGGCTAGCTTTTCCAGGTGGTCGGCGGCTTCGGTGATGATGTGTTGTGCGTGCAGGTCGCCCTTTTCGGCTTCTGCCAGCACGATAGGCGCTAGCCTGGCAATATCGGTTGTGCGCGGCGCATCATGCCGATACACCCACGCGAGAACGTCCTGCGCTGATTGCAAACTGAGATGCTCAGCCACGCGCTGCGCCAATATCGTGACAAGCTCTAGCGTACCATCGGATTGTGTGACCAGCGCACGCAATGCCTGCAAGCCCAGCCAGTAGCCGCTGCCCTCATCACCGAGCAAATAGCCCCAGCCACCCACCTGCACCGCCTCGCCTGCGTCGTTCACGCCGAAGGCCACGCTGCCCGTGCCGGATAGCAAGAGGATGCCGCGCCGTTCACCACGCGCACCCACCAGCGCAATTTCGTTATCCGAACTGGGCGCGATATGCGCATCCGGCAGCACCCCACACACCACCTGCCGCAGCCAATCTGCTGCATACGTGGCTGATGCGCCTGCGACACCGATGCCGACGCCTGCGATCTGCTCCGGTGTGAGCTTGGCCTGTGTGATGGCCACCTGCATCGCCTGCTGAATGATGTCGGCTGCGGCGTCGCGCCCGACGCTGCTGGGGTTACAGGCCCCGGCTTTGACGCGGGTAGTCTCGCTTAGCTGCTCCGTGACGATGACGACACGCAAATTGCTGCCGCCACCGTCGATGCCCATGTAATAGGTCATGCGTTAAGCCCACGTCTGTTTAATCAGGCTGCTGTAGTTGTTGCCCGGTATGATCTGGCCCAGGACGCTGGCGTGCCTGGCCCCGGTCAGCGATGGCATGGTGCTGGGCCGATTATGCCACGTCTCATAGGCCAGCACCGCGAAGGCCAGCGCCTCTTTATGCCTGCTGCTCAGGCCGATGTCCTCATGCGTCAGCAGCGTGGTCGGCGCGATGTGCTCGCGCAGCATCTCGACCAGCGTGTTATTCAGGCAACCACCACCCCCCACGATCAAATCGGTCAGCGGCTCCGGTGCGAAGCGCCTCACGGCGTCTGCAATGCTACGGGCGGTTACGGCTGTGATTGTCGCTATCATGTCCTCGCTGCTCAGGCCGCGTGTGCGCCCTTCTGCCAGCAGCGAAAAGGCCATCTGTGTGCCAAACATCTCGCGTCCGGTGGTCTTGGGCGGCTGGCGCTGAAAATACGGATGCAGCATGATTTCATGCAGCCAATCGTGATCCACCCGCCCGTGTGCCGCCATCATACCATCTTTATCGAAGAGCATTTCGCCGTTCGTCAGGCGGTTGATCGCTGTATCAATCAGCACATTGCCCGGCCCCGTATCAAAGGCCAGCGGTTCCTGCGCCTCGGCGCTCATGGGCGGTAACATCGTGACGTTGGCGGTGCCTCCGATATTCTGCACGCCGCGCCAGTGGTTTTCGTGCCGCAGCAGCAGCCAATCCACATAGCCGATCAACGGCGCACCCTGGCCACCCGCCGCCACGTCCCGCGTGCGGAAGTTGTTGACCGTTGTAATGCCTGTGCGCTCGGCCAAAACCGTCCCTTCAGTGATTTGCAGCGTCGCATTAACGCGACCCTCCGCCGTCACGTTATGCCACACCGTTTGCCCATGCGAACTGAGCAGATCAACGTCTGTCGGCTGTAAACCGGCTCGCTCGATCACTTTCAGGGCGGCGCGTGCAAACTCGTCTGCCAGGTCAAAATTCAATGCGGCGATATCGTTCACACCGCTGACACCGGGCTGGACCGATTCTAAAATGCGTGAGCGCGTCTCAGGTGCGAAGGCTAGCGTCTCGGCGGCGATGATCTCGGCCTGTACGCGGGGCGGTGCGCCTGTGATTTCACACAGCGCTGCGTCTATGCCATCGGCAGACGTGCCGGACATCAAACCTAATACTTTCATGCTGTTCGTCTTTCTCGCTGTGCTGGATTTTTCCGTTTGTCACGTCAGTGCAGGTCGTGGCGCTTCCGCCTGTTTCATGCCAGTGGGCGCAACAGGTTCCGCCCCTGCATGTGATAGGCTGATTAAATTAGACCCGATGCGATGCAATCATGTACAGCACGGCGCAACTCATGGATGCCAGGGGCACCACGCCCAGGGTAAACGCTGTTGGTCAGGCACGCTATAATCAAGTCGGCATCTGGGTCAATCCATAATGATGTACCTGTGAAACCCGTATGTCCATAGGTATTCGGCCCAAAAACCTCACCAGCAGACGAATTGCCCGTTAGACCTTTCAGCACGAAGCCCAGGCCGCGCCGCTGCCAGTCTGTGATTGCATGTGGCTGTTTGGCGCTAGCAGCGAGTTCGGCATCAATCCCGAATACATCTGGCTGATGCTGCCAGATGTGCCCGAAACGCGCCACGCTACTAGCGGATGCGAATAGGCCCGCATGACCCGCCACGCCACCGACACCACAGGCGTTTTCGTCGTGTACTTCGCCCCACACGCGCCGCTTGCGCCATGTCGGGTCGTCCTCTGTGGGCAACGTCTGCTGTAGCGAGGCGTGGCCATCGCGTACCGGATTAAAGAACATACCCCGTAACCCGGCAGGCTGCAACACGAGCACATCTATCGCGTTGTGCAACGTAGAACCCTGTAAACGCGCTACCGCTTCGCCAAGCAGCATCAGGCCCACATCGCTATAGCGCACGACCTTTGGCTGCGGTGCCCCCACGAAATTGTAACGCACTAGCGCCTGTAATGCATTCTGCCAGCGTATATCACGCGCTAGCGGATCAGGCGTGGTGGGTGGCGTCGGCGCAGGCCCAGCGGCGTTGAACACATCGCGCCAGGGCGGTAAGCCGCTGGTGTGCGTCAGCAGGTGCCAGAATGTCACCTGGGCTGGGTCCACCGTCTGGCCTGCGTGCGCTGCTGGTGTAGGCAGATACTGCTTGCTGTGCGGGTCCTGGCCGCCATCCAGCGGGCGCGGTGACACATGGCCAAATTCGGGGATCACATCAACCAGCGGCGTGTTTAAATCCACACGGCCAGCGCTGACCAGACCCAAAAACGCCGTCGTCGTGAACAGCTTCGTGATGGATGCCAGATCAAACAGGTGCGACGTGCTGACGGGCTGCTGCTGTGTGTCGGGGTCCACGTGGCCCCAGGCAGCATCCAGCAGTAGCTCGTCCCTGTGAATGACGGCAATGCCTGCTGCGGGCGTGACGCCGCGTGTGATTGCATCCTGCATGATGGCGTCCAATTGTTGATCTAACGATGTGTGTAATTTATTCACCATACCGATCCCTTCTGCCTTAGATTGACGCTGTGCGCTCGTCTCTTCTCTTTAACACATTTTGCTATACAATGCCGTCGTTATCATGCTTACCTGGACTAAATTAACCCAAATCAGCAGGGAAAAGAACGGAACGGCATCATGATTAGCTTTGGTACAGACGGTTGGCGTGCTGTCATCGCGGATACCTTCACCTTCGCAAATTTACGCCTGGTTGCGCAGGCTGTCGCGGATTCCATCAATGACCAGCACAGTAACGGCCACACCCCCGAAGTCGTGATCGGCTACGATACGCGCTTTCTATCGGATCGCTTCGCCATCGAGACGGCGCGTGTGATGGCCGGTAACGGCATTGTAGCGTGGCTTTCGCGTGCAGATGCCTCGACACCTGCCGTCTCCTATAATGTGCGTGAAAAAGGCGCAGCAGCAGGCATCGTCATCACCGCCAGCCACAACCCACCGCGCTACAATGGCTTCAAGCTCAAAGCGCCCTATGGTGGCTCCGCAACGAAACAACAAGCCAAACTGGTCGAGCAGCAGTTGCGCCTGATGGAGCGTGAAGCGCGTGGGCCAAACATCATGGATTATCAGCGCGGCCTGGATATGGGCCTCATCCGGCGTTTTGACCCCACCTGGGTCTACTATCAGCACCTCAGCGAACTGGTGGACCTGGATAAAATCTCGGATTGTGAACTTAAGGTCGTGACGGATGCCATGTATGGCGCGGGGCGTGGCTCGTTGCCGACCTTGCTCTCTCGCACGCGCACACACGTCACCGAGATACGCGGCGACATGAACCCCGGCTTTGGTGGCATCCACCCGGAGCCGATTATGCGCTACATGACGGACCTGAACGCGGCGGTACAGCGCGAACACGCCGATGTGGGCTTAGCGACGGACGGCGACGCCGACCGCATCGGCGCGATTGACGGGCATGGCCACTTTGTCGATCCGCATCATATTTTTGCGCTGGTGCTGCGGCATCTGGTCGAAAATAAGCGCCTGGCTGGGGATGTCGTCAAGACGATTTCCACCACGTTCATGATCGGCAACATGGCAGAACAATATGGCCTGAACCTGCACGAGACCCCGGTCGGCTTCAATTACATCGCAGACCTGATGATGAGCAATGATGTGCTGATCGGCGGCGAAGAAAGCGGCGGTATCAGCGTGCGCGGGCACATCCCCGAAGGCGACGGTGTGCTGATGGGCCTGCTGCTGCTGGAGGTGATGGCCTACGCCGGCGCACCTCTGCACGAACTCGTCGCGGATTTACAGCAGCAATTCGGCCCGGCCTGCTATGGGCGCGACGATGTGCGCCTCTCGCGTCAGCTTGTGAAGCGGGACGTGGTGAAATTCCTGGAGGACAACGCCCCGGCGACGCTGATCGGTGAAAGCGTAGAGCGCGTCAACACGCTGGATGGCATCAAGTATTATCTGGCGGACGATAGCTGGCTGCTGATCCGTCCCAGTGGCACGGAACCCGTTTTGCGCATTTACGCCGAAGCCCGCAGCGCCGACGATGTGCAGGCATTGCTACAGGCCGGTGGCGAGATGGGCCAGCAGGTGATCGCAGCGCGTTAACGCAGCACGCACGCCCCACTAGGCGTCCCTACACAGGTTATCATGGCCACATAGGGACAATGTTATCGGCATAATCTGCGGATAAAGTGAGAAACATGCACACAGCCTGCTTTAGCAGGCTTGTCGTTACCGGAGCCGGACGTTTTAACGTCTGGCGACTGAGAATGGGGCACATACCTGAGTAGTTACGCCGCCCCGGACGCCCCGTTGGGTGTCCCTACGGTTTACAGCGGTTGTGTAGGGACGTGCAATGGCACGTCCGCCGAAATACTGACCTGCCGACACGCTTAACCCGCTGGCCGATAGTGCTGCTCGAATTTCTTCAATTGCTTGAACTGCGTGCCCGTCAAATGCACGAACGGGCGCACGGCTTTGATCGCTGCAATGGCTTGCTCTGCCGTCATGCCCGTGTAAATCAGGTAGGCGGCAGCGGCAGACGGTGCCCGGCCCACGCCGACACCACAATGCACGTACACGTTGCCGCCTGCGTCAATCTCGGCCTTCATGAATTCTGCCGCGTTTAACAGGGCTTCCAGGCTGGGCGGGGTGTTGTCACGGGTGGGCAAATGCAGGTATCTCGTGCCGCCGATGCCCTTCACCGCGTCGTCCAAATGGACTTCACGCAGGTTGACGATGGCCGTAATCCCTTCGTCCAGCATCTTCTGCCAGCCCTTGATCGAATGCTGGCCACCGACGTATAAACCGGGCAATACGCGGCTTAAGCGCCAGACAGGATGCCCGGTGCGCTTGCGCGTGGTCTGATCGTAAAAGCGCAGCACCAACGCACGCGGCCCGGTGCGCAGCAGGCTCACGACGCGGTGCGCGTGGGATGTGGCTTTTTCCTGGGGTGTCCTTACAGTCGTCATAACTTTTCTACCATCTGGATGATTGCGATTCGTTATGCATATCTTACACATCACACCCTACTATGCCCCGGCTTATGAATATGGTGGCGTTGTACGCGCCGTCGAAGGCATGGCGGGGGCGCTTATGCAGCGTCAACATACCATCACTATATTAACGACAGATGCATTAAATGCGACAACACGCATTCACCGCGATCAAAAAGAAGTCACCGATAGCAACGGCATACGCATCATCCGTGCCCCGAACCTATCGAATGCGCTGCGCTGGCGCTATAACCTGTCGCTACCGCTTGACCTGACACAGAGCGCACGGCGCATCATCAGCCAATCGCGCCCCGATGTCGTGCACCTGCACGAATTCCGCACCGCAGAAAACCTCATGCTGGCGAAAATCTTCACGGAAAACGCCATCCCAATCGTGATGTCGCCGCATGGCACCCTGATCTACGACACCGGACGCAGCCTCCTTAAGCAAGTGTGGGATCGGCTCTTCAGCAAGCAGGTGGCCTCGCGCATTAAGCACGTCATCGCGCTGACGCAGCAGGAAAAAGCCGATGTGCAGCGATTGTGGCGCACGCTCAAGCTAAAAGAGCTACCCGTGAGCGTCATCCCCAACGGCGTGCATCTGCCAACCACAGCAGAATATCACGATGCCCCCGCTTTCCTGCCGGATGTGCGCAATAGGCGCGTCGTGCTGTTTTTGGGGCGGCTGCATCAGCGCAAGGGCGTTGATGTGCTGCTGAGGGCCTTCAAGCAGGCTGATGTGCCGGATACGCTGCTGATTCTCGCGGGGCCAGATCAGGGGATGCAGGCACAGCTTGCGCCCCTGCTGGACGAGCGCATTGTGATGACGGGTTATCTCGATAGCGCACAGCGTGAACAGGCGCTGGGGGTGGCTGATGTGTTCGCGCTGCCTGCGACGGGCGAGGGCTTGTCGATGGCTGTGCTAGAGGCGCTGTCGGCGGGCGTGCCCGTGCTGATTTCGCCAGGGTGTAACTTGCCGGATGTGGCCGACGCGGGCGCGGGCCTGATCGTAGCACCGCAGGTAGACGCTTTAGCCGCAGCGCTGCGGCAATTGTTGACGCACGATCAGACGGCTTTGCAGCGCATGGGCGAAAATGCCCGTCAGCTTGCGCAAGAGCGTTTTAGCTGGCCGACCATCGCCGCCCAATTAGAGGCCGTGTATCAGCATGTCCTGTGATGACTAGTAACGACTCAGGCCAGTCTGTGTGTGTCGCCACTGGCCAAAGCCAGCGGCTTCCGCAGGGCCAACCCCCCTGAAGTTTTCAGGGGTAGGTGTTTGATGTTTGACCGTATTTTATGGCGGCTGACGCCGCCCCGGACACCCCATTGGGTGTCCCTACGGTTCGCAGCGGTTGTGTAGGGACGTGCAATGGCACGTCCGCCGAAAAACCTACCCCTGTAGAGGGGGATTGAGGGGGTGAGGGCCGATTCGCAGGCAAAACATGCCTGCCTGAGTAGTTACGATGACTAGCTATAATGGTAGGCGGTCGCTCAGGTCCAGCCCGGTGCGCCGGATCAGGTCTTGCACCTGCTCATCGTTAAAATC
>DAOTTW010000444.1:0-7418 GCA_034437615.1 Anaerolineae bacterium | reverse complement strand
CTTCTGGATCGGGTTTGTGCTCGTGTGACATCTGCTGCTATCCTCTTCTTCGCCTTCAATTCTATTCTAAACTTTTGGGCGAAGTTGTTTCACCTATTCTGGCACAGAAGGCATCACCTCAGAAACAAGAAGCAGTTCAAGCCTACCGACCCCGCCATTACAGGCAAATCCTCCCACAGCTAAGTAGCACCATCTAACCCATCTAATCACATTTAACTGAAGACATTCACTGCCTTGGGTGACAAATTCGTCACCCATACGCGACAAATTCATCACCCCATTCGACGAATTCATCACCCCATTCGACAAATTTATCGTCCTGTAGCGACGACTTTATCGCCCTGTAGCGACGATTTTAGCGCCTGGACAGCAGGCATTATCTGGTAGGCTGAAGATAACGAACCAACAAGCGCACCTTCCGCAGTTTCCAGGTGCCTATGCGGCAATTTAGGAGAGGTCAGAAAAGACCGTGAAGGTCAGATAATTATAACGTTATAATCAAGGTATAGGATCGCAAGGTGAATATTAATACCAAATTTGATCTTTGAAACAAAACTTAAGCTACTTGTAGTCTTTCGTAATTCTTTAAAAACCACCAATACCCTGTAGCAAAAGTGCGGAATGTGGTAACTACTCAGCCCTCACCCCAAACCCCTCTCCCGAACGTGCCTTTGGCACTGGGAGAGGGGCTTTCAACAGCGTACCTCCCCCTCCCCCTCTCCCTCCCCCTCTCCATCTGTGTCTGAGTCTGGGTATGGTGGGAGAGGGGGATTGAGTTTTCAGGGGGGTTGGCTCTGCGGAAGCCACTAGCTTTAGCCAGTGGCGACACACACAGACTGGCCTGAGTAGCTACCGTCAAACGTAAGTAAAACGTAAAAGGAACAGACATTATGCAAGCTGTACAACCTCGGCGCGTCGATCAGACGGGCCTGAAAAGCGGGCAGGCACTCACGATCATGCTGCTGTTGGTGGCGTTCGTGTTCGCTAGCTGGCAATTGGTCGCGCTGGTGGCGCTGGCGCAATTCCTGGGGGCGATGGGCCTATCTTTTGCGCCGTATCGCCTGATCTATCGCTACATCGTACAACCGACCGGGCTGGTCAAGCCGCATATCATCGCAGATAACCCCGAACCGCACCGTTTCGCCTTGTTCGTCGGTGCGCTGGTCAATACGATGGCCGTGATTGCCCTGACGAGTGGTGGGCCGCTGTTGGGTTGGGTGCTGGTGATCCTCGTGATTGGCCTGGCGAACCTGAACCTGTGGATGAACTTCTGCCTGGGCTGCTGGTGCTACTATCAACTGAACCGCCTGGGTGTGCCGGGCTTTGATCGTGCGCCACTGCTGTAACGCGCTCTTTTTTTGCCCAGAGCATAAGTAAAGCTTATATTTAACATAAGTGGAGTTTATACCATGCTGGACCGCTTGCTCATCATCATCGTCATACTGGCTGCTGGTTTTATGGCGTATCGCCTGCTGACGCGCTATCAACTGCGCCGCGCTGCGCAAGATAGCAATAGCGACCCGCTGTTGCAGGGCTTGCAGCGCGACATGCCGACGATCGTGTATTTCACCACGCCGCAATGTATGCCCTGCATCACCGTGCAGAAGCCCGCGTTACAGCGCCTGCGGGAGCAACTCAACGACAAGCTGCAAGTTATCCAGATTGACGCCACACAAGACCCAGAAGCTGCTAAACGTTGGCGCGTGCTTTCCGTGCCGACCACCTTCGTGCTAGATAAGAATCTGCGGCCACACAGCGTCAATAATGGAGCAACAAACGAGCAAGTCCTCATGCGGCAGATCGAAGGCGCGTTTGCCGCCGACAAAAGGCCAACAGCGCCAATACTGAAGCAAACCAGTTGAATACGCACACCAACACAAGCAGCAAAAAGACGGAGAGAACGCGATGCAAGCAATCGTGCAAGATGTGGCACAACTATCAAACGCAGAGGTCAAGCGCTACAGCCGCCACGTCATCATGCCGGAAATCGGCATGGAAGGGCAGCAACGCCTGAAGGCAGCCAGCGTGCTGCTGATCGGCACCGGTGGCCTCGGCAGCCCGACCGCGTTGTATCTGGCGGCGGCGGGCGTCGGGCGCATGGGCCTGGTGGATTATGACACGGTGGACGAGACCAACCTGCAACGCCAGATTATTCACGGGGTCAGCACCGTCGGCCAGAGCAAGCTGGACAGCGCCGAGAAGCGCCTGCTTGACCTGAACCCGGACATCAGCATCGACAAATACAACGTGCCCCTGACCAGCGAAAACGCCCTGGCGCTATTTGAACCCTACGACGTGATTATTGACGGCACCGATAACTTCCCGACGCGCTATCTGGTCAATGATGCCTGCGTCAAGCTCGGTAAGCCCAACGTCTATGGCAGCATCTTCCGCTTTGAAGGGCAGCTTAGCGTCTTTTACGCGCAAGAAGGGCCGTGCTATCGTTGCATGTTCCCAGAGCCGCCCCCGCCAGGGCTGGTGCCAAGCTGCGCCGAAGGCGGCGTCCTGGGCATCCTGCCGGGGACTATCGGCACGATGCAAGCCACCGAAGCCATTAAGCTGCTGCTTGGCATCGGCAAGCCGATGATTGGCCGCATGTTGCTTTATGATGCGCTGGATATGGAATTCAACACGATTAAGGTGCGCAAGGACCCCAATTGCCCCGTATGCGCTGAGCACGTGCGACCCGAAGACGTAGAATTGATCGACTACGAGCAGTTCTGCGGGATGCCTGCCCACGATCACAGCGATTTCAGCGTCAACGGCAACGGCGATAATGATGAAAAATATGCTGGCATGAAGACGATCAACGTGAGCGACCTGAAGGCTAAGATCGACGCGGGCGAAAACATGATCGTGCTGGATGTGCGCGACCCGCACGAATGGGAAATTGCCGCGATTGATG
Organism: Anaerolineae bacterium; assembly: GCA_034437615.1. Classification (GTDB taxonomy): domain Bacteria; phylum Chloroflexota; class Anaerolineae; order Aggregatilineales; family Phototrophicaceae; genus DAOTTW01. The sequence continues at coordinate 4,513 of DAOTTW010000444.1, read as the reverse complement.
GCACACTCCGCATCCCAAAGGGCGAGATTCAGGCCGCGAAGAACGCCGTGCTAGCGGGTCGTAAACGCCCCGAGGAGACTGTGCTGGCGCAGATTCCGCAGGATAAGCCGCTGATGGTGCATTGCCGCAGTGGTCAGCGCAGCGCCGATAGCATCAACTTCTTGCGAGAAGCGGGCTACGATGCCGAGCAGATGTATAACGTCACGGGCGGCATTTTGGCCTGGGCCAACGAGATTGACCCCAAGCTGCCGCAATACTAAGGTTACTTCAACAGAATAATCAATCAGGTTTGCGGACGCGCCGAGGCGCGTCCCTGCGAACGAGGCCCTGTAGGGCTACGTGGGCTGCTGCCCATCTGTATAGAACCAATAAAAAAGGTGACTTTTAAGTTTCTTGCAAATCCCATAACTTGACACCCCTGCTACCCGTTCCATATAATCGACATGGCGAGGTCTGCGTTACCACTCAAACCACCTATCCGGTGCCTGATACCGGATGGTGGCGGACCTGATTCTGCTCGACCCTGCCAAGCCATCCGGCGTTACCACTGAAGGTACAATCTCGTGAAACCACTGCATGGCAGATACCTGAGCAACCGCGTGCTGAAGATCAATGTTGGCTTTTTGATCGCTGATGGGCCGGGTAACAGCCAGGATTCAGAGATGCACATCCCCGACCCGGTGCGCGTTGCCGATGACCTCATCGTACACTACATTGACGGGCACATGCGCCTGAGCCGCATGAAAGAGGGCATTCTCGTCCAGGGCCAGTTACACCTGGGTGCGGATAACGAATGCTCACGTTGCTTGACGCCTTTGCAGCAAGATGTAGCCGTTCGCCTGGAAGAACTGTACGCGCACCCACCCCGCTCAGATGCCGAATTCAGTATAGGAGCCGATCACATTCTCGATCTATCGCCGCTGTTGCGGGCGGAGGTGCTGATCGCCACATCGCACAAAGCACTTTGTCAGGATGACTGTAAGGGTTTATGCCCAGAGTGCGGCGCTAACCTGAACCTTGAGACTTGCCATTGTGAGCTAGAGCACATTGACCCGCGCATGGCGAAGCTCAAAGAATTGCTAGACTCAGCAGATTAACCACTGTAGCCATCTGCACAATTTGGGGGAAAGCTCGTGGTCGATTACGATGCGACATATAACCCGGAACTGGGCTTCAACCCAGACCCCGGTCTCGACAACAAGCGAGGCCGGGGCCTGACAGGGCGAAGCCATCAGCTCCAGGATTCAGACCGCTACCGAGATACAGATGACGAAGATTACTTATTTGATAGAAATTTAGGTCAAGATGGGGACCACGACGATGATACCGGGTTTTATGAAGAGGCAGACGCTTACGACGATGACGCGCTCGATGATGCCGACGCAGACGATGACGCACTGCACGAGTACGATTTATCCGAAATTGCCTCTAGCGATACCATCGGCCTGTATTTGAAGGAAATGGCCCGCGTGCCGTTGCTGACGACAGAGGAGGAGGTCAGCCTCGCCAAGCGCTACGAAGCAGGCGTCAAGGCGCAAAAAGAACTGACGCGCAGCCCGGACCACCCCGACGCTGCTACCTTGCTCGCCAGTGTGCAGGATGGCAAAGACGCCCGCGAACACATCATCAAAGCCAATACCCGCCTCGTCGTCTCTATCGCCAAAAAATACATGTCGCGCAGCGTGCCGTTTCTAGATTTAATCCAGGAAGGCAACATCGGCCTGATGAAAGCCGTCGAGAAATTCGATTATCGGCGCGGCTATCGCTTCAGCACTTATGCAACCTGGTGGATTCGGCAGACAATCAGCCGCGCTATCGCGGATCAGGGGCGCACGATCCGCGTGCCGGTGCATATGAGTGACCGCATCCGCCGCCTGTATCGCGTGGCCCGTGATTTGGAGCAGTCGCTGGGCCGCAAGCCGACCATTGAAGAGATTGCAACCGAGATGGAGGTCGAGCCGCGTAAGGTGCAGTGGATGCTCAAGGTCTCCTGGCAACCGCTAAGCCTGGAGCATCCTGTGGGCGAAGACGACGACAGCGAACTCGGCAATTTCATCGAGAACGACGAAGCGCCCACCCCGGCGGAAAGCACCTATTCGGCGATGCTGAAGGACAAGCTAGAAGAACTGCTGACCACGCTTACGCCGCGTGAAGCACGCATTTTGCGCCTGCGTTTTGGCTTGCAAAACGGGCGTAGCTACACGTTAGAGGAAGTCGGGCAGAAGTTCGGCCTGACCCGTGAGCGCATCCGGCAGATTGAGGGGCGTGCCCTGCGCCGCTTGCGGCATCCGCGCCGCAGCCGCCAATTGCGTGATTACCTGGGCTAGCGCAACGATGCGTAAAGGTGTGCGTTTTGGCCCGGTACGGCACGGCGCAAATAGTGTGGCAGTTTGCGGACGCGCAGCCCGTAACGACTCAGGCCAGTCTGTGTGTGTCGCCACTGGCTAAAGCCAGCGGCTGCCGCAGGGCCAACCCCCCTGAAGGGGGCTATTGCAAGCTGCATACAGCCTGCTTGAGCAGGCTTGTCCTTAACGGAGCCGGACGTTTTAACGTCTGGCGACTGAGAATGGAACACCTACCTGAGTAGTTACCGCAGCCCAGCGTAGGCACCAGGGTTCAGCGCGTCCCTACATCCGGGCTGCATTGATACAAACCTCATTCCTCACCGGCAAGCAACTGCTTCAGCGGCTCCACTGTGCCGGATGGGAACTGCTCCTGATATTGCGCCAGCGCAGCCTGCATCTCCTCGGCTTCGACCAGAAAGCCCTTGCCGCGTGCGAATTGCAGCAGTTTTGCCATGCTGCGCGGGTTGCTGATGTATAGCTGTGTGCGCAGCGTATCCTCTTTTTCCACACGCTCTAAAAAGCGCAAAGCAGACTCCATTGACATAGTATCCTCAATCAATCCTATCTTCAATCAATAATGCCCTTATGAATTTGCGCGATTATACCCCTGATTGCCAGCTTACATCAGGCATGGGTTGTGTTTCTGTAGCCCTTTCCGTCGATTTTTGGCGTCCAGGATCAACGGCACATCTCAATCGACCGTGCTACGGGTCGTTCTGTTGGGCTGTTCGTGTCCGAAGGCGATCAGGTACAATAGCTGAATTAACGGAGCAGTCAAAACGAATGGTGATAGACTTGGGAGCGAAGGTGATTACTCGTGAAAGCGAACGGTCAAACGGAGCGCATTCTGATCGTGGCAAAGGACGAGGATTTGCGCACGCAAATCGTGGACACGCTCGAACACGCCGGGGGCTATACGACCGTCGAGGCGAATAACTTTGAGGAGGCGCTCAGCGAGATTTTGCTGACGGACTTCGGGTTGATTATCACCGAGGCCGACCTGCCGGACCTGAGCGGCATGGATTTGTTAGCTGTCATCGGCGGTCTGCGTCCGAAGGCGCGTGTGATCGTGATTGACGACGACTTATCCGCGAAAAGCGCGCTGGCTGTCTTTCGTCTGGGGGCGGTGGATTACCTGTATAAGCCGCTGAACATGACGCTGATGCTGATGCAAGTCGAACGGCAATTAGAGACGCGCAAACAGGTCGATGAAAAGCCGCAGCCGCAAGAAAAACCACAGCATCCGCCCATCACACGCGCCCGCGCTAATCAACTAGGCCCACGTACACAGCCAGCAACCCTGCTGCTAAGGCGTGACCAATTCCAGCGCATCGAAACCGAGCTAAACCGCCTGCTGAGTGATGTCAGCGCCGGGTTCGCTGGCCTGATTGACAGCGACGGCAACGTGATCGGCGCATCTGGCAAGCTGGATAACGAAGGCCCGCAATTGCTGGCTAACGCGCTGAATAACGACCATCCCTCGCAAAAATCGCTGGCGAACCTACTCGATCAATCCAAATTCCATGCGACGTATTTTGAAAGCGGGGAGAGTGGCGTGTATATCATCGAATTCGGCAAGCCCTACACCGTCTCGCTGGCGGTCATCTGTGGCACGCACATCAAGCCCGGTATGGTGTGGCTCTGTACGAAGCGCACCGCCACTATGATCGACGGCATCTTGCAGACGACCTCATAAAATTTAAGCGCTCATCTGGTCATACAAGGCGCGTAAATCCGTATTTGGGGTGTTACTGGCCTGTGCCGCCACCTGTTCACCAAGCTGGCGCAACTTTTCAATCGGATCACGGGAGATAACGCCGTTGCGGATGGGCTGATCGACGTATACTGCGCCGACCTGTGGCAGCGGAATGGCGACCACAAAGCGCAAATGCGAAAAGTTGGTGTTCGTAGTCGGCGCTTGTGAGGGGTCTGTGATGATGTTATTGGTGATGACTGCCTCGTTGTCTGTCATGGCATCGGAGAGGGCTTGTAGGGCCAGGTCGCTAAATTTCGGGGATTGTGCCGTGTCTTCATCCAAGTTGGCCATCGCGCAAATGGTCATCTCGGTATCAACCGCCAGGCCGCGCTCTGCGCCTGTAATATCCAGGACCAGTTTCATAAAATCTGTTAATAGCTGGACGCTCATGCTTTATACCTGTCGCTCATTT
>DAOTTW010000443.1:0-4863 GCA_034437615.1 Anaerolineae bacterium | reverse complement strand
GCGTTCATGGTCGGGTCACCGGGCCGGATTTCCTCGCAGCTATTGACGCTTGCCAGCACACCCTGCCAGGCGGCAATAACGCTGCTGGGGTTGCTGCTCTCGATGCTGCGTGCGGTGTCTACGGCGGCCAGTGAGCGCGATACACACTGATCGAACGCGGAGCCGGATACGCCGCTGACCCACAGCACCATCACGATACCGACCAGCACCAGCGGCAGCGCCAGCACCACCGTAATAATGGCCCCGGCGGATAATTTGCGGCGTTGCGGGTTCGGCTCCCCGCCTGTCAGCTTGGCCAGCAATTGGCCGATAGCATCGACGGCATGGCCGAACTGCCGCGTGAGCCATGCAACTGTACGGCGCAACGATCTGACAATGCGGTTACTCTGCTTATGCTTCAGCAGTTCTTCCGGGATCGGCGGCGCTTCGGCTGCTGTCTTAGCGCGTACACGGGCACGCGCTGCGGCGATCTCTGCGCTGATGTCGGCGGTGGATTCCCCCACTGCGACGGGCACGGCAACCGTTTCTTCGGGTGGCACGAATTCAATGGCCATCATCTGCGTCTGTAAGGTGACCAGCGTCTTGAATTCATCCAGCACGTTTTCCAGCGTCGGCGCGTTGATGGCGGCCACGATGCGCTCTTGTGTGATTTCAGCTAAATTCGCATCCACGAGCAACAAGCGCGTGTGCTGCTGTAGCTTGAAGCGCTTCATCTCTACGACTGGGATCGGCTGCACGCCCATCGGTGGCAAAAACAGCGCTTCGTCGTCGTTGATGTCTATCGGGTAGGTCTGCACCTCATCATCGCCTGTGCGCAGCACCGCCACACCCGCGCCTGTACGCGCCACGTAAAGCTCTTTGCCGCGCATCACAGCGCACAGGATATGTGCTTCATATAGGCGCTGATTCGAGATGTTGTGCTGATACAGGTTATGGTTGAGCTTGTTGAGCGTCTCGCGCAGCACCGATGTCACGCTGCCTGTGGTGCTGAAGTAACGTTCCGCGCTCATCAAGGCCATCTGCTCATAAAAGCTGGTCGGCGCGACTGCGCCAGAGGGCAAGACCAGCGCGAAAAACGTGTCTGTTTCGCGCCCACGCACGGCTTTCGCTGGCGCGACTTCGACCAATGCGCCGGGCGGTGTGGTGTTGATTGTCTTACCACCCGCGATGTATAGCTGACCAACAAGCGCTTCGAGTTCAAACGGCATATGCGACCTGACCGCGCTAATCAAATAATTCGTTTGCATTGTACCCGAAACGGTGTGGCGGTGTAGTGAGGATTGTTCACCCGCGCAGATCGGCTACGGGTGATGCTGTTTCAGGATGTGCCGAATTTGGCCGGGGAGGACGGGCTTCAGCAAGAATTCCGCAGAGGGTACGGCTTCTGTGTGGCGCTCGTATTCATGGGAGGCGCTGGCAATCACCACATGAACGCGGTGCAGATGCGCGTTATCTGCGATGTGCTGCAAGACGGCAATACCGTTCACCATCGGCAGCAGAATATCCAGAAATATCACGTGAAATGTGCCCGTATTCAGCAGATCAATCGCTTTTTGCCCGTCCACCGCAAGTTCAACCTCCCAGCCTATTTGTTGTGCAATGTCGGCGTACAGCTTTTGCAGGGCGCGGTCATCTTCGACCACCATTGCGCGGGGTGTTGTCATGAAGCATTGTTCCCTTTGTAATTTATCTGACCATGATGGCGTGCAAACTCATGCCAGTATAGATTAAGGTGGCAGCCCTGCGGCGTTATAATTTGGTTTCTTCTCTAAAAAGTTGCAAAAATGTCACAATGGGGTTTTCGAGGGGGGGGGAATGAAACCGGACACGGCAAGCCGTGTCCGTGCATCATGCGGGTTTATCTTCGCCTACTCACTAGTCGCGGCCACCACCAGCGAAGAGTTGCAGCAGGAAGATGAAGATGTTGATGAAATCCAGGTACAGCGTCAGCGCGCCCATGATGGCGAGCTTGGCCATGCTATCGCTGTGCTCTTGCATTTCCGGCATGGCAGCCAACTGCTTGATCTTCTGCGTATCGTAGGCGGTCAGGGCGGTGAAGAGCAGCACACCTACCACGCTGATGATGAACGAAATGGCGCTGCTGCCGAGGAAGATATTCACGACAATGGCGATCACCAGACCAATCAGCGCCATCATGAAGAAGCTGCTGTAGCGGCTCAGGTCTACCTTTGTGGTGAAGCCGACGACGGTCATGGCACCGAACAGGCCAGCGGTGGTGAAGAACGCCTGATAGATGGCGGCACCTTGCCCGCTTTCGGTTAGTGCGTAAAAGGTCGCGCCAAAGGTGATACCGATAGAGACGGCATAGATGAAGAACAGGATGCCTGCCACATTGGGCGACACACGGTTAATCAAGAAGCTCAGGCCCAGCACGATACCCAACTGTACGAACAGCAGGATCGGGAAGAGCGGCGCAAGGCTGAACAGCAGTTGTTCGTTATTGGCCAACACGAATGCTACAATGCCCGTTGTGAGCAGGCCGAAGCCCATCCACAGGTAAACGAGGCGCATCAGCGGGCGAACTTCGATGCTAGTCGGAACGGCATTCGATGGTGCTTCAGAGCGAATACCTGATGGGTTGAAGTTTTGCATAACGTCAGTTTCTCCGTAACTCACATACATGGCACGTTACATTATAATAGATGCGGTCACCCAGGCCAACCATACCCCCTAAAATTGGGGGGTTAGGTGACTTGCGGCGCAGCAGGCTCATAGGCCAGGATGCGCTCACGCCACATCTGCGGGATGGGCACGGTGCTGCCCTGCTGATAATTGTAGGCGACCATGACCGTTGTCGCCCTTGCTGCGACCTCTGCTGCTGCGTCGGCTTGTTGCCGTAGCATAATGTACTCCATATCGAAGCTCTTGCCACCTAAGCGGCTCACCCGCGTATAGATCATAACGTCATCTCTGTAGAGCACAGGCAGCAGATACTCGATGGTGGTTTTCGCCAGGATCATGCCCAGCGTATTCCAGTCTTTGCCGTTCCAAGCACACACCTCATGCACATATTTGATGCGTGCTTGCTCCATATACGTCAGGTAGACGACGTTATTCAGGTGGCCGAGCACGTCCAGGTCACGGAAGCGCAGGGTAAACGGTGTTGCATGATGGAAGCCCTCAGGGGGTGTTGTCAGGTTTGTCATAGCCGTCCTTGCTGTTTTTGTCTGTTGCTGATGCACGATCTTTATTGACCCACGCCGTTCACAGCTTATAATCAGTAGGGTAACGTATTATTATTTTGTATACGAAAGCTGCTGCGCTATGCGCTTTGATAAAGAACGCGATGCGATTGATTATATCTTCAAGTCCCACCACAGGCGCAAGCAGGTTTCGCGTGCGTTGCCGCCTGGTTCGCCGTTGAAGCTGGACGAGCACACCCGCAAACCTGAACTGACGCGCCGCATCATGCAGGCGCTTGGCCTGCCGGGGCGTCAGCGGGAATACATCGTCGTGACGGGCAGCAAGGGCAAAGGCTCTACGGCGACGATTGCCGCGAAATTGCTGCAAAGCCTGGGCCACCGCACCGGCACGATTACCAGCCCGCATCTGGTCACGTGGTATGAGCGCATCCGCATCAACGGGCAGGCCATCCCAGAAAGCGACTTCTTGCGCATCCTGACCGACCTTAAGCCGGAAATTGATCTTGTTGATGCACAGCTTAGCGAAGCAGAGTATATCAGCCCACAGGGGATTTTTCTGCTGATCGCCTTACGCTGGTTTGATGAGCAGGGCGTGGCGGCGGCAGTGCTGGAAGTGGGGCGCGGTGGGCGCTTTGATGACGTTGCGCTGGTGCCGAACCGCGTGTCGCTCTTCACGCCGATTATGCTGGAGCACGCGCAATACATGGGCAACAGCGTAGAGCGCATCGCATGGCACAAAAGCGGCATCATCAAGCCCAGCAGCAGCGCTATCAGCGTGCCGCAGAGCCAGAGCGTGCTCGATATTTTGCGGCAGGAGGCCCAGGAGCTACGGGCGTCGTTTCACTGGCTGGCGAAGGCCGACATGGGCGAGTATCTCGGTGATACGCCGGATGGCATCCGTGTCGATTTACCGGGCTATGGCGAGTGTGAATTGCCGTTGCTGGGTCGCTATCAGATCGAGAATGTGGCGCTGGCGTTGCAAGGGGTCGCACAGCTTCATCAGGCGTTGGGCGGCCTACGCTATAGCAGCGATGCCTACAGCACACAGATTCAAGCAGGTTTGGCGGCGATACGCTGGCCGGGACGCCTGCACAAGCTGCAAGCAGCGCCAGCCGTGTATGTGGATGGCGCGATTAACGTCAAATCCGCCGAAGCGTTCTTGCACAGCCTGGAAGCACGCCTGACGCCGCCTGTGGTAATTGTCGCCGGGGTGCCGGATGACCGTGATTACGATGGCGTGTATCGTATATTGGCCGAAAAAGCCGATGCGCTCATCCTGACGGAAACGGACATCCACCCCAATATACACTTCCCGCAGGCCGAAGTCGCGTTAGCGACGGCACAGCAATACCATGCGGATGTGACGCACACCGAAAAGCTGCCGCAAGCGCTGGCAAGCGCCTATGATAAAGCCGGGACGCGGGGCAGCGTCTTGCTATGCGTCGCGCAGCCGTTGGTGGGCGAGGCCATGCTCATCTGGAAAATTGACACGCGCAGCATCTAGGCAGCGTTTTTCGTGGCGGACGCAGCAGGCTGCGTCCCTACATAACCACATTGAACCGCAGGGATACCATTCTTGGCGTCAGCCGCCATGTAACTGCTTAGCCAGGCCCATTTTCCCACATTCCGCACTTTTGCCACAGGGCGTTTGTGGTTTTTAAAGGGTCACGAAAGCCTACAAGCGGCTTGAGTTTTGTTT